>JBGAMH010000101.1:0-14838 GCA_044223135.1 Candidatus Eiseniibacteriota bacterium | reverse complement strand
GCGGGCGAACGTCGAGGGTCGCCTCCTGACCCGCCAGGCGGTTCGCCTGCGCTGACGCTTCGGAGCCGGGTGACGCGGGCGGTGGCCGTGCGGCCGCCGCCCGCCGTGCTTCAGGCGAGGGCGGTGTGCCGGCTCCGGGCGATGCGCAGGCCCGCCAGCGCGGCCGCGAGCATCGCGAGCGAGTTCACCAGCAGCGCGTGCTCACGCAGCGGCTGCGTGACGGGCAGCGCCCAGAACGCCCACACCAGCACCCAGGTCACGCACCCGAGCGCGAGACCGGAAGCGACCGCCCGCGCGGCGGACACCGTGGCCGTCGCGTCGGCCCGGCGACCGATCCACGCCACGGTGAGCGCACCGGCCAGGAACACCAGCGCGAACCATGCGCTCGAGGCGAGGCCGTCGAGCCACTCGCCGGCGCTGCCGTCCCGCGCCACGTGCAGGGCCGTCACCACGAAGGCGGTGGGCAGGAAGAAGCCGAGGGCGCGAATCGAGGCGGTCTTCATGGGCGATCTCCGTGCGGGGGTGGAGCGGGCTCCGGGCGTTCGTGGAGTGTTACCACGCACGGCCCGGCCCGGTTCGCGAAAACCGACCGGGGTGCTCCGGCGCGGGCCTACAGCCTCGGCGCCACCGCGGCGGCGGCCTCGGGGGACGTGATCACCGGGATCACCTCGAACTCCACGAGGTCGCTCCACCGCGCGATCCACGCGTCCAGGCTCGCGCGGTCGGAGCACTCCATGATCTGCCAGCAGTGCTTCAGGTCGGGCGAGACCCAGCTGTTCACGTACTTCAGGTCGTCGGACGCGAGCCGGCCGTGGTCCCGGAAGCGCCGGTACACGGGAACGGGATCGCCGTTGCGGTAGTGCTCGATGACCAGGAAGAGCATGGACGACGCGTCTCCGGATTGGTGTGCGGCACGCGGGGACGGGAGGGATACCACGCCCGCGCCGCACCGGGCACACGAAGGGCCCGGTGCCGTGTCGGCCCGGGCCCTTCGCGCCACCGGGAGGCGTCGTCACATCTTGTACGCCTCGATCGTGTCGTCGCCTTCCAGGAAGTAGAGCAGCGACTCGACCTCGTCCACCTCGTACTGCGGCTCCTTCTCGTTCAGCTGCACGCTCGACGTGACCTTGCCGGTCATGCGGTCCACGCGCACGATGCCCGCCTTCTTCTTTCCGCCCTCTTCGACGCTGGTGAGGATGTACTGGAAGGCGCGCGACATCTGCGTGGCCCGGAAGCGCTTGCCGAGCGTGGGATTGGAGGCGAGGTAGTAGGTCTGGTCCATGCCCGTGCGCTGGGCGCGATCGTACGCCGAGCCCGCGGCGGCCGCGTTGACGGCGGCGGTGAGCAGCCCCACGCCGAGCTTCACCCAGCCGCTCAGGCTGGGAGCCTCGTAGTACGCGCGCGCCTGCTCCTTGCCGGCCGAGTCCAGCCTCAGGATGGTCTGGTTCGACGACAGCAGGAAGCCACCGTCATCGAGCAACTCCAGGTCGCTCGGCACTTCGTGCTCCTTGAACTTGAACTTCGCGAGGATCTGGTCGGAGCCGTTGCCCAGGCTCACCTGGTGCATCTCGCCGTCGGCGCAGATGTAGAGGTGGTCGCCCTTCATGTCGAACGACGTGGCGTCCTCGAGGTCCTTGAACGGCTTGGGCCACACCGACTCGCCCGTCTTCGGATTCAGGCAGTCGATGAACGGCTTGCCGGCGGGCTTGCCGTCCTCCTTCGCGTACGGCGCGCCGCGCACGACGAGCCCGGCCGGGGCCATCGCCATCTGCACGGGGCGGCCGCGGAAGTCCTTCTCCTTGGCCCACAGCAGCGCGCCGGTCTTCGCGTCGATCGCCTGGATGCTCTTCTCGTACGGCACGTAGATCACGCCCTCGCGCGCCCACATGCTGCAGAAGCCGTCGCGCAGCGCGGCCGGCGTCTTGCCCTTGAGCCCGGTGCACACCCACTTGCGCTCGCCGGTGCCCAGGTCGATGCACGTGGGGCCGTCCTCGGTGAGCCACAGCACCATGCTGTTCTCGTCCGGGAACGCGGGCGGCTGGTTGCCGGCCACCGAGAAGCGCTTGAACACCTTGCCGCTGCCCTTCACTTCGAGCAGCCGCAGCGGCTTGTCGAACAACTTGTCCTGCTGCCACTTGACCTGGCCGGTCTCGGTGTCGAGGGCCACCACCGTGGGCTTGGCGCCCGCGCGCACCATGCCGAACACCACGAGCAGGCGCTTGTGCGCCACCTGGAACTGGCCGCTGCTGTTCTTGAACGGCAGCTTCGACGAGTCCCACTGCGTCTTGCCCGTCTGCAGGTCGATCACCTCGAACTGCTTGCCGTCCAGCAGGCCGTACGGCGTGTTCTCGATCTCGTCGTAGTTGCACTCCTTGAACTTCTTCAGCTCCGCGCGCTCCCAGAGCGGCTTGCCGGTGGCGGGATCGAGCACCGTCAGCCCGTTCGCGTGGCTCACCAGCAGCGTGCCCAGCGGGGTGATGCGCTGGAACTGGATCTCCCCGCCCTTGAACGTCCAGGCGGGCGTGGCGGCGTGCGACGAGAAAGCCCAGAGCGACACGACGGCGGCGGCGAGCGCCGTGCGAAGCAACTTCTGCATGGCCGGGAGTCTCCGTGGTGTGGAAGTTGGCGTCCGGCGCGGGGGCGGCAGGTCGGGAACCAGGCGGGCGCGGGCGCGGAGGAACGTGGGACGGACCAGTATCGGCACGTCGTGGGGACGGCTGCGTGCGATTTCTCATGTTCCGGGGCCCACCGCAAGCGGGGCGGCGCGGCGCGCGGCCGACCGCGGCGAAATGCCGGCGACGAGGCGGGTACGCGCCGCCTCGGGGCCGGCGACGGTCGCGCACTCCGGACGGGGAGCGGGCCCTGTCGACCGGAGGTCGGCTTCCGCTAGCCTGCGCGCATGGTGCTCAGTGCATTCGAAGATCGTGCGCGGGCCCCCGGTGCCGCCGAACTCGCGCGCGTGCTCGGCCCGGCGCAGGCCGCCTGGTCGGCGCTGGTGGCGCGTGTCCGCGAAGCGCACCCGCCGATCGAGGAGCGCTGGTCGTTCGGGGGCGCGAAGTTCGGCTGGAGCATGCGGCTCGTCCGCGGCGAGCGCGTGGTGCTGTACCTCACGCCGCAGGCGCGACGGATCCTCGTGGGCGTGGTGCTGGGCGAGAAGGCGGTCGAGCGAGCCACGCGCGGCGTGCTGCCCGCGGCGGTGCGGAGGGCGATCGAGGAGGCCCCGCGTTACGCGGAAGGCCGCGGGCTGCGGCTCACGCTCACGAAGTCCAGCGAGGTGGCCGCCGTGGTGAAGCTCGTGGCGGCCAAGCTCGCGACGTGAGCGGGACGCTCCTCGATCGCTCGTTCCGCGCGTCCGCTCATTCCAGCACCACCCAGCGCGCCTCGTGCCGATCGCGGCCGGCGGCCAGGCGCACGAAGTAGAGCCCGGGCGCGAGCGCGCGGCCGTCGCCGTCCGTCGCGGCCAGCGTCCACGCGTGCTCGCCGGCGGCGCGCACCCCGAGCGACTCGCCTCGCACGCGGCGGCCCGAGGCGTCGAGCACGTCCACGCGCACGTCGGCGGCCGCCGGCAGCGCGAACGCCAGCGTGGCCGCGTGGCCGGCGCGCACGGGCGAGGGGCCCAGGCGCAGCGCGAGCGATCGCGGGGTGGCGGGCGGGGCGCCCACGACCGTCGTGGTGAAGGCCGTGTCGGGGCGCAACTTCACGGTCACCGTGAACGCGCCGTCGCCCGACAGCTCGACCTCCTCCGTCTGCGCGAGGTTGCGGCGGTCGGCGCCGGACCAGCTCGGAGCGGCGTTGAACGCGACGCCGCCGGGCCACTCGATCTGCGCGCCGCCGCCGAGCGTGTTGCGCAGCCGATAGCGGTCGCCGAGCAGCGCGCTCGCGAGGTGGGCCTGGCCCGAGTGGATGAGATCGAGCGGATTCGGTGACAGGCCGATGCGCAGGAACAGCGGACCGCTCACGGTCTCGGTGTAGCTCGCGAACAGGTCCGAACCGTCCAGCGCCATCTCGACCGACTTGCTCACCTTGCCGTCGGGGCTCGTGAACGTCCACCCGCGTCCGGTGCTGCTCGAGACCGGGTTCACCCACGCCGTCGCGACGTAGGCGGCGTCCGCGTACGTGCCGCCGTTCATGTCCTTGAACGCCGAGCAGCGGTTGGCCGGCTGGCCGGTGTATTCCTCCTCGCCGGGCGCCGACGGGTTCACGATCGGCGCGCCGATCACGACGTCCGCGTCCTGGCGCGCGGGGTTCCACACGCACGCGAGCACGCCGCGCCCGCCCCACTTCTCGAACACCGCGTACGCCTTCGTGGTGGCGATCACGTACTCGGCCTCGCCGTCCTGGTCGAGGTCGGCGGCGCGCGTCACCGCGAGGCCGGCGGGCCACAGGCCGCGGCGCACGGAGTCGGCCCACTGCGCCGCGTACGCGTAGACGCCGGCGTTGCGCACGTGGTTCTGCAGCCGCAGCGCCCACGTGTTGACGCCGTCCCACGACGCGTCGGGGTGGTACCACGCGCCGTAGCAGTTGGAGTCGCTGTAGTCGAGCGCGTCCTCCTCGTGCCACGCGGTCTCGTAGATCATCGCGAGGTACGACCACTCGCCCAGCTCGCGCAGCCGGTTGCGCGGCGCGGCCTGCAGCAGCGCCCACGTGTCGTACATGAGCGTGCCCGGCGAGTTCAGGTCGCCGTGCTTCTTGCCACTGGGCAGCGGCGGGCCGTCGCTGGCCGGCGTGGCGCCGCGCGCGTGGTAGTCGCCCTGCGGCCCGCTGATCACGGGCACCAGGTCGTAGAAGTTCTGCTCGTTGCCGCCGAAGCCGGCATTGCTGTTGTAGTACCAGTAGTTGTACGAGTCCTCGCTCGCGTGCTTGAGCCACTCGTACGTCTGCACGCCGAGGTCGTAGCGGTATCCGTGGTCGATCACGAACGCCGCGGGGTTGTTCACCGCCAGCGTGAGCAGGTCGCGCAGGTTCGAGACCTGGATCCACGGGTGGTTCGCGAGCCAGCGGATGGTGTTGTGGTACTGGTTCGGGTTGTTGTTCGGCAGGCTGTTGCCGCTGGTGGCGTCGAACGACTTGCCGGCGAGCGCCTCCCAGTCGTCGAACACCAGCACGATCTCGCTCGAGCCGCCGAACAGTGCCTTCTGCAGCAGGCTGTAGCGCGTGTCCATCACCGCGCCGCCGTCGTGGTTGCCGAACTTGCCCTGGTCCTCGCGGTCGTTGATCGCGAAGCAGTAGACGCCGTTGATCTTGTGCACCTTGTGCCGGTAGCCCTGGTCGGGCGTGCACGACTCGCCGGAGTAGAACCACCAGTGCAGGTGCGTCACCTCGTCGAGGTACGTCGCCTGGTAGGGGCTCGCCGCGATGTCCTCGAACGTGTGGCCGTCGAGCGGCGACAGGTTCGTGCTCTGCGAGCGGATCACGCGCTCCGGCACGTGCATCACCTTTGCGGCCGCGGCGCTGACGCCGTACACCACCTGGTTCAGGCTGTCGGTCACGGCGATCGAACGCGCGTTCACCGGGCCTTCGTAGTACGGCAGGATGTGCTCCGCGAACACGCCGCCGATCAGCGAACCCTTCACCGGGTCGTTCACGAACTGCCGCACGCGCGCGAGGAAGCTGGGCCCATCCTGCGGGTCGGCCGCGCCGCCGGGGCGCTTCGCCCACAGCGCCGCGGTCGTGAGCGTGCCGCTGGGGTGGATGTTCAGCGGCACGCGGAAGATCTCGTGCGTGTCGAGCGTGCGCGCGAAGCCGCAGCCGCCGCTGATGCCGGTGTTCGCCTGCGGGTCGTAGATATGCGCGCCAATGTCGTCGGCCTGGTTCACCGACTGGTTCCCGTGCGCGACCGACGCGTAGTAGACGACGCCCGGCGAGTCAGTGCCGATGGCCGCGCCGTTCAGCACGCCGTCGGCGCAGCCGCGGTCGGAGTCCTGGATCGCGTCGGTGAGCTTGCTGCCCGAGGCGCCGCAGCTGGTGCCCGCGCCGTCCTTGGTGGTGAACACCTGGCAGGCGAGCGGGCTCGTGCCGTTCCAGCCGGCGTCGATCAGCACCTGGCGGCGGATGCCGAACTCCACCGCGTCGAGCTGCGAGTTGAAGTACGAGCCCAGGTACGAGCCGTTCCACGGCTGGTTGAAGTTCTGGTCGTAGAGCCGGAAGTTCGTGCCCGCGACCGTGCCCGAGTTGTACACGCACACGCACACGTCCCACGGCCGGTCGGTCTGGCAGTTCGTGAAATCAGGGAACCACGGCTGCCCGCCGGCGGCGCAGTCCACCGCCACGTACACGTCGAGGTTGCCGTTCTCGGCGCCCAGCGCGAGGTCGTACAGGTCCACGCGGAAGTAGACGTTGTCGTTCTCCACGCGCTCGTAGAACGCCACGATGTCGCGCGAGTCGTCGAAGCCGTCGCTGAAGCGATAGATCGAGTCGTCGAGCCCGGCGCGGTCGAGCGCCTTCAGGTCGCCGTGCGTCCAGTCCTGGAAGTCCTCGTACCAGGTGACGCCCGCGCGGTCGGTGCCGCGGGCCGGGCCGGGGCCGATCGTGATGGCGGCGAGTGCGGGCATCGCGGTGAGGGCCGCGAGCAGCAGCGCGGCGCTGGCCAGCAGCGGAGCGCGCAGGGGGGCGGATTGCATGGTGAGTCTCCGTCGGGGCGGGGCGGCAGTGGGAAATCGACCGCGAAAGTCTAGGCGATCCGGTCCCCGGGCTCACGCCGGCCCCGACCGTGCCCCCCAAAAAAGGGCGGGGACCGGTGCCCAGCACCAGTCCCCGTACGAGCCCCACACCGGATCTCGCGATCCGGGTGTCCGTTTCAGGCGCGCGGCCTGATGTGCCCCTGGCCGGGCCCGCTGCGCCCGACGCGATGCCGAGTCATCGCCCCGCGTCCGGCGCCGCGCGCGATCCGCGCGCTTCGCGCCGGGCCGGCGCTACATCGTCCAGGTGAGCCCCCAGTTGATCTTCAACTGACGGTAGCCGCCCACGTGGTGGTACTTGAGTTCCAGCATGTTGCCCAGGTGGCCGTTCATCTCCCAGTCCATGCCGCCGAGCAGCGCGAGCCCGCCCTTGACCACCGAGTCGCTCGCGTTGATCAGCCCCAGCGACGGCGCGTCCACCTTGTTGCTCAGGAAGTGCGCCGCGAAGCCCGCGCCCGCGTATGGCTTCAGGTGATTCCACGCGGGAAAGTTCCAGCGCCCGTCCACGCCCAGCGTGGCGTCGCGCCGGATCGACTTGATGCCGAACGTGCTCACCGAGCTGGAGTTCCGCCAGTACTCCACGGTGGGCATGATGCTGACGTTGTCGAGCAGCTCGGGGCTCTTCAGGCGCGCACGCAGCGCGAGGCCCGAGAACGAACTCTGCCCTTCCTGCATCACGGTGGCGGACATCACGTCCACGCCGGTGATGGAAGTCGACAGGTTGGGGGCCTGCGCGAAAGCCGAGACTGGGACGAACAGCGCGAGGGCGGCCGCGGATAGCAGCGCGAGGTGACGCATCGTCGTGGCTCCTCCTTGAGCGACGGACGGCGGTGGATGGGGAACGCAGGGGAGCCTACCCCGGACGCTCGACGCATCGCGAGCCGAAAGTGATCGATTCCAGCGGGAGGAGTGAGACCTGACACGCGCGCGACAGGAGGGAGGTCGCGGGGTTCCGCCTCTCCGGCGCCGCGTGCGGGCGAGGGGTCCCACGACGCGGCACACCGGAGGAGGCGAGGTTCGCTCCGCCGCGGCGGGAGGCCGGCGAGGGGTCCGGACGACCCACGCACGGACGGAGCTGCCTTCGAGACGCCCGCACATCGCGGCGTTCCGGGTCCGTGCCGACGTGAAGCTCTTCGCCGAGGGGGGGCGTGAGGCTTCGGGGGGAGGCCGACACGGACCGGGCGCGCCGTGGAGCGAGCGGCCGGTGTCGGCATGAACAGCCAGGGATGGGAAAGGGTGCGGGAAGACCGCCTCGAGCCGCCGTGGGAGCGGGCCGGGGACGTAGGGGCATCCCTTGCCCTGTGGCGGTCGAGCTGGTCGCACCGTGGGGCGGTGCGACGCGAGCGGCGCTTCACGGCGATTTCCGGTATCCGAGGTGTTCGGAACTCGCCCCGAGGTGTGACGCGCGGGGTGCTCGATTCAGTTGTCTGCTGCATCGCACCGGTGCGGCTTCTGCCGCGTCAGTGCGACGCGGGATGACACAGCACGCCCGGTGCCAACGGCCGGCGGGCGGGCCGGATCGCCCAAATGCCCGCCCGGAAACGCATTTGCGCGAACGGGTTGCCCGGCCAGCGTGCAAAGTGCGTCGGGCTGACACCGTGGGCGCGGCAGGGCGTCGCGGTGCGGCGCGGTGGCGCGTTTCGCGCCGCCGGCGGCCGGAGGTTGGCCGGCGGGGAGGGCGGCGGGCGGCGCGTCAGCGGTGGTCGTCGCGGATGCGGTAGCGGATCAGCCGACTCTTCAGCCACTGCACGCCCACCAGGTCGGCGATGCCGCGCCACAGCCGGTTGCCCACGCCGTACTTGCTCACGCCGTGCGCGCGCGCGCGGTGCGACAACGCCACCTCCACCAGCCTGGCGCCGCGGAACACGCACAGCGCCGGCAGGAATCGGTGCACGCCCACGAACATCGGCAGCCCCACCAGCACGTCGGCGCGGTACGCCTTGAACGAGCAGCCGATGTCGGTGATCGGATCGCCGAGCACGCGGCGGCGCGTGGCGTTGGCGATGCGGCTCGACACGCGGCGCACGAACGAGTCGTTGCGCACCGCGCGCACGCCCGACACCACGTCGGCGTGTTCGAGCGCCGCCAGCACGCGCGGCAGGTCGGCCGGGTCGTTCTGCAGGTCGGCGTCCATCGTGACCACCACTTCGCCGCGCACGCGCGACAGTCCCGCCGCGAGCGCCGCGCTCTGGCCCGCGTTCTTCTCGAGCAGCACCGGTCGCACGCGCGGATCGCGCGCCGCCAGGTCGAGGATCCAGCGGTCGCTGCCGTCGCGGCTGCCGTCGTCCACCAGCAGCAGTTCCCACGACCGACCGGTCGCTTCCAGCGCGCGCGACAGCTCGTCCCACAGCGGGGGCAGGCTCTCGATCTCGTTGTAGGCGGGAACGACGGCGGAGATGTGCGGGCGGGTTTCCATGGCAGGCGCGGGAGAATGGCCGACCCGGCGGGCGAGGTAAAGCGGGGCGGGCCGGCGCGGGGCGTGGGGGCGACTCGCCCGTGCGGTCGTGTGCGTGGCCGGCGCTGCAGACCGAACGGCCACGGGCCGACAACGCGGGGTGTTCCCTCCGAATGGTGAGGTGGTCCCATGAGCCGCGAACGACGCGATCCGCCTTCCGAGCAGGACACCCATGAGTTCCTCCAACGCCTCGAACAGGCGCTGGTCGGGGCGCTGTCCGGGGAAGGGCTCTCGCTCGAGGGACGCATCGAGCAGCGGACGCCCTCGGGACTGCTTCGCGAGTTCCACTTCCACGTCGCCGGGAAGCACTTCGAGGTCTGGGGCACCGACGCCGGGCTGCATGCGACGGACTCCGAGGGGGAGCAGGAGTGGACGCCGCGCCGGAAGCTCGAGGATCCCGTCGTCCTGGCGAAGACGGCAGCGGCCATGGCGAAGGACGCGGCGAGCGTGGAGGTGCAGCCATCGGGCGACGCGGGTGGCGGTGCTCACGGGCTGCTGCTGTTGTTCGGGTTCATCCTCTTCATCGGCCTGGCGACGCAGGTTCCCGGCTGGATCAACGGCGGGGCTCACGATACGAAGCGTCGGGAGTGGGCAGAACTGGCCGTGCAGGTGCAGCCAGGCGCGAACGGCGATCAGGTCTCGGTCCGGGGCCTGCTCGCCGACGAGCAGTTCGCCGTGGATCGCGTGTCGTTCGCCCCCTCGTCGCGTGCGGTCGTCGTTTGCGTCCGCGTGAAGCGTGGGGCGAGCGGACGTCACCGGCTCGACGTCTCGTTCCCGATCGGCGCCGACGTGCAGCGTTTGTACCTCGGCTGCGATTGCGGCGACCCGCTGTGGACTCGCCCCTGATCACGCGTGCAGGGCCCTGCTCCGAACGTCGCTTCCCCCATTGACCCGCGCCGACCCATCCCCGACACTGCCGCGCCATGCTGCGCAGGGCTGCGCTGTTCATCGAGAGGCTGCTCGCGACCACGGACGGTCGAGCGACGCGGCGAAGGGCGAACGACACCCGCAAGCGCCCCCGCCGGCGCCGCGCGCCGGTGCTGCTGGAGCAGCTCGCGTTCGACCTCGGCCCCGAGCGCCCGCGCTGGCAGTTCTCACGCCTGGCGGCGAACTCCCCGCACGCGCCGCGCATCCTCGAAGCCGTGGAGTTCGTGCGGCGGTTCTTCCCCGAGCTGGACGGCATCACCATCCGCGTGGGTCTGGCGCAGAAGCGCGGCGTGCTGGGCTGGGGCTCGCTCGACCCCGAGCGCCCCGGCATCTGGGTGCGCCCGCGCAAGCTCGGCACGTTCACGATCGCGCACGAGTTCACGCACCTGCTGCAGGCGCGGCAGCTCGTGCCGCGCGGCGAGCGCGCGTGCGACCTGTTCGCGCTCGCGCGCTCGCCGCTCGTGATCGACAGCGCGCCCGGCTACCTGCACGTGCCGCGCGCGCTGCGCAAGGCGCAGCTCAGCTCGGCCGAATCGCACCTGCTGTGGGAATGCGCGCGCGAGGCGATCGCTGCGCGCGACGCCGGCGACCGGCGCTACCTGCTGCGCTTCGAGCGCGAGCTGGCGCACCGGGTGGCGCGTGGCTGACGCGCCGCGGCGGCGGCTGCGCGTGGCGGCCGCGGTGGTGTTCGACGGGCCCGACCTGCTGATGACGCAGCGCCCGCCGGGCGGCCCGCTGGGACTGCAGTGGGAGTTCCCCGGCGGCAAGCTGGAGCGCGGCGAGACGCCCGAGACGGCGCTGGTGCGCGAGATCCGCGAGGAGCTGGGTGTGGCCTCGATCGCGCACGAGACGCTGGGCGTGCACACGCACGACTACCCGCACGGCACGAGCGTGGAGATCACGTTCGTGCGCTGTACGCTGGACACGTTCGAGTTCGTACCGAGTGACGAGGTGCACGCGGTGCGCTGGCAGAAGCCGGAGGAGATCCGGCTGGACGAGGTGCTCGAGGCGGATCGCGATTTCCTGCGCAGCCTGGGCGCCCGCGACCGAGTGGAGTGACACATGCCTCTTCCCGAGGGAATCGGCTTCCTGAAGCTGGGCTGGTGGGTGGTGCACGTGCTCGCGATCCTGCTGGTGTACCAGTGGGGTTACGTGAAGGGCCGCGGCGAGGAGCGCCGCGAACAGCGCCTGCGCGACCTGGCGGCCGGAAAGCGCTAGGGCGGGCCGGGTCGAAACGGCCCGTGGCGCACGCGCGTCGCGTCGCGCGCTGATCGCGCGCGATCGTTCCGGCGCCCGCGTTCACCCCCGCCAATCGCGCCGTGTCGCGCCGTCGCGAACGCCCGCATTCCATCCTCGCCATCAGCGCCCCCGCGGGGTCTACTTCCGCGGGGGCGTCGCATGCGCGGCGCCGCCATCCGCGTCGCGAGCCCACCGGGGAGGCTGCGCATGACTCGTCGCCCGTTCACCGCACTGCTGGCGGCCGCGCTCGCGCTCGCGTCCGCCGTCGTGCACGCGCAGACCTTTCCCGTGTGCACCGCGGGCGGCGACCAGCTCAACGTGTCGGCCATTTCCGACGGCGCCGACGGCGTGTACGTGGCGTGGAAGGACGGGCGCAACACCACCGACGCCGACGTGTACGCGATCCGGCTCAAGGCCGACGGGCAGGTGGTGCAGGGCTGGCCGCCCACGGCGCTGCAGCTGGCGAGCACGGTGCTGGCCGAAGCGTGGCCGAAGCTGCTCGCCGCGCCCGACGGCGGCGCCTACGTGACGTGGGCCATCGTGGGGCTGCAGCTGCGCGCGCAGCGGTTGGGCGCAGACGGCGCGCCGATGTGGGGCGCAGGCGGGCTGCTGCTGAGCGACAACCAGACGCAGCCGGCGGATGGTTCGTTCACCTCGATGGCGCCTGCCGCGAACGGAGGCCTGTTCGTGATCTGGCCCGCGGGGGCGTTCAGCCGCGCGCAGATGACGGTGGTGACGGCCGACGGATCGCTGCCGGCGGAGTGGCGATCGCTGCTCGACGTGTCGGGAGGCCTGCCCTACACGCGCACGACGGCGCTCGCGTCCGACGGCGCCGGCGGCGTGTACGTGCTGCGCAACGCGCGCGACCCGAACAGCGCATTCACCGGCGTCGACCTGTTCGTACGGCACTTCTCGCCGTACGCCACGCCGTACCCGGAGCCCGCGGGCTTCGGCCGGCTCGTGGGCACCCAGCACGGCGACGCCGACATGGTGGAAGCGCTCGGCGACGGCACGGGCGGCGTGTACGTGACGTGGTACGACACGCGCCGCGACCAGGGCGACATCTACGCGACGCGGCTCGACCTGTACGGATTGCCGATGCCGGGCTGGCCCGACACGGGTCGCGTCGTGTGCGCCGCCACGGGGCTGCAGTCGCGGCCACGGCTGGCCGTGGCGCCGAACGGCGATGCCGTCATCGCGTGGACCGATCATCGCGGCACCACCGACGACGTGGGGCTGATGCGGTTGCGGCCCGACGGCTCGCCCGCGCCCGGCTGGGTGGAGGGCGGCACGCGCATGGCCGCGGCAGGCGACCAGAACACGCCGTCGCTCGCCGCGCTCGCCGATGGCAGCGTGATGCTGGCGTGGCGCACCACCGAGGCGGGCCAGTCCGACATCCGCGCGATGCGCGTGTTCGCCGACGGCCGCAGCACGCCGGGGCTGAACGGCGAGCCCGTCGCCACGGCGGCGGGATGGAACGAGACCGATCCGGTGGTGGTGCCCGTGCTCGGCGATCGCGCGATCGTGATCTGGCGCGACTACCGCGCCGGCATCCCGACGGAGGCCGATCTCTACGGCGCGCAGGTGAACCTGCCGGTGGTGCTGGATGCCGGCCCCGCGCCCGGGCTCGCGTTCGCACTGCACGGTGCCGAGCCGCAGCCGGCGCGCGCGCACGCGCTGCGGCTGGCGTTCACGCTGCCCGATGCGTCGCCCGCGCGGCTGGAGCTGTTCGACGTGTCGGGCCGCCGCGTGGCTGCGGCCGACGTCGGCGCGCTGGGCGCGGGCCGCCACGCGTGGACGCCGACGCCCGACGTGGCGTTCGCACCCGGCGTGCTGCTGGCGCGACTCACGCGCCCGGGCGAGGTGCGCACGGCGCGCGTGGTGGTGGTGCGGTAGAGCGCGGGATCGCTGTCGGTCGCCGCGGCTCAGCTCGACGCCGTCGCTCCGGGTGCTGGAGCTTCCACCGCCGACTTCACGCGCTCGCGTCCCATCGCCATCAGCAGGGCGCGCACGATGTCGTCGGGTCGGGGCGGGCAGCCGGGGATCTTCACGTCCACGCTGAGCACGTCGCCCACGCCGCGGCGCGTGGCGAACGAGCCGGCGCAGAAGCCGCCGTCGCACGCGCAGTCGCCCACGGCCACGATCAGCCGCGGGCGCGGCGTGGCCTCGTCGGTGACGAGCAGCGCCTCTTCCAGGTGCCGGCTCACCGGACCGGTCACCAGCAGGCCGTCGGCGTGGCGCGGCGACGCCACCAGGTCGATGCCGAACCGCTGCACGTCGGCGAAGGGCCCCAGCAGCGCGAGCAGTTCGCTCTCGCACGCGTTGCACGAGCCGCACGGCACGTGACGCAGGCGCAGCGAGCCGTGGAACAGCCGCTGCACTTCGGTGCGCAGCGCTTCGCCCATCACCTCGATGTCGCCGGGAGCTTCGGTGGGCACCGCGGGCAGCCCGGCCGGCGGCACGTCGGGCCGGCCCGACAGCACCCCGGTCTGCAGCGGCTTCCTCAGGATCTCCCACACGGTGGCGTCCTCCTGGCGAACAACGTCCGACGAATCCTCACAACTTGCTCGATGTCATGCAGGCGTTCGAACCTGAAGCGGTCACGGCTGCACCCTGAGCACCGAATCGACGTGCAGCATCGCACCGGCAAGCGAAGGGAAGGCTATGCGCACCGAATGCCATGCGACCTCCTGTTCCGGGAGCTGTCGAATGACGCGTCGACGGTCGAGAGCATCGGCGAAGCCAGCCGAGTCGCCAAGTGCATACGCGCTCGCGGCCAGCCCGGCCGCCACCACGGCCGTGCCCGGCAAGGAACTGTCGGCGTGTGCGAAGGCGATCGCTGCTTGTGGCCAATCACCCGAAGCGGCGGAACTCAGCCCCCACTGAACGAAACGGCGGTAGGCCGGCGTCGCTTCCGCCGCTAGGCGGTAGTGCGATGCGGCGTCGTCGAGTTGTCCGCGGGAGGCGGCCTTCATCGCAAGGAATTCCCAGATCTCGGTTCGCTCGATGGCCGGCCGCATGGGCGCCTCGGTCGCATAGGCCACCACCCGTGCGGACGCGAGCGAGTCACTTCTGTTCACCATGAGTGGCAAGAGGACCGGGAAGAAGCCAAGACCGACTCCGAGAACGGCGAGTGCACGACGCGTCGCCCGCCCGTCGACGGAGAGGCCGCTTGCGCATGCGAGAGACGCAGCAATGGCCGCGAGCGGACCGAGGGGCGCGAGTCCGTCCATGTATCGAAACCAACCGGTCAGTGGCGGAGCGAGGAGCGTGGCGACGATCCAGGGAGTGATGGCTGCAACAGTGAGGCGCGCCTGGGGGGCCCGGCGCACCTGGGGCCAGGCGAGAGGCAGCAGCACGGCCAACGGGGCCATCGTCAGCACGCCGTTTCCCCAGTCCATGAGCCTCAGCGGATCAGCCACGCCGCGTAGCGTGGCACCCAGACCGTTCGACACGCCCAGGATCGTCGTGCTCGACCCGAGGTCGAAGCTGATGATCGTGACGAGGTCTCGAACGCCGATCGACAGCCATACCAGGCTC
>JBGAMH010000100.1:0-14840 GCA_044223135.1 Candidatus Eiseniibacteriota bacterium | reverse complement strand
GATGGATGCCGCCGAGACGGCATCGGGACGACGCCGCCGACAGGCCGCAGGCGCGCGCGCGCCGCGCGAGAGCGACGTCGTCCGCGCGCTCGGGCAGGCCGGCGACCAGGTGGAGCCCGGTGGAAGCCGGCCCCGTCGTGACGGCGTCGCCCCAGTGGTCGCGGATCGCGTCCACCAGGCGGTCCCGCGAGCGGGCGTAGAACTGCCGCGCCTGCCGCAGGAACGTGGCGAAGCGCCCGCTCGCGATGAACTCCGCGAGCACCGCCTGGGGCAGTGGCGACCACGAACCGCTCGCCACGCGGCGGGCCGCGGCGAACGCCCGCGTCCAGTCGCCCGGCAGGATCAGGTACGCCAGTCGCAGGCCGGGGAACAGCACCTTGTTGTAGGTGCCCACGTACAGCACGCGGCCGTCGGGCCGCAGCGACTGGAGCGCGGCGATCGGGCGGCCGTCGTGCCGGAACTCGCTGTCGTAGTCGTCCTCGATCACCCACACGTCGCGCTCGTCGGCCCAGCGCAGCAGCTCGAGCCGCCGGGCCAGCGTCATCTCGACGCCGAGCGGGTACTGGTGCGACGGCGTCACGTACACGAGCCGCGCCCGGCCGCGCCGCGGCAGCGCCGACGTGACGAGCCCGTGCGCGTCCACGGGCACCGGCGTCACCCGCGCGCCGGCGCCGAGCAGCGCCGCGCGCGCGCTGCGATAGCCCGGGTCCTCCATCAGCACGGTGTCGCCCGGGTCCAGCATCACGCGCGCGGCGAGGTCGATCGCCTCCTGCGTGCTGCCCACCACGAGCACCTGGGCTTCGCTGCAGCGCAGCCCGCGCGTGAGCGAGGCGTGGTGCGCGATCTCGCGCCGCAGCTCCGGCAGTCCGAGCGGGTCCGACGGGACGAGCAGCGATTCGCCCGCGCGCCGTGCACGGCGTGCGAGCAGTCGCGTCCACGCCTGCAGCGGAAACCGCTGCAGGTTCGTGGCGCAGAGCCCCGTGGTCGTGTCGCCGTCCAGCTCGACGCGGCCGAGCGCGAGCAGCGACTCGCCGCGACGCGACAGCCGCACGCGGCGCGGCGGCGCCTCGTTCGCGGGGAACACCGTGGCGCGCGCGGCCGGAGCGAACGGCGCCGCCTCGCGCACCGACGCCGACACGACGGTGCCCGCGCCGACGCGCCGCTCGACGAAGCCCTCGTCCACGAGCTGCGCCATGGCCGCCTCCACGGTGTTGCGCGACACGCGCAGGTCGGAGGCGAGCGTGCGCGCCGACGGCAGCCGGGTGCCCGGCGCGAGTTGGCCCGACAGCACGTGCGCGCGCAGCTGGCGGTAGAGCCGGCGGTAGAGCGGGGCGCCGTCGTCGCCCGGGCGCGAGACCATGCGGATCTCGCGGGCGAGCGAGCGGCCCGTGCGTTGCGTCAGCGGGGTCATGGCCGCGAGCATACCCCGGCATTGGCCCCGACCCGGTGCCATTTCGTCGACGGTCCATGGGGCCATTGGGCCGGCCGCCCGCGTGCGACCGGTTCCGAAATGGTCCCCACGACCCCGACGAAATGGCGCTGGCGGGGGCGCCCATCCGTGGCCATGCTCGCGACGTCACCCGCTCGCGAACCCCATCCGGAGGACCACATGCCCGTGTCCCTGCAGCAGGCCGTGCTCGCCACGCTCGACGCGCCCGGCGCCGAGCACCCGTTCCGCGTGGCGCCGCCGGCCGCCGACGAACACGATCCGTACTACGCGCGCTACATCGCGCTCGTGCCCGCGGGCGAACTCGTGCCGCTGCTGCGCCGGCAGGTGGACGCCGTGCACGACTGCTTCGGCGCGCTGCGTCCCGAGCAGGCCGAGTTCGCCTACGCCCCCGGCAAGTGGACGCTGAAGGAGGTGCTCGGGCACGTCACCGACACCGAGCGGTTGTTCACCTATCGCGCGCTGAGCATCGCGCGCGGCGACTCCACGCCGCTGCCGGGCATGTCGCAGGACGAGTGGATGGCCGGCGCGCCGTTCGCCGGGCGATCGCTGCCTTCGTTGCTGGCCGAGTGGACCGCCGTGCGCGCGTCCACGATCGCGTTCGTGGACGGACTGCCCGCGGACGCCTGGGCGCGGCGCGGCGTGGCGTCCGAACGGCCGTTCAGCGTGAGCGCGCTGGTGCACGTGGTGGCCGGGCACGTGGAGTACCACCTCGCCCACACGCGGGACGCCTACATGGGCGCGAACGGATGGCCGGCGTGAGTGTTCGGCCGCGGCGGCCGTCGGGCGCGCAGGCGCCACCGAGGGCCGCCGCGGACGGCGCGAGTGGGACTCGGGTGAACCCGCGCGGGCCGGCGCACCCGCCGGGAAGCGCGCATGCGTGTACCGAACGACGGGCGCGGTAGAGGCCGCTCAGCCGGCGGGCGAGTGGTCGGCGTCGAGCACGTCACGCACCCGGTGCGCCAGCTCCAGGGGCGTGAACGGCTTCTGGAGGAACGGGGTGCCGGACATCTGGACGCCACGCTTCAACACGGCGTCCTCCGTGTAACCCGACACGTACAGCACGCGCAGTTCCGGCCGCAGGCGCAGCAGGCGCTCCACGAGCTCCCGCCCTCCCATCTCGGGCATCACGACGTCGGTCACCACGAGCTGGATCGCCCCGGCATGGCGTTCACACGCGTCGAGCGCTTCACGGCCGTTGCGCGCTTCGAGCACGTGGTACCCGCAGCCCGACAGCACCAGGCGGCCGAGCCGGCGGATGGGCTCCTCGTCCTCGACGAGCAGGATCGTCTCGTCCCCCTTCGGCATGCCGCCGGCCTCGCGCGTCGCCGCGCGCGCCGGGGTCGACGACGACGCCTCCTCGCGAGGCAGGTGGAGCGTGAACACCGAGCCCGCGCCGAGCGTGGTCCGCGAGCGCATCCAGCCGCCCGACTGCTCGGCGATGCCGTGCACGGTGGCCAGGCCGAGGCCGGTGCCCTCGCCCGGAGGCTTCGTGGTGAAGAACGGCTCGAAGCAGCGCGCGTGCGTGGCCGCGTCCATGCCGCAGCCCGTGTCGGCCACGCTCAGGGTGACGTGGCGGCCCGCGGGCATCCCCTGCTCGAGGCTCTGCGCCTCGGACAGCTCCTCGAACCCGATCGCGATGTCGATCGAGCCCGACGTGCCGATCGCGTCGCGCGCGTTCAGGACCAGGTTCAGCACGATCTGGCCGATCTGCCCGGGGTCGGCGCGCACCCACGCGGGCTCCGGCGCGGGCCGCAGCGTGAGATCGATGTTCTCGCCGATCAGGCGGCGCAGCATCACGCCCATGTCCGCGGCCACCACGTTCAGGTCGAGCAGCCGCAGCTGCATCACCTGCCGGCGGCTGAAGGCCAGCAACTGGCGCGTGATCGATGCCGCGCGCTCGGTGGCCGAGCGGATCTCCTGCACGTCGGCGTGCGAAGGATCGGAAGCGTCCAGCCGCTCCAGCAGGACGTCGGCGTAGCCCATCAGCACGGTCAGCACGTTGTTGAAGTCGTGCGCCACGCCGCCGGCGAGCCGGCCGATCGCCTCCATCTTCTGCATCTCGCGCAGGTGTTCCTCGGCCTCGTGGAGGACGCGCTCCGAAGCGCGCCGCACCGTGACGTCCTGGATCGCGAGCAGGATCAGGTCGAGCCCGCGGAAGCGCCGCGCGGTCAGCATCACCGTTCGCCGGCTGCCGGAGGCGTGCACGACCGTCAGCTCCAGGTCGCTGAACAGCTCGTCGGACGCGTGGCTCGCCGCGAGCTCGCTGCGCAGCAGCGGCACGTTCCACGTTCCGCCGCCCAGGTCGAACAGCGTTCGCCCGATCGTTTCCGCGGGCGACGTGCCGGCGAAATCGAAGTACGAGCGGTTCGCACTCTTCACGATGAGGTCGCCGGCGAGCACGAGCAGCGGTTCGGGCACGGTGGCCACGATGGAGTTCGTGAAGTCCTGGGCGCGCTGCAGCTCGGTGTTGCGCGACTCCAGCTCGGCGTTGATCGTGGCCAGTTCCTCGTTCGTGGCCTCGAGCTCCTCCTTGGTGGTCTCCAGTTCCTCGTTGATGCTCTGGAGTTCCTCGGAGTTCGAAAGGGCTTCCTCGGCCGCGCTCTGGCTCTCTTCGAGACGCTCTTCGTGCTCTTCGATCAGCTCCGAGATCTGGTCGCGCACGTCGGCCAGTTCGCGCTGCAGGTCCCGGATGCGCTGGTCCTTCTCCTCGATCACGCGCGCCGCGTCGGGCTCCACCGCCGGGGGTGAGGGCATCTCGGCGCGCGCGGTCGACGGTTCGAACAGCACGAGCCACAGTGCACCCGGCCCCGCGCCCAGCGGGACCACTTCGACGTTCACGACATCGGGTTCGCCGTCGCGCACGAACGGGACGTTCTCGCTCCGCACGGCGGCGCCGGAAGCACGTGCCTCGCGGATGGCGCCGGCGATGCGACTGGACAACCCCGACCGCCGCGCCATGCGCAACAGGCCCAGCCGCACCCGGCCCGGCGGGTGCTGCAGGTACGGTTCGATCTGTCCGCGCGTCTCGATCACGTCGAGGTGCTCGTCCGCGAGGACGGCCGCCGGCACGTAGCGGGACAGCAGCAGCCGATCGGCGTGGCTGCGCAGGTTCAGCCGGGCGGTGGCGCGGCCCACGCTGGCAGCGGCGCCCGCGTCGTCGACGAGCGCGACGGCCGCACGCGAAGGCGCCGGCAGTCGTGGCGGAGAGGTCCGCAGCGTGTTGCGGCGCCGGAACACGCGCGACTTGCCGTCGACGGGCGCGAAGAGTTCCGTGACCGAAGCGGCCGTCTCGGCGCTTCCCAGGAGCAGGAATCCCTCGGGCAGCAGCGCGTAGTGAAACAGCGCGAGGATCCGGGGCTGGATCGCGCTCAGGTAGATGAGGACGTTGCGACAGCTGATCAGGTGCATCCGCGAGAACGGCGGGTCGCCGATCAGGTCGTGCTCCGCGAAGACGCACATCTCCCGGATGGCCTTCGTGACCTGGTAGCCCTCGCCCACGCGCGTGAAGTAGCGCTCCAGCCTTTCGGCCGACACTTCGGCTTCGATGGGGCCGGCGTACGCTCCGGCGCGCGCGATGGCGATGGCCGGCGCGCTCAGGTCGGTGGCGAAGATCTGCACCGGGTTCCGCCGGCCCATGGCGTCCATGCACTCGCGCACCACGATCGCGATCGAATACGCCTCCTCGCCCGTCGCGCACCCGGGCACCCACACGCGGATCGGCTCGGTGGGCCCGGTCGCGCGAAGGATGTCGGGGACGACCGTCGCCTGGAGCGTGGCGAACGCGTCGGGGTCACGGAAGAAGCGCGTCACCTGGATCAGGATGTCGCGGCACAGCGCCTCGACCTCACCCGGGTCCGTCTTCAGCAGCTGCGTGAACTCGACCAGGCCGCGCACCGGGTGCAGCGCCATGCGGCGCTGGATGCGGCGGCGCACCGTGGACTGCCGGTACGTCGAGAAGTCCACGCCGATGGCGCGGTGCAGCAGCACGAACAGCTCGCGAAGGGCCGCTTCGTCCTCGGGCGACGGGTCGGTGTCGCCGCGGGCGCTCCAGGGACGCTCCGCGACGCGCGCGAGTTCGGCGGCGATCGACTCGGGCGCCAGCACGAAGTCCACGTTGCCCGCGGCGGCCGCGTGGTGCGGCAGCGGCGGCCGCGTGGTGCGGCATGCCGGCGAACTGCGCGGAGCCCTCGTCCTGCGCGAACGTGATGCCGCCCGCGTTCTTGATGGCCTCGATGCCGCGCATGCCGTCTGCGCCCGTGCCCGAGAGCACCACGCCGATCGCGCCGGGGCCGCGGTCCAGGGCGAGCGAGTGGAAGAACTCGTCCACCGGCATGTTCGGCGCGGGATGCGCGGGCCGGGAGGACAGGCGCAGCACGCCGTCGGCGATCCGCAGCGTCGCATCGGGCGGCAGCACGTACACCCGTCCGGCTTCCACGCGCGCGCCCTCGGTGGCGCTGCGCACGTCGAGCTTCGTCCGCTTCGCGAGGATCGCGGGCAGCTGGCTGTCGTGCCCGGGCGAGAGATGCTGCAGCAGCACGAAGCCCAGGCTCGTGTTCGCGGGGATGTGCTCGAGCAGGCGGATGAACGCGTCGAGCCCGCCGGCGGAAGCGCCGACCGCCACGATCGGGCAGGACCTGGCGTCGCCCGAAGGTCTCATGGCACCGGCCGACGGACCGGCCGCTGCGGCGGACGCGGATCGAGACCGTCTGGAATCCGGCTCCCTGTGGGAGGGCGCCTCACCACTCACGTCTACCCCGAAGCGATCGGACGTGGTCCCGATCCGAGCCGAAAGAGGGATGCTCGGAACGTCGTGACCTGGGGGTGGGTGCATGTCCGAGCCTCGCGCATCCTACGCGCTGCCTCGGGGCGGCGGAAGGGCCACGTGCGCAGGCTCCCCCGTCGGAGACCAGGCCGCCGCCCGGGCCCTACTCCGCCCGCTTCGCCCAGCGCAGCTTTGCCGGCCTGCTCCGGGGGTTGTCGTGCCGCTCGCGCGCGGAGGGCCGGACCACGTCGTCCGCCACGGCGGCCCACACACCCGCGCGCCGCCCCTCGGCGAACGCGTGCTTCACGCGCCGGTCCTCGCCGCTGTGAAACGTGAGCATGGCCACGCGCCCACCGGCGCGCACGCACGAAGGCAGTGCGCGCAGGAACGCGTCGAGCGCGCCCAGCTCGTCGTTCACCTGGATGCGAACCGCCTGGAACACGCGGCGCACGCCCGGGTCGACGTCGTCCTCGCGCGCGACGCCCGCGAGGGCCTCGCGCACCGCGTCGGCCAGCTCGCGCGTGGTGCGCAGTACGCCGCGCCGCGCATCCAGCACCTCGGCGATCGCCTCCGCGTGCGGCTCGTCGGCGTGCTCGCGCAGCACGCGCGCGATGTCGGCGAGCGGGGCGCGCTCCAGCCACGCGGCTGCCGACATGCCGCGCTGGGGATTCATGCGCATGTCGAGCGGCCCGTCGGCGCCGAACGTGAAGCCGCGCGAAGGGTCGTCGATCTGCATGGACGACACACCGAGGTCCGCCAGCACCACGTCGGCCCCGTCGACCCAGCCCACGGAAGCGAGCGCCGCGTGCAGACCGGCGAAGTTCGTGCGGCGCACGAGCAGCGCGCGCTCGTCCCAGCCGGCCTGGCGCAGTCGTGCCTCGGTGCGCGGCAGTTCGACCGGGTCCGCGTCGAGGCCCAGCAGCGTGCCCCCCGGCGTGACGCGCTCGAGCAGCCGCTGCGCATGGCCGCCATAGCCGAGCGTCGCGTCCACGGCGCGCTCGCCCGGCACGGGCGCGAGCCACTCGAGGATCTCCTCCACCAGGATCGGCACGTGCTGCCCCGCCGGCGTGCGGCCCTTGGCCAGCACGTGCGGCACGATGTCGGGGTACTTCTCCGGCGCCAGCTCCTTGTACTTCTCCTCGAAGCGGCGGGGATGCGTGCCCGCGTAGCGCGGGCGGCGCTTGTGCGGACGGGGCTCGTCGGGCGGCGTCGTCATGGCGGGCGGCACAGTAGCGCATGGCCGCTGCGCGACCGAAGGGGCGCGGCGGTCGCCCCGAAGCGCGACCGCCGCCATCCGCCGCGACGTCCCGTGCCGCGGGCGCGCCGCGCTCACGTCATCGCATCACGCACAGGCGCGTGCTGCGCGCGAGCCCCGCCTGCGTCAGTCGCACCAGGTACACGCCCGGCTCGAGCTGCGCCACCTCGGGCAGCGCGATCACGTGCCGCCCGGCGCCGAGCGCGCTCAAGTCGCGCGCCATCACGCGTCGGCCCGACACGTCGAACATCGCGAGCGTGGCGCGATCCGCGCGCGGCAGCACGAGCGCCACCGAGGCCGCGCCGCGCGCCGGCGAGGGCCACGGCGCGCCGAGCGAAAGGTCGAGCGGGCCGGCCGAAGGTCCCGGCGCGCTCACGGGACCCCGGAGGGCGCCCCTCCAGGTGTCCCCGAGCGCGTTCCAGCTCCGCCAGCAGTCGGGGCCGTAGCACGGCGTCTGCCCCAGGACCAGCGTGATGCTGTCGGGGACCAGGCGCTTCACCGCGCCCGCGTACCGCCGTGGTCTCGGCGCGACGGGAGACGCTGCGAGCGTCTGCCACGCGGCGCCCGAACCCAGCGGCAGGCTCCACACGTCGTTGGTCTCGTCGCCGCCGAACACCAGCATCCGGTCGTAGGCGCCGTCGAGCACGGCCGAGTGCCCGTAGTGTGGCGGTGGCGGATCCCCGGGCGGCGTCACCGCAACCCACGCCGGCGGGCCCGACAAGTCGAGCACGTGCACGTCGTTCTTCGCCGTCGCCGGATCTCCGCCCGCCCAGCCGCCGAACACGACCATGCGCTGCCGCGTGGCGTCCCAGATCGCCGACGCGTCGTACCGGGGACTCGGCGCGGCGCCCGTCGGCGTGAGCAGGGACCACTCGAGCGTCGAGAGGTCCAGCGCCCACGTGTCGTCGAGGGCGGTCGTGCCGTCGGTGCCGCCGAACACGATCATGCGATGATTCGCCCCGTCCACCACCGCCGTGTGGCCGAAGCGCGGCGACGGGAGCGCTCCCGCGGGCGTGAGGGCCTGCCAGGTCGGCGCGCCGCCCAGATCCAGGAGCGCCCACACCTCGTTCGATGCCGGTCCGTCCTCGGCACCGATGCGCCCGCCGAACACGAGCATGCGGTGGGACACGGGGTCGTAGATGGCGGTGTGCCCGAAGCGGGGGCTCGGCGGCGAGCCGCCGGGAGTGATCCGATTCCAGAGTCCCCCCTCCTGATTCCAGACGTCGCCGAGCACCGGCGCTTGCGGGTGGATGTGACTCCCCCACTGCCCGTAGCCGCCGTAGATCCAGAGCTTGTCCGTCGTGGGATCCAGCATCGAGGTGTGGCGCGAACGCGGCGCGGGGCGCTCGTCGGAAACTCGGAGTCGCGACCACGCGAGCGGCCCGGCCTGCGGGAATGCCCACAGGTCGTTGAGCGGCGCGCGACCCAGCATCAGCACCCGGTCGTTCGCGGCATCGAACGCGGCCAGCGGCTCCCAGTCGCCGTGCGCGGGCGCCGTGGTCGGCAGCAGCGACCACGTGCCGGCCGACAGGTCCATCGCCCACACGCCGGCCGTGCCGTTCAGGTACACGCCCGTCACGAGCAGGCGATCGCGGAGGGGATCCACGACCACCGCGTGGGGCGTGGATTCCGAGGACGGCGTGAGCGCGAGCGTCGGCCCGCTGGCGGAGAGCTGCGTCCACGCGGGCTCCGGCGTGAACGACAGCGCCCACGCGTCGTTCAGCGACGTGTAGCTGCTTCCCGCGCCGCCGAAGACGACCATGCGATCGTGCGCCGCATCCCACGCGGCGCCGTGCAGCCAGCGCGCGGGCGGTGGCGTGCCCGCTGGTGCGAGCAGGCTCCACGTGGGCGTGCCCGACAGCGACAGCGCATACACGTCGTTCGAGAACACACCGATGTACCCGCCGAACACGAGCAGTCGGTTGCGCACCGGGTCGTACACCATGCTGCGGCCGTAGAACCAGGGTGGCGGGGTCCCTGCCGTGACGATCGGAGCCCATTGCCGCGGCTGGCCCGTCGGCAACGTCAGCTCCCACACGTCGTCCAGCCCCGTGTACTGCGTGAGGCCACCGAAGACGAGGAGCCGGCGGTGAACCGCGTCGAAAGCCACGAGCGCGGACCGGCGAGGCGAGGGCGGTGTGCCCGTCGTGGCGAGCGTCCTCCATGGCACCGAAGGCGAGATGTTCGACCGGAACCACACCTGGTTGTGGAGCAGCAGGTTGTCACCGCCGCCGAAGACGAGCGCCCAGGCGTTGTTGCTGTCGTAGGCGAACGCCTGGCCGCCGGCCGGCATCACCGGCACGAGCGACCAGGTGATGTCGGTGGCGCGCGCGGTCGCGGCGGCCACGACGAGGACGAGCGCGCACGCGGCGGCCCGTGCGGACGAGCGGAGCTTCATGGCAGGGCCTCCTCACGTCGCGGGCATGGCGGGGGGAGCGCGGCGCCCGGGAGTCGCCATGAGACTACCCCCGGGGCCGACCGGGGAGTTCGGAGTTTCCCCGACGGGTTCGCCGCCGGGAGGCGCCGGGCCGGGCGCGCGTGGCGCGGGCGCGAGCGCCGGTCCATCCCCGGCCGTCGCAAACCGCGAGGGCCCGGCGCGGGTCGTTCGCGCCGGGCCCCGCCCGTACCGGGAGAACCGCGTCCTCCTACCTGACTTCGAGCACCGGGCTCGCCGAGTGGCTGTTGAACTCGGGCGCGTACATGCACTGGATCTTCGCCACCCCCGTCTGGTAGCGGCCGCGGTGCTGGACGCGCGTCGAGTACTCGAACACGTACGTGCCCTTGGGCAGGTAGTCGATGAAGAAGTGGCTCGCCACGTCGCGCGTCTGCTGGTAGTACGCGAGCCCGTCCTGGTAGCGGTAGCCCGACAGCACGTCCACGGGCTCCGTGCCGCTGCCGCGGTAGTCCTCCAGGTGCACGTACTCCATGTCGCGGTCGGTGCGCAGCACCACGCGCACCACGAGCTCGTCGCCCACCTGGATCGGTCCGCTCACGGCGTCGAGCACGGGACCCGACTTGCTGGCGCGGCGCACGAACAGCCTCTTCTCCAGCGTGAGCGGCGTACCCGCGTACGGCGTGACCTTGTTCATGTCCTCCAGGTACTGCCAGTGCACGCTGCCCCATGCCACGCCCGGATCGGTCTTCCTCACCTCGACCTGGCCCATGGCCGGCGTGATCTCGCCGCGGCCGAAGCGCCGTTCGTAGAAGCCGGTGCCGGCCTCCACGCGTTCGGGCTCGATGCGGCGCCCGCCGAGCGACACCTCCACGAGCGCGGTGGACGCGAGCAGGTTGCGGCCGCGCAGCAGCAGCGCGTACACGGCGTCGGCCGTGGCGCGTGTCGTCTTCCAGTCCTGCGTCTGCTTCTGCTTGAGCAGCCACGTCTGGCAGTCGTCGACCGCCGCCGAGTCCTTCGCGATCTCGGTGAACGCCTCGATCATCATGGCCTGCGACTCGATGGGCGCGCGGTACCACCACCACGACAGCTCGGTGTCGCGCCAGAACATGCCCATCTCCTCGTTGCTCACCGAGCGCTCCTTCAACGAGCGCACGATGCCACGAGCCGTTCCCGCGTCGCCGTACCGCAGCAGCGCCAGCGCCACGTGCCCCTGCGACTGCCGGTTGCCCAGCGCCAGCCAGTGCCGGCGCGCCTGCCGCAGCCAGAAGTTCAGCGCCGTGCGCTGCGGCGCGGGCACCGGGTGCTCGCGCTCGAAGAAGCTGCGGCCGTACAGGTAGAGCGCGATCGTGGGCGACAGGTGGTTCAGCGTCGTGTCGCTGTGCGCGAGCACGTCGCGATACACCCGGTCGCTCCACGCATCCATGCGGCCCAGCGCGCGCACGGCCATGTCGTCCGGCACCTTCACGCCCAGGTGCGCGAGCCGGCCGAAGCCCGTGGCGATGTAGAGCGTGAGGTAGTCGTCGGCGCGACCGCCCGGGAACCACGGCCACGCGCCGTCGGGCAGCTGCATCTGGCGGAGCTTGTCGAGCGTGCGGGCGGTCTCGGAGTCGAGTCGGTTGTCGTCGAACAGCACGCCGACGTTCCGCCGCGCCTGCGACTCGCTGTTCGCCTGCCGCAGCCACGGCGTCTCCTCCAGCATCACCGACTTGAGCTCCTGGTTCTTCTCGAGCGGCGAATCCAGCGCCGGCGTGCCGCGCCACTGCTCGAACACGCGGTGGATGCGCGGGTCCGAACCCGCGATGTGACGCGCGAGCGCGTTCGCGTACAGGCGGTTGAACGTCTGCTCGCTGCATTCGTACGGGTATTCCATGAGGTAGGGCAGCGCCATCACGGCGTACCACGCGGGGTTCGACACCATCTGCACCGTGAGCGACTGGTGCTGCAGCGTGTTCGAAGCCCCGGACTGGCGCAGGCGCGCGAAGTCGAACGCCTTGGTCTGCGCGCCGCGGATCGGCAGCGGCAGCGACTCGGTGACGAGGATGCGCCGCGCGAGCACGGGCAGCACGCCCTCTTCGCCGTCGGACAGCGCCTTCGTGGCGGCCACCGCCTTGTACGTGAGCGCGCCCATGCCGTCCGGCACGCGCAGCCTCCACGCGTACGTGCGCGACGCGTGCGGCGGCACGTCGAGCGCCAGTTCGGGCGTGGCGTTGCCGATCGCGGCGTCCACCGGCGCGTCGGTCGCGGCGTCCGCCAGCGTGAGGCGCACGCGGCCCTTCTGCGGCGTGTCGGCGGTGTTCGTGACCTTGACCGTGAACTCCAGCTCGTCGCCCTCGCGCAGGAAGCGTGGCGGGTTCGGCTGCACCATCAGGTCCTTGGCGGTCACCGCGGTGCCGGCCAGCGAGCCGCCCCGCAGCGCCGCGTCGTGCGCGTAGCCCAGGAAGCGCCACCGCGTGAGCGCCTCGGGCATCGTGAACTCCATCCGCACTTCGCCCTTCGCGTCGGCGAGCAGGTGCGGGAAGAAGAACGCGGTTTCGTTCAGGTTGCGACGCGCCCCCACCTGGTCGAGCGACGGCGTCGGCGAGCCCGGCGAGATGCTCTTGCGATCCGCGTCGGCGGCGCCGTTGGCGACGTCGAGCTCATCGACTTGGAGGCTGGCGGCGTCGCTCCGACCACCACGGAAGTGGCTCGTGGCGCTCTTGGCCATGCCCGGTGCGGGCGCCGCGAGTTCGCGGACGGCCTGTGCACTCCCGGCACCGGCGACGCCACCCAGGTTCGTCGAGAGCTCCTCGACATCCGCCCGCATCCCGAACGGATTCGCGAGCAGTCCGTATGGATAGTGGCGATGCTGCAGCGACTCGTCGCGCCATTCGGAAGGCCACTGCCCGCGCACCCACGACAGGCCCGTGGGGCCGTTGCCCAGCTCGGACGACACCCAGCTCCAGTCCCGGCGGAACTGGCTCACGAGATCGGGCCAGCCGAGCGAACGGAACGCGTCCAGCGAGGCGTCGTACAGCGTGGCCACCATCTCGGCGCCGGGCGTCGCGCCGTCGGGCGCGGTGATCACGGCGGTCCACGTCTCCTTCTGGCCGGGCATCAACTTGGAGACGAAGTGCTCCCAGCGCACGGCCAGGCGCTTGTTGCTCCACGGCACGTCCACGTGCTGCGAGTGCGCGTAGAGCCGGTTGTCGAGCACCGTCGTGACGCGCACGGTGAAGCCGCCGCGCAGCGCCTCGGTGACCGGCTGCCGGATCACCACCTGCGTGCGGCCCGCGTCGGTCCAGTACGACTGCAGCAGCTGGCCGTGATGCTCCACCTCGACGAGCGCCCGGCCCCGCGCGTAGCCCGTGCCCCACACCGCCACGAACTCCTGCCCGGGCTCCACCGACCACGCGGGCGCGGCGAACACGTCGGGCACGGCGATCGGCAGGCGCGTGTCGCGCAGCGACAGCACGCGCACCGGCGCCTCGGCGCGCACCACCTTGCCGAACGGATCGCGCGTCTCGAAACGCGCGCGGTACACACCCGCGGGCAGCGGCACCTTCACGTTCACCGTACCCGTCGAATCGAGCACCACGCGCTCGCGGCGCACCTCGCGGGCGACGGGCCAGGCCCCGGGGTCCAGGCTGAACTGCGCCGTGTCCGGTACGGACGTGCCGAGCTTCCCGGTGTCCTCCGACCACGGCTGCCCGCCACGCAGGCCCGGGAAGCCCGTGTCGCGCTGCGGAGCGCGCGGCTGGCGCAGCGCCTCGATCACGAGTTCGCCCGCCGCCGGCCGCGACTCGCCGTCGAGCGTGGCGGTGCGAACGTTCAGCGCGACGGGCCGGTCGTCCTGCTGCCACTCGTCCGCCCACAGCGACGCCGACAGCGCCGTCCAGCCCACCCTCACGGTGCGATCCACCGCGCGCGTCTCGCCCGCCCCGTCGGTAACGTCGGCGTGGATCGTGTAGTGGAACGTCGGGTCGTCCTCGGGCTTCGCCTCGGGCGAGGGTTTCGCCACGAACGCCACCGTGAAGCGGCCCTCGGCGTCGGTCGACGTTTCGCCGTGCGCGATCTCCTGCGCCGTCGTCGCCGGCACCGAGCGCCACCAGTAGCGCCAGCCCCACCACGCGGGATACGTGGCCATGCGCACGACGCGCCACTTCACGGCGGCGCCGTCCACGGGCGCGCCCGTGTACGCGGTGGCCGTGCCGACGGTGGCGACCTCGGCATCGAGCCGGGCCGGCGACGCGGGCGCCGCCATCGTGACGCTGAACTTCGGCCGCTTGTACTCCTCCACGCTGAAGTACGTGGCGCCCTGCGGCGCGCCGTCCACCGTGATCGACATCTGGCCCATCAGGCGGTCGCGCGGTGCGGTGAAGGTGCCGCTGAACGAGCCCTGCGCGTTGGCGCGCTGCGAGCGGCGCTCGATCTCCTTGCCGTTCGGGTCGCTGAACACCACGGTCACGGCCTGGCCCGGCAGCGTGCCGTAGCGGCTGCCCTCGCGATCCACGTGGATGCACAGGCCCTTGTACTGCACGGACTGGCCGGGGCGGTAGATGGCGCGATCGGTGAAGAACAGCGTCTGGTCGGAGGGCGGCTCCGGCCGCCGCGGCATGCCCCGCCACATCGAACGCACGAGCAGCCACTGCGCGCCCTCGCGCGCCTCGATCACCCCGCCGTCGTAGCGCTCCGACGGCACGTCGAAGCGACCGTTCGCGTCGGGGAAGACCGCCGTCCCGGCCGCGGCCTGCCGCTCCGACGCTTGCTTCCACATCCGCACCTGGGCGCGGGCCAGCGGATCGCCCGTGGACGCGCGCACCACGAGGCCTGCGGCCACGCGCGAGTCGCCGCGCCGCTGCACCACGGCGAGGTCGGCGCGGAACACCAGCGCCGCGTGCGTCACGCGCGTAGCGCGATCGCCCGCGCGCCCCTCCATCGCGATCAGGAAGTACGCGCCCGGCTCCACGCGCCCCGGCACCTTCAACAGCCTTGCGCGGTC
>JBGAMH010000099.1:0-14861 GCA_044223135.1 Candidatus Eiseniibacteriota bacterium | reverse complement strand
GAAGCGCCGCAGCCGCCGCCCGGTCACGTCGTAGATGTGCCCTTCGTACTGCGTGGCGTCACCCGTCACGCGCAGCACGAAGCCGATGCCGGTGAGCTGCACGGGATTCGGATAGAGCCGGACGACCAGCTTCTCCACGCGCGGCGCCGGCGGCGGCGTCCAGTCGGGGTCGTAGCTGGCCACGCCGCCGTCGGTGGCGAACCAGAACACGCCCGTGTCGGGATCTCGCGTCACCGACCGGACGTTGTTGCTCGGCAGCGGGGAGTTCTCGACCGTGAAGTCCTCCACCGGGCCGCTCTTCGGGTAGTGGCGGACACCTGCCTGCGTGCCCAGCCACGCGGTGCTGTCACGCCCGAGCTCGAGCGGATGCACGGCACCGAGCGGCGCCACCGCGCCCGCGAGCGGGAACGACGGCGTCGAACTGCGCACGTTGAGGCTGTCGATGTGCATCTTCCGGAGTGCATTGTCGGTCAGGATCCAGAGCGACTTACCCACGGATCGGATCGCGAACACGTCCAGCGTGCCGACCGTCGAAGCGACGTCGACGAGCGACAGTGCATCCGTCGCCAGCGCGGGCACCGTGGCGCGGTCGATGCCGGCGCCGGCGTAGCCGATCCACAGGCGTCCCTTCTCGTCGAATTCGAGGGCGCGGATCTGGCCGTTGTTGAGACCGGCCTGCGGGAAGGCGCCTCCACCCGGCTGGAACGAGCGCACCCACGTGCCGGTGCTGTCGTAGAGATCGATGCCGATCGGCGGCAGGCCGCCGCGATCGTTCGTGTCGAGGCCCATCCACGTCCGGTGACCCGAATCGGTGGCGATGGACCATCCAAACGAGTGCCGGAAGGCCTCGTAGCCCGTGTCGTGGATCGCGCGGTTGTCCACGACGATCGAGTTGCCGTCGTCCTTGAAGCGGGACGCCACCACGCCCCACGCGCCGACGTACTTGCGCCCGGTGCCGTCGGCGTGCAGCGCGAAGACGTATCCGGGGGCACGGAAGCTGGTGTCCACCGCGTTCGTGCACGCGGCGCAGGACGCGTTCCACGTTCGCCAGAGCCCGTCGCGCAGCCGCGACAGCCCGGTGCCGTTCATCCCCACGTAAACGGAACCCTTCGTCGACAGGACGTTGATCACATCGTTGCCGGCCGGCCCGGGGGGCACCTTCACCTCCCATGCGGGCGCGATCTGTAGCCCCGCGGCGGGCGCCGCGAGAGCGATGCCGTCGGGATCGATCGACGGCGGCACGCCACCGTTGCCGCTGGGCGACGTGCTCACCGGGGCGTTCGGCACCTTGTTCCAGCCGTTCCCGTTCCACTGGTAGAGGCCGAGCGTGGAGATCGCGACGATGCCGTCGAACGCTCCACGGACGCGCCGGATCGAGCCGATGTTGGCGCCGTTCTGGTCGGTGCCGAACGGCCCCGCCCACGTGGCGGTGGTGCGTCGCCACAGGTACGTGCCACCGTTCGCGAGCGCCACGATGTCCCGGCCGTTGCGGGCCAGGCCCGAGCAGTCCAGGCTGAACAGCCCGGTGTTGACCGCGGTCCACGTGGACAGGTTCGCGGACTGGCGCGCCATCCAGATGCCCTCGGGCGTGCCCACGAGCACCGTGTCGCCGTCCACCGCCACGCCCGTGATCGCGTCGTTCGTGAACGGCGACGGGTTCACGCCGTCCGGCACCGCGCCCGACACCGTGCGCCCGTCCCACAGCGCGAGGCCGCGCGGCGTGCCGATCCACATGCGGTCGCCCTCGGCGGTCAGCACGCTCACGCTGTCCGAAGGCAGGCCGTCGAACGCGTTCAGCAGCGACCACGACGAGCCGTCGGCCGACAGCCGCGACACGCCCTTGCCGTTCGTGCCCACCCACAGCCGGCCCGAGCGGTCGAAGCTCAGCACCGACAGGTCGTTGCTCGCGAGACCGCCGGGCGTGCGCAGCACCGCTTCGAACTGGCCGGTGGAGCGCAGGTAGCGCAGCAGACCCGCATCGGCGGTGCTCACCCACACCGTGTCGCGCAGCGCGAGCACGTCACGGAAGCTGGTCGGCTTCACGTACACGTTCCACTTGCCGGCCGCGAGCGCCGACGGGGCGAGCACGGCCATGGCCAGAACGATCGACAGCGCACGCATCAGGTGACGCATGGAACTCACTCCAGTCGGCCGAGCAGGTCCATCCAGCGGAGCCGCCACACCATCCCGGCGGCCTCCCAGATGATCTTGCGGCTCATCTTCGACACGCCCACGCGGCGGTCGGTGAACACGATGGGGATCTCCTTGATCCGGAATCCCCGGCGCCAGCATCGGTACGACATCTCGATCTGGAACGAGTAGCCCTCCGACCGCACGCGATCGAGCCGGATCCCTTCGAGCGCACGGCGGCGGAAGCACTTGAACCCGCCGGTGGCGTCGGCCAGCGGCATGCCGGTGATGATGCGCGTGTAGAGGTTCGCGCTCCACGACAGGATCAGGCGGCTCAGCGGCCAGTTCACCACGGTGATGCGGCGCAGCCCCTGCATGTAGCGCGAGCCCAGCACGATGTCGGCATCCTGGATCGCGTCCAGGAACTGCCCGATCGCGTCGGGGTCGTGCGAGAAGTCGGCGTCCATCTCGAAGATGTACTGGGCGCCGTGGTCGAGCGCGTAGCGGAAGCCGTCGCGGTACGCCGAGCCCAGTCCCATCTTGCCCGGCCGCTGCAGCAGGTGGATGCGCGGCTCGGTCTTCATCCGCTCCTGCACGATCGCGGCCGTGCCGTCCGGGGAGTTGTCGTCCACGATCAGGATGTCGAGCCCCCACGGCAGGCCGAGCACCTTGTCGAGCACGGGGCCGATGTTCTCGCGCTCGTTGTAGGTGGGCACGATGACGAGCTTGTCCATCACGCCCCTCCCGCCGGCGCCGCTTCGGGCGCGCCCTTCGGCTTGCGGCGGCCCAGCCACAGCCCGGCGCCGATCATGGCGAGCACGGTGACGAGCGACGTCAGCGACAGCCGCAGGCCGTCGAACACCGGCTTCGAGAAGAACGCGAACTCCACCGCGTGCCTGCCCGCGGGCACCACCACCGCGCGCAGCGCGTGGTCGGCGCGCAGCAGCGTGGCGGGCTTGCCGTCCACGCGCACGGTCCAGTCGGGGTACCACAGGTCGGCCAGCCGCAGGATCGCGGGGCCGGGCGTGTCGACGTCCACCTTCACGTCGTGCAGGCCGTAGTGCGTGATCTTCGCGGTCCCGCCGGTGATCGGGCCCAGCTGCACGCCGGGGTCCTTCGTGACGAACGTGAAATGCCCGAAGTCGCGCGACGTGGTCTCCACCGAGTCGATCGCCGCGCGGCCCGTGTCGGGCACCACCGCGTAGCCGTCGCACAGCGTCACGCGCGGCAGCGACGGCAGGTACTCGAATGCCGTGCCCGCCGCGCCCGTGTACGCCACCTGGAAGAACTGCGCGGCCGGCCCGAGCACTTCGCCGAGCTGCTCCACCGTCATCGCCTGCGGCATGACGAGGTACTTCACGTTCAGCAACGCCCACCAGCGCGGGTTCATGATCAGCGGCGGGCTGCTGTTCTCGGGGATCAGGTCCTGGTAGAGCCGCGGCTTCGCGGCGTGGTAGCCGCCGAGCAGCGACACGCCGAACCCGGCCATGCGGTTGTCGCGCTCGTACGGCGCGAACACGCGGAACGTGCCCCACGGGCCGGCCTTCTCGAGCCACTCCACGACGTCGTCGCGGCCGTAGTCGAGGCTCTTCTGCACCGGGTCGCCGATCACGGGTTGCATCACGCGCGAGCTGATCGGCCACGTGTCGAGCGCCAGCAGCACGAGCAGGCCGAGCGAGGCGGCGGCCGCCGGCACGCGACCGCCGGCCGCGAGCCACGCGAGACCCACCGCGAGCAGGCCCAGCAGCGACGTGCGCCCGAGATCGGAGACGAAGCCCTGGAACGCGGCGTTCGCGGCGTCGGGCGGGAACTGCGCCTTCAGCGACGTGGCCATGCTCACGTAGCCGCCGCGCATCGCCTCCGAGCCGGCCAGCGCCAGCAGCCCCGCCACCACCAGCAGCGCCGCCGCGCCCAGCATCACGCGGTCGAGCGCCGGGTCGCGCTTGCCGCCGCGCGCGCCCTGCTCGAGCACCGCGCTCCAGCCCCACGCGCCCGCGAGCGCCGCGGACAGCTGGAACAGCAGCACGATCATCACCGGGATGCGGAACTTGTTGAACTGCGGCACGTGGTCGTAGAGGAAGCCGTACAGCGGGAAGTAGCGGCCGAACGACACGAACAGCGCGAACAGCGCCATCACCAGCGCGTACGCGCGCACGCGGCCCGAGCCGGGAGACGCGGGCAGGAACGCCGGCAGCGCGAGCAGCACCGCGACCACGCCGAGGTACGCGTTCGGGTAGTCCGTGAACGGCATGCCGCCCCAGTACGTGCCGCCGCCGAAGCCGACCCAGTTCGGCACGATCGCCGACAGCAGCTCGTAGGGCGCCATCGACCAGCCGGTGGCGTACGCGAGACCGGCGCCACCGCCGTCGCCGCCGCCGCGGATGGAGTACTGCGCGTAGTCCTTGAGCGGCAGGTTGTAGACGCCCGCGAGCCCGAACGCGAGCCCCGCGGCCACACCGAGCGCCGCCGCGCGCGCGAACGTCTTCGCCAGCTCGCCCGGGGTGCGCAGCGTGGCCACGATCTGCACCACGGCGAGCAGGCCGATCGCGATCCACGTGTAGAAGCAGATCTGCAGGTGGCCGCGCAGGAACTGGAAGCCGCCCGCGAGCGCGAGCAGGCCCAGGTCGGTGACGCTGCCGCGCCGGAACCAGCGCGCGGCGAGCCACACCATGAGCGGCAGGTACGCCGAGTTCACGAGCTGGCTGCCGTGGCCGTGCGAGCCCACCGCGACGAGGTTCGGCTGGAACACGAACGCCACCGCGCCGAGCAGCGCGCCCTCGGAGCGCGCACCCCACTCGCGCGCGAGCAGGTACGTGAACAGCCCGCCGAGGAAGTAGTACAGCAGCATCCACGTGAGGTCGGGCAGCGGCAGCACCTTCTGCAGCAGCGCGAGCGGCCAGTCGGGCGGGTAGATCAGCGGGTTGTACGCGCCCGATCCGAACGACGGCATGCCCAGGAACACGAACGGGTTCCACAGCGGGTAGACCTTGTCCTGCCACAGCGAGTGCTCGCCGATACGCACGAAGCCGACCGGGTTCGTGGCGTCGGGCGACACGAACGTGCGCCCGCCCACGGACACTTCGTGGAAGAACAGGATCACCAGCAGCGCGAGGATCGCCGCCGCCCATCCGGTGGACAGGGAGAACGGCGGTGCGGTCTTGACCTCGCGCTTCGCGGAGGCGGTCTTCTTCTCGGCCATGCGGGTCCTCGGGTCAGGCGGCGGGCAGCCGCGCCTCGATCTCGGACACGAGACGCGCGGCGAGCGCGTCCCAGTCGTGCGGGCGGGCCAGCTCGCGTCGTCTTGCGCGGTCCGCGGGGGCGTCGAGCGCCGCCGCGAGCGCGCGGGTGGTGTCTTCGGCTGTGGTAGCGAAGAGGAGGTCGGGCGGGCTTTCCTGGAGGTCGAGGACGGGCGTGGTGATCACGGGCAGCCCGGCCGCGAGGTACTGGTAGACCTTGTTGGGGTTGATCCCCTGCACGAACGGATCGTTCGCGCGGAACGGGATCACGCCCACGTCGAGACCCTGCATGTACGCCGGCACGTCCGCGTAAGGCCGCGGCCCCAGCACCGCCACGCCCTCCCGGCTCGCGAAGTCGGCGACCGCGGCGTCGGTGGCGGGAGTGCCCGGCCCCAGAAGTACCACGGTGCCGCCCCGGCGGTTCCGGCGCAGCGATTCGAGCAGCTCGAAATCCAGGAAGTGCGACAGCAGCCCCACGTAGCCGATCCGCGGCCGGGGCAGTGACGCGAGGTCGGCCGGCAGCGGCCGCTCGGGCTCGAAATGGCCCGTCTCGACGCCGTTCCCGAGCAGGATCAAGGGCTGGGTGATCTCCTCGGCCAACTGCCGCCGGTAGTACTCCGAGACCGCGAACACCGCGTTCGCCTGGCGGATGGTGCGCGGCCAGTAGTCGCGGGCCCACGCCGGTGTCACGGAGAACTGAAAGGGACTGTCGTTGAAGTCGTAAAGTACCAGCTTCTTCGAGAGCCGCGAAAGCAGTCCGGGGCAGTAGATGTTGGACACGAGCACGGTCGGCCGGGGCTCCACGCCCAGCTTCCGGAGCATCCGGCGGAGGTAGACCTCCGCGCCGGCCTCGATCAGCGCCCGTCCGGGCGCCGTGGCCGCGAGCGCGTTGTACGGGCCGCTCTTCGTGCCCGGCTTGAGGAACGGGACCGTGAAGTAGGTGACGTTCCCCTCCCGCCGGGGCGTCCACGGGTCGTCCGAGCCGAACGCCGGCGGCTGGGCGAAGAACACGCGCCAGCGGTCCGGGAAGCGCGACAGCAGGAACTGCTTCCGGGTGCGGAAGTAGCCCCAGCGCACTTCGGAGAGGACGAGCAGGTCCATGGCTCAGGCGGCCCGGGAATGGGCCCGGGGGCCCCGGTGGGGAGGTCGCATCCGGGGCAGGCTAAACGAGGGAGCCGCCCGCCCACCAGTGCGGGCCGGGCCGAGCCCGGCGCCGGCCGGCTTCCCCCGCCCCGGTCCGGCCCCGCGGCGGCCCTCAGGCCACCGGGGAGCCCGTCTCGACGTCCCGTTCGTAGCGGTCGCGCGCCTCGATGTAGCTGAGGTGGCGGCCGGCGTGCGGGCTGTCGATCGGCGACGGCCGGTCGAACCGCGGGTCGGCCGCGATCATCTGCTGCGACCACGACTCGAGCGCCAGCCAGCGCCACACCTGGAGCCCGATCGCCCGGCGGCCCGCCAGGTAGTCCTCGAGCTGGTCGGCCATCACGCGCCGGTCCACCCAGTCCTGGAACGGCCCCGGTCGCGACAGGCGCCGGCGCACCTCGGCGGAGTGCTTGCCGCGCAGCCACAGGTCGGTGGGCGTCTCGAAGCCCATCTTGTCGCGGCGGTCGAGCACCGCGCGCGGGATGCGCTCCGCCATCGCGCGGCGCAGCACGGCCTTCGTGGTCGTGCCTTCGAGCTTGGCGTCGTCGGGCAGCGAGAACGCGAACTCCACGAGCCGGTAGTCCAGGAACGGCAGCCGCGTCTCGATCGCGAACGCCATCGAGTTGCGGTCCTCGTACCGCAGCAGGCTCGGCAGCTGCCGCACGATCGTGTCGAACTCGAGCTGGCGCCACAGGAAGCTGCGCGCGGTACCGGCCGGCCGCGGTGCCTCGCTCGGCAGCGACGCGAGCGCACGGCCGAGCACGCGGTCCTTGCCCTGGCCCCATCGGCGGCGCATGGCCTCCACCAGCGGCGCGGGCAGGAACGGCTCGAACGTGTGCAGCAGCGTGGTCGCGAAACCGAGCCGGTCGGAGACGCCGCTCCACAGGTTCGCGAACGCGCTCCACTCCCCGTTCGACACGTGGTCGCGCAGCCGCGCCGGCAGGTAGCGGAAGTAGCCCGCCAGCGTCTCGTCGCCGCCCTGGCCGTCGAGCAGCACCTTGAGGCCGGCGCCGTGCGCGAGTTCCATCACCTTCCACTGCGAGAAGAGCCCGGGCCCCGCGGTGGGCTCGTCCTGCTGCATCGCGAGCGTGTCGAACACGCTCCAGAAGTCGGCGCCGTCGGGCACCACCACGTGCGACCGAGCGCCGGTCGCCTCGGCCACCGCGCGCACGTAGGGCCGCTCGTCGAACGACGGGCCCTCGTCGTACGCGCACGTGAACGCGTGCAGGCCCTTCGGCGCGAACATCGCCGCCGTCGTGACCACCGCGCTCGAGTCGAGACCGCCCGACAGGCACGAGCCCACCTCGACGTCGGCGCGCAACCGGATGCGCACCGCGTCGGTGAACAGCCGCTCGTACTCGCGCACGTGATCGTCGGTGCCACCCGCGGCGGTGGCCGACGGGTCGAGCGCCCACCAGCGGCGGATCGCGAAGCGGCCCTCGCCCAGCACGATGCAGTGCCCCGCGGGCAGCTGGCGCAGGCCCTCGAAGAACGTGCCCGAGCCGTGGTCCACCCAGTCGAGCGCGAGCAGGTCGCGCACGGCCGCCAGGTGCGGCGTGATGCGGCGCGGCTGCGTGAGCACGAGCGCCTTGGGCTCGGAGGCGAACGCGAACCGCTCGCCGTCCCACTGGTAGTAGAACGGCTTCACGCCCAGCCGGTCGCGCGCGCAGAACAGCTCGCGGCGCTCGCCGTCCCAGATCGCGAGCGCGAACATGCCGTTGAAGTGATGCAGGCAGTCGCGGCCCCAGCGTGCGTACGCCGCCAGGATCACCTCGGTGTCGCTCGTGGACACGAAGCGGGCGCCCGCCTGCTCCAGCTCGGCGCGCAGTTCGACGAAGTTGTAGATCTCGCCGTTGTAGGTGATCCACGTGCGGCCGCCGGCGTCGCACATGGGCTGATGGCCGCCCGGCGACAGGTCCACGATCGACAGTCGCCGGTGCACGAGGCCCAGCCGGTACGTGGCGTCGCCCGGTGCGCCGGTGCCGCGCCCCGGGGCGTACGGCAGCGGGCTCGCGAACGCGTCGCGCGGCGTGTCGGGGCCGCCGTGCGTGAACGCGCGGCCGGTGTCGGGATCCACCAGCACCATGCCCTGGTCGTCGGGGCCGCGATGGCGCAGCACCTGCGCCATGCGATGCAGCCGGCCCAGGTCGGCGTGTCCACGCGTGTCGAACAGTCCGGCGATACCGCACATGGCGCGAATCCCTCCGACTATGACTTCCAGGGCGCGTCCGGCCGGTGCCGCACCGCGCCGCGATCCGTCCACACCTCGAGCCGCCACGCCAGCGCCGCGAACGCGGCCAGCGCCACCACGCGGATGCCGATGCCCACCGCGCCCGCCGGCGCCAGGTGCACCACCGCCAGGCCCGCCGCGAGCGCGCCCACGAACATCAGCGCCAGGCGCGCGCCGCGGTGCGGCAGCGGCTTCACGCGCTGCGCGATCACGAACGTCAGCGTGGCCGACGTGGCGTGACCCACGAACGTGGACGCGGCCGCGCCCTCGGCGCCCCAGCGCGGCACCAGGAGCGCGTTCGCGACCGCCGCCGCCAGCGCGCCGCCGCCCGCCGCCCAGCCCAGCAGCGGCGTGCGCAGCGAGAGATTGATGCCGAGCGCCGCGACATAGTAGGCACCCTGCGCGACCGCGGCAAAGCACAGCCACAGCGCCGGCCCCGCCGCCGACGCGTACGCGTGCGTGGCGAGCAGCGACACGAGGATGGGCGCCGCGAGTCCCACCGCGAGCGCGCCGAACGACGCCGCGGCCATGTACAGCGCGCCCACGCGCGCGTACAGGAACGGCGCGTCGGACTCGCGGGCGCGCGCGAATGCGAACGGCATGAAAGCCAGCTGGAACGCCGACACGCCCATCGTGACCACGGCGAAGAACTTGAGCGCCACCGCGTACACCGCCACCTCGGCGAGCGTCGCGTGGCGCTGCAGGAACCAGCGGTCGAGCGAGCCGATCAGCCCGTACGCGAACGCCACCGGCACCAGCGGCGCGCCGTAGGCGACCATGCGGCGCAGCGTGGTGCGGCTGAAGCGCAGGCGCAGGTGGTGCCGGCACAGCAGCACGCCGAGCGCCGCCGCCACCGCGTCGCCGCCGAGCTTGCCGTACAGCGCGCCCACCACGCCCGCGTGCTGCGCCACCACGAACCACAGCGTGAAGCCGCCGATCGCCACGGTCTGCGTGACGTTGAGCACCACGAACTTCCACGGCTGGAACGTCACGCGCAGCACGTCGTTCGCGAACAGGCTGAACAGCGTGAACGGCAGCGTGAGCGCGGCGATGCGCAGGTACTTCGCATACACCGCGCCGCCGAGCAGGCGGTCGGCGAGCCACGGGGCGGCCGCCGCCAGCGCGAGCGCCGCGCCACCGCCCACCACCAGGCGGAACACGAACGACGACGACACCATGCGCAGCCGCGATTCGCGGTCGGGCTCGTCGTAGAAGAAGCGCGCGAGCGCCGCGTCCATGCCGAACACCAGCACGAGCAGCGCGCTCTGCGCGTAGCCCAGCAGCAGGTCGTTGAGCCCGAACTCCTCGCGCACGAGCACGCGCGTGAGGATGGGCACGAGCGCCAGGTTGACGATGCGGCCCAGCACCTGCCCGAGCCCGTAGACCACGGACTCGCCGCCCAGGCGCTGGAGCTGTTCGCGCAGGTTCACGACACCCCGAGCGAGCGGTAGAGCTCGATCAGCCGGCCGGCCACGACCGGCGCCGCGTGCTCGCGCTCGACGTAGGCGCGGCCGGCGGCGCCGAGCCGGGCGCGCCGCGGCGCGTCGGTGAGCAGCGCCTCGAGGTCGGTCGCCAGCGTCTCGATGGACGTGCGCACCACGGGCGCGTCGTGCATCCGCGGCTCGAAGTCCGGCCGGATGTACGCCAGCGCCGGTTTGCCGAGCGCCATCGCTTCGGCCGACACCATGCCGTACCAGCCCATGAACACCTGGTCCACGAACACGTCGCACTCGCGCATCAGGTCGCGCAGCCCCGCCCACGGCACCTTCTCCACCGTGCGGAACTCCACGCCCGGGAACTTGGGCCGCAGCACCTCGAACGCCGCCTCCACGTACCGGGTGCCCTTGATGAGCCGGTTCGTGGGCGCGTGCAGCACCAGCTTCGGCTCTCGGCGCGGCTCGGCGAACGGGTAGTCGGGCAGCCACACGGCCACGTGCAGCTGCTGCGCGTTCGGTGCGGACTCCAGCAAGTCCGGCGTGGACACGATCTCCGCGTCGGCCCAGTGGCGCGCGCTCGCGAGGATGCGCTGCTGCCGCGCCGGCAGGCAGAACGGGTCGCACTCCGTGCACGTGCTGCGCGCGTGCGTCGCCTTCATGTGCGCGCGGTTGCGCACGTCGCAGCCGTGGTAATGGAATACGACCTTGCCGCCGAGCAGGCGATAGAGCGGCAGGTCCGGGTTGTGCGGCGGCATCAGCGTGCGGCCGAAGTGGAAGTGGTAGACGTCCCACCGGCCCGCGTGCTTCATCACGTGCGCCGCGTACGACAGGTAACGCGGCAGCGGCGGCTTCGCGTCGTCGCCGGTGGCCTCGTCGGGCGTGTACTGCGCGAACGTGGGGTTCGTGGCCAGCGACCACGCCTCCACGCCCAGGTCGCGCAGCGCGCGCGCGAGGATGCTCGTCTGCCCGGCGATCTCGGACGGCGCGTGCAGGACTCTCATGCGCCCACGCCTGCGCGCCGCGTCGGGCCGTGACCGCTCACCGCGGCCTCCCGAACGGGTTCGGCCGGCCGCACCACGGGCACGTCCAGCGCGTGGGCCACGGCTGGCCCGCCGGCTCCACGATCGCGTGCTCGCCGCACTCGCGGCACACGTGCGTGACGCGGCGACGGCCCGGCATGGCGATGGACCGAGCCGCCTCGCCCGCGAGCTTCTTCCCGGTCTTCACGAACGTGAGCACGAAGTTCGCGTCCGCCGCCAGGTCGAGCCCGGTCGCGCGGTGCAGGCCCGCGAGCGCGTCGGTGAACGCGCCCTGCAGCGGCTTCGTGCGCGCGTCATTCATCCACGAGAAGCCCGCCGGCACGAACGCGTGCGCGGTGACTTCCATGCCGCGCGCGCGGAACTGCGCGAGCAGGCCGGCCAAGTCGAAGCGCTGCTGGTGCTCGATGCGCTTCCGGAACTTCATGAGCGCGTACTTCGCGAAGTAGCCGGCGAACCGGTAGAGCCGGTCGTCGAACGCCGCCGCGCGCGGCACCGACAGGTACAGCGTGCCGCCCGGCTTCGTGACGCGCACCAGCTCGTCGCAGCACGCCTCCAGCTCGGTCACGTGCTCGAGCACGTAGTGGCACACCGTGAGGTCGAACGTCTCGGCGCGCAGCGGCAGCCGCGCGAGGTCGCCGCGGAACACCTGCACGCGTTCGGAGCGCTTGGGCGGCCCGGGCGGGAACTTGATGTCGAAGCCCGTGATGCGCAGGTCGGTGCGCAGCTCGTACGGCCACGAGTTCGGGCCGCAGCCGGCGTCGAGCACGCGCACGCCCTCCGGCGCCGCGGCGATCACCTCGCGCAGGAACACGGGGGGCTCGCCGGGCGCGAGCTGGGGCTTCTGGACGGAGAGCGGGGTCGTCACCAGCGCCTCTTGTACTCGAGAAGCGGAATCTCCCCGCCGCGCTTCACCACCACGGCTTCCTGCGTCTCCTCGCAGGAGTTGCCGCGGTCCTGGATGCCGATGAAGCCGATCACCACGAGGCGCTCGTCGTGCCCCGGGATCAGGTACTCGTGCAGCAGGAACACGTCCGGACGACAGTACGTGACGACATCGAAGCGGTAGCCGGAGCTATGGAAGGTCCCACTCACCCGATGCCGCGGCACCGAGTCGGCGGTGTCCGTGACGACGGCGTCCCTGACGACGGTGTCCGTGACGACTCGCGGGGTTCCCTCGGGGAGCCGAGGGCCGGGCTCGTCCACGAGCGGCACCAGGCGCCTGCGCATCGCCCGAATCCTGCGGACTGCTGCGGAGTCGAGGTCACCACGGCTCCATTCGAGCTGCGTCGCGGTCCGCGACTTCCCACGCCCGAGCTCGGCGTAGTAGACAGCCGGTCCTTCCCCCGACTCGTTGTACCCATGCATCAGCCAGTACACGCGTTGCTCGCTCGCGCTCCAGCCGAGCAACTCGAAGACGTCCGGGCCGCCATGGTAGGCCACGGCGTTCGGAACCCAGGCGACCAGCAACCCGAGCACGGCGAACCACGCGCGTCTCACGGCTTCGCCTCCCCGACGCCCCCACCCACCGCGGCGCCCGGGAGCTCGCGTGTTCCCGCCTCCCCTTCGCGCACGAGCACAGCGCGCTGGATCTCGTAGCCGCCCTCGTCCGGATCGCCGATCCAGGCCAGCACCCACACGCGTTCGGTGCGGCCCGGCACGCGCCACGCTCCGGTGCGCACCACGGTGCCGCCGCGGAACTCGTCGAGCGTGAGGAACAGCTGGCCGTCCCACGTGGCGCGCAGGCGATGGCGCGCCACCGAACCGCTCCACCACGCCACCGAATCCTCGCGCACGGTCTCGCACCGGAACGGCAGCACGGTCGCGGGCTCGCTCACGAGCGGCCGCAGCCGGGCGCGGAGCGCCGCGAGTTTGCGCACGCGCGTGGAATCCTGCGCCGAACCCTCGCCGCCACCGCGGCTCCACTCGACCTCGCGCAGCTGCGTGGCGTCGGTGCTCGCGAGATCGAAGTACTCGACCCTTCCCAATCCGTCCCCGGCGTTCCACTCGTGCTGGTGCACGTACACCCGCTTCGCGGCCGCGTCCCAGCCGAGCAGTTCCAGCGGCTGCGGGCCGCCGACCGTGGCGTGCGCAACGCCCACGAAGACACCCGCGACGAGCGCGGCGAGCACGAAACGGATCGCGTGTTTCACAGCTTCACCTCCGCGGGATTCCGGCCACGGACGGCGTCCAGCAGCGCGCGCGGCACGGCGGCGGCCGCCTTCGCCTGGCCGCGCGCCACGAGCACCAGCGCGAGCACCACCTGTTGAGCGAGGAAGCACGGGCCCCACGTGAGCGTGGCCATCCCGTGCGCGTGACGCGCCCACATCGCGGCGTTCGCGCGCAGGCGCTGGTAGATCTTCCATGCGTTCGCGCCGCCGCCCGAGCTGGCGCTCACCTCGTGCCACAGCCGCGCCGTGGGCACGAACAGCAGCCGGAAGCCGGCCGCCCGCGCCCGCAGGCACCAGTCGGCGTCCTCGGCGTAGATGAAGTAGCGCTCGTCGAGCAGGCCGACCTTCTCCCAGCAGGCGCGCGTGGCGAGCAGGCAGCACCCGGTGAGGTAACCGGTGTCCTCGACCGAGCGGTACTGGCCGCGGTCGCGCGTGCGGATGCCACGGTGCGCGCTGAACGCGATCGCGGGCCGGCACTCGCCGCCGGCGTACCAGATCACGTCGGTCGGCGCGGCGTGGTAGATGAGCGGCGCCGCGGCGCCCGCGCCCGGCTCCTGCTCCAGCGCCAGCAGCAGCCGTTCGAGCAGGCCGGGATCCGCCTGCACGTCGTTGTTGATCAGCATCACCGCGTCGGCGCCCTGCTCCAGCGCGCGCACGATCCCGACGTTGTTGCCGCCCGCGAAGCGGCGGTTCTCCGGCAGGGCGACCAGTTCCACCCACGGGTAGTCGGCGGTGATCGCCGCGGGCGTACCGTCGCTGCTCGCGTTGTCCACCACGGTCACGCGCACGGTCCAGCCGTCGGGGCGCCGGCAGCGCGCGAGCGAGTCGAGCGTGGCGCGCGTCAGCGCCAGCCCGTTCCACGCCAGCACGATCACGGCGACGCTCTTCACGGCGCCTCCGCGGTGGCCGCGCGCCACGCGCGCCAGCCGGCCCACCACGCGCCGGCCTTGAGCAGCAGCGCCGCGGCGAACAGCGGCAGGAACGGCAGCCCCGTGTACCACGCGTAGAGCCACCAGAAGTCCAGCGCGTGCAGCAGCGTCTGCTGCTCGCCCGGGGTGATGCCGAGCCGCGGATCGACCACGCCGGACTGGCCCAGCTTCGGCGCCGCGCCGCCCAGGTGCTCGCCGGTGTTGCGCAGCACCATGCGCCAGTGCCCGGCGATCGGCGAATAGCGCGGGTTGAAGTGGCTGGCCTCCATGAAGTGCGGATCGTCGAGCGCGCGCGTGTACGGGTAGTCGCCCGATTCGCGCATCTGCGCGCCGAAGTACACGGCCACGCCGGCCACGGTCACGCACACGCCGAGCGCGCCGAGCACCCACGCCACGCGCTTGCGGGCCCGGCTCGCGCCGTCGAGCGCCACGCCCACCGCCACGAACGCCAGCGGCAGCAGCGGCACCAGGTAGCGCGGACCCCACGAGCCGTCGCCGGCCCAGTGCTGGAAGCGCCCGAACTGCAGCAGCGCCACGCCCCACGCGGCGCAC
>JBGAMH010000098.1:0-15117 GCA_044223135.1 Candidatus Eiseniibacteriota bacterium | reverse complement strand
GCGGGTTCGCGTCCGCAGACGCCGGGCGCGGGTCCGAGCTTCGGCGGCCGTCCGAGCAGCGGCGCCCCGAGCGGCCCCGGCCGCGACACGGGCCGTCGCCGCGACCGCAAGAAGAAGAAGCAGGTCGACGAGCGCCTGGCCGCCGAGAGCGTGCGCAAGACTCTCGCGAGCCTCGACGTCAGCCAGCGCGGCCGTCGTCACCGCCGCCGCGACGAGGACGGCGCGGACATCGCGCTCGAGGACGCGAAGAAGCTGCGCGCGCCGGAGTTCATCACGGTCGCCGAGCTGGCGAACATGATGCAGGTCCGGCCGCAGGAGGTGATCGCGGCGTGCATGCGACTGGGCATGCTCGCGACGATCAACAAGCGCCTCGACAAGGACTCGATGATGGCGGTGGCCGACGAGTTCGGCTTCGAGCTGGAGATCGTCACCGAGTTCGAGGAGGAGGCCGAGGAGACCGACACCGTCGAGATCGCGCCGGAGAAGCTCAAGCCGCGCGCGCCGGTGGTCACGGTCATGGGCCACGTCGACCACGGCAAGACCTCGCTGCTCGACTACGTGCGTCGCACGAACGTCGTGGCCGGCGAGTCCGGCGGCATCACGCAGCACATCGGCGCCTACGAGGTGACGCTGCCCGGCGGGCAGCACATCACGTTCCTCGACACGCCCGGCCACGAGGCTTTCACCGCGATGCGCGCCCGTGGTGCGCAGGTGACGGACCTGGTGGTGCTGGTGGTCGCGGCCGACGACCAGGTGCGCCCGCAGACGGTGGAAGCCATCGACCACGCGAAGGCCGCGAACGTGCCGATCGTGGTGGCCATCAACAAGGTGGACCTGCCCACCGCCGCCCCGGTGAAGATCAAGACGCAGCTCGCCGAGCGCGGCGTGGTGGTGGAGGAGTTCGGCGGCAAGCACGTGTGCGTCGAGATCTCCGCCAAGAAGGGCACGAACATGGAGAAGCTGCTCGAGCTGATCCTGCTGACCGCGGATCTGCTCGAGCTGAAGGCCGACCCGGATCGCCACGCGAAGGGCGTGGTGCTCGAGGCGCGCGTCGAGCAGGGCCGCGGTGTCGTGGCGTCGCTGCTCGTGCAGCAGGGCACGCTGCGGATCGGCGATCCGTTCGTGGCCGGGCAGTCGTTCGGCCGCGTGCGCGCGATGTACGACGAGCGCCGCCGCACCGTGAAGGAGGCGGGGCCGTCGATCCCGGTGGAGGTCGTGGGCTGGAACGGCACGCCCGGCGCCGGCGACATCTTCGTGTCGGTGGAGGACGAGCGCGAGGCCCGCGAGGTGGCCGGCAAGCGTGCGGCGCTCGCGCGCGAGCACGAGTTCTACGCGGCCGCGCCCGCCAAGCTGACGGACTTCTACTCGCAGCTCGCGTCCGGTGGCCCGAACGAGCTGAAGATGCTCATCAAGGGCGACGTGGACGGCTCGGTGGAAGCGCTCAGCGAGTCGCTGCAGAAGCTCAGCACCAGCGAGGTCGCGGTGCGCGTGATCCGCTCGGCGGTCGGCCAGATCACCGAGTCGGACGTCATGCTGGCCGCGGCGTCGAACGCCATCATCGTGGGCTTCCACGTGAAGCCCGACGTGAAGGCGCGCGAGGTGGCCGAGCGCGAGAAGATCGAGATCCGCCTGTACGACATCATCTACAAGGCCCAGGAGGACGTGAAGGCGGCCCTCGAGGGCATGTTGAAGCCCGAGCTCAAGGAAGTCGTCAACGGCACGGCCGAGGTGCGGCAGGTGTTCCGCCTGTCGAAGGGCGTCGTCGTGGCCGGCTGCATGGTCACGACCGGTAAGATCCAGCGCCCCGACCAGTTCCGGCTCAAGCGCGGCGACGAGACGCTGTGGACCGGGCGGCTCGACCAGCTCAAGCGCTTCAAGGACGACGTCCGGGAAGTGGAGAAGGGTTTCGAGTGCGGCGTCACGCTCGCCGGCTGGAGCGATGTCCAGGCGGGCGACGTGATCGAGAGCTTCACGATCCAGGAAGTCGCTCGCACGCTGTGATCGCGGCGCGGGGCGGCCCCGGGCCGGCCCCGCACCGTTCCTCCCCGCGCGTCGTCGCGCCGTTCCGGCCGGCGACCGCGCCGCCGGAGGCAGGCGCATGGTCGTCGGCATCGTTCGGATCGAACTGCACATTCCCGCCGCGGGCTCGCTGAAGGACAAGCGGCACGTCGTGCGCGGGCTGAAGGACCGGATCGCGGCCCGGGTGCACGCCGCGGTGGCCGAGGTGGATCACCACGATCTCTGGCAGCGCTCGGCGCTCGGCGTGGCGGTGGTCGCCGCCGACGGCGGGCGGGTGCGGGAGCTGCTGCAGCAGGTGCGGCGCGTGGTGGACGAGGCCTACGAAGCCCAGGTCGTCGACTGGCAGGAGAGACTCGAGTGAGGATTCGCCCCGAAAAGGTCGCCCACCTGATGCGGCGCGAGCTGGCCGAGATCCTCGACCGGCGGCTGCGCGACCCGCGGCTCGCGACCATGGTCAGTGTGACGGACGTGGAAGTGACGGCGGACCTGTCGTTCGCGCGCATCTACGTGGCCGTGCACGGCGGCGAGGAAGACCGCCGGCGCGCGATGGAGGTGCTGTCGCACGCGGCGGGTTTCGTGCGCCGCGAGCTGGGGCCCCGGCTCGGACTGCGCGAGGTGCCGGAGATCCGATTCCTGCACGACGACTCGCTCGATCGCGGTGCGCGCGTGGACGAACTGCTGCGCAAGATCGAGACGGGCGAGCCCGTGGAGGACGACGAGCAGGCATGAGCCCGGCGGTGCGTCGGGAAGGGGCGGGCGGAGTCGAGACGGGCGCCGCCGCGTGGGCGGGCTTGCTGCCGGTGGACAAGCCGGCCGGTCGCACGTCCCACGACGTCGTCGCGCGCGCGCGCCGACGCCTCGGGCTGCGCGCGGTGGGGCACCTGGGCACGCTCGATCCCTCGGCCACCGGGCTGCTCGTGCTCATGATCGGGGCGGCCACGCGCTGCGCCGCCGTGTGGCAGGGCGGCGACAAGGAGTACGAAGGCCGCGCCCGCTTCGGCGTCGTCACCGATTCGCAGGACCTGGACGGCCGGATGCTCGAGGAACGGCCCGTCGCGTTCACGGCCGACGATCTGCGCGGAGCGACGCCCGCGTTCGTGGGCGAGCTCCGGCAGGTGCCGCCGATGGTGTCGGCGATCAAGGTGGGCGGCCGGCGGCTGCACGAGCTGGCCCGGCGCGGCGAGGAGGTCGAGCGGGAACCGCGCACGGTGCACGTGTCGTCGTGGACGTGGACGGACGTGTCGCTTCCGGAAGCGTCGTTCGTGGTGCGCTGCTCGGGCGGCACGTACGTGCGCACGCTCGTGCACGACCTGGGCGCTGCGCTCGGCTGCGGGGGCGCGCTGGCGTCGCTCCGGCGGCGGCGCAGCGAGCCGTTCGGCGTGGAGGACGCGGCGCCGTGGGCGGCGCTGGACGCCGGCGAGCCCTCGGAACTGCTCGAACGCTGGGGCGTGCCGCTCGACCGTGCGCTCGAGGCGTTGCCCGCGGTGCCGCTCGACGTCGCCATGTGCGAAGCGGTGGGGCGTGGCCAGCGCCCGGCGGTCTCGCCCGCGCCGGGGCGTGCCCGTGGGCGGGGGCCCGCGGTCGGTGGTGCTGCGCGATCCGCAGGCGCGCGCTGGCGCTGGGCGAGCTGGTGGCCGACGGCGGGCGCATCGTGGCCTGCCCGCACGTCGTGTTCCCGTGGGCCGTGCGCGAGGGGAGGAGCGCGTGAGCGGCGCCGTCGCCGTGGGCGTCTTCGACGGCCTGCATCGCGGGCACCTGGCGCTGATCGCGCGTGCGCGCGAACTCGCCGCCGGCGAGCGCTGCGTGGCGGTGAGCTTCGATCCGCACCCCGACATCGTGCTGGCCCGCGAGTTCCGCAGCCTGCCGCCGCTCACGCCGCTGCCCGAGAAGCAGGCACGCCTCGCCGAACTCGGCGTGGATCTGCACGTGATCCCGTTCACGCGCGAGCTCGCGGGGCTCTCGCCCGAGGCGTTCGTCGCCGAGCACCTGGTGGCTCCGTTCGCGCCGCGCTGGCTGGTGGTGGGGCAGGACTTCGCGCTCGGACGCGGGCGCAGCGGGAATGCCGCGCGCCTCGCCGAGATCGGCGCGGCGAGCGGCTTCTCGGTCGAGTCGGTGCCGCTGCTCTCGGTGGACGGCGCGCCGGTGACGAGCACGCGCATCCGCGCGCTGCTCGGCGAGGGGCGCGTGCGCGAGGCAGCGGAACTGCTCGGGCGACCCTACGCGTTCACGGGACTCGTGGTGCACGGCGAGAAGATGGGGCGCAAGCTCGGCTATCCCACCGCGAACCTGCGGCTCCACGACGAGCAGCAGATGCCGGCGCTCGGGATCTACGCCGTGCGCGCGCGCATCGAGGGCGAGCCGTCCTGGCGTCCCGGGGCGATGAGCCTGGGGATCCGGCCCACGTTCGACGGCCAGGTGCGGACGCTCGAGGTGCACCTGCTCGACTGGAGCGGCGACCTGTACGGACTCGACCTGGAGGTGCGGCTCGTCGAGCGGCTCCGGGACGAGGAGCGCTTCCCCTCGGTGCAGGCGCTGATCGAGCAGATGGGCCGGGACGTGCAGCGCTGCCGCGAGATCCTGGCTGGCCCGCCCGCGGAAGGGGCAAGTCCTTCGGCCCCGGTCCGTTAGGGCGGAAGAAACAAACTTTGCCCGGATGCGTGGCGGGATGGTACATTGCCGCGTCCCCCACCCCCCATGGGGCCCTTCCAGCGCTCCGCCCGACGAGACCTGACACTCGCGGCCCGGGGCCGCAGTCGACCCTTCACATGCAGGAGCAAGCCACTGTGACGCTCACGAAGGAGCAGAAGCAGGGCATCATCGAGAAGTTCAAGACGCACGAGGGTGATTCGGGTTCTCCCGAGGTCCAGATCGCACTCCTCACCGAGAAGATCAACTACCTCACCGAGCACTTCAAGGTTCACAAGCGCGATCACGCCTCGCGACGCGGACTCCTCCGCATGGTGGGACAGCGTCGACGCCTTCTCGACTACCTCAAGGCCACCAAGGTCGATCGGTATCGAAAGGTGGTCAAGGAACTCGGACTTCGTCGCTAGGAAGGACCTGGCGACACCGAAACGCGGCCCGACGAGGGCCGCGTTTCTCTAGGGGGGAGATGGTCTCCACCCGGCCCCGCGGACATCGCAGATCCGGGGGGTGGTTCGCGGTCGGGAAGGTCCCGTCCGCATGCGAGAGACAGGAAGTAGAGGAATGGCAGAGCACAAGGTCTCCGTGGATCTCGGAGGCAAGGAACTCACCATCACCACGGGCAAGTGGGCGAAGCTCGCCGGCGGTTCGGCGGTGGTGCAGCTGGGCGGAACGGTCGTCCTCGTCGCATCGAGCGCGGCCAAGAGCGCGAAGCCCGGTCTGGATTTCGTCCCGCTCACGTGCGACTACCGCGAGCGGACCTACGCCGCGGGCAAGATTCCCGGTGGGTTCTTCAAGCGGGAAGGCCGGCCGACGGAGAAGGAAACGCTGTCGTCGCGGCAGATGGACCGCCCGATCCGCCCGCTGATCGACAAGCAGTGGTTCTTCGAGACGCAGATCATGGCGACCGTCGTGTCGTCGGACCAGGAGAACGACGCGGACGTGCTCGCCCTGATCGGCGGGTCGGCGTCGCTCGTCCTCTCCGACATCCCGTTCCCCGAGCCGCTCGCCGGCGTGCGCGTGGGCCGCGTGGACGGGCAGTTCGTGGTGATGCCGACGTTCGCCCAGCTCGACGAGAGCGACCTCGACATCGTGGTGGCCGGCACGGCGAAGGACATCATCATGGTCGAGGGCGGGAGCCGCGAGGTTCCCGAGGCCGACATGATCGCCGCGCTCGACTTCGCGATGCAGCACATCGCCCGCATCGTCGCGGCGCAGAACGAGCTGGTGAAGCTCGCCGGCAAGCCGAAGCGCTCGCCGGTCGAGAAGGTGGACGTCTCCGCGCTCGAGGGCGAGCTCCGGGGCGCCTACACCGAGCGGCTCAAGGCGGCGATCCGCATCCCCGGCAAGGAGCGCCGGCAGGAAGAGATCGACATCATCACGTCGGAAGCCGTGGGGGCGTTCGCCGAGAAGTACGCCGACCGGTCCGCGTACATCGGCAAGATCCTGCACGACATCGAGCGCGACCTGCTGCGCGCCATGATCCTGGACGACGGTGTGCGCGCCGACGGCCGCAACCCCGACCAGATCCGCCCGATCTCGATCGAGGTCGGCGTGCTTCCCCGCACGCACGGCTCGTGCCTGTTCACGCGGGGCGAGACGCAGGCGCTGGTCGTGACCACGCTCGGCACGAAGGCCGACGAGCAGCGCGTCGAGGAGCTCGAAGGGCAGTCGTGGAAGTCGTACATGCTGCACTACAACTTCCCGCCGTTCTCGGTGGGCGAGACGCGTCCCATCCGTGGGCCGGGTCGTCGCGAGATCGGGCACGGCGCGCTCGCCGAGCGGGCCGTCGAGCCGGTGATCCCGGCCGACACGCACTTCCCGTACACGATCCGCATCGTCAGCGACATCCTCGAGTCGAACGGCTCGTCGTCGATGGCGTCGGTGTGCGGCGCGTCCATGTCGCTGATGGACGCCGGTGTGCCGGTGAAGGCGCCGGTCGCGGGCGTGGCGATGGGGCTCATCAAGGAAGGCGAGAAGGTGGCCGTGCTCACCGACATCCTCGGCGTCGAGGATCACCTCGGTGACATGGACTTCAAGGTCACCGGCACGATTGCGGGCATCACCGCGTTCCAGATGGACACCAAGATCGGCGGCATCTCGTTCGAGATCATGAAGAACGCTCTCGAGAAGGCGCGCGTGGGTCGCATGTTCATCCTGAACAAGATGGCCGAGTGCCTGTCGGCGCCGCGCGCGGAGATGTCGCCGTTCGCGCCGCGCATCACCATCCTCACGATCAACCCCGACAAGATCCGCGAAGTCATCGGCCCGGGCGGCAAGGTGATCAAGAAGATCACCGAGGAGACCGGCTGCCAGATCGACATCGAGGACTCGGGCGAGGTGCGCATCGCCGCCGTCAACATGGAAGGCAGCAAGCGCGCCGAGGAGCTGATCCGCAACATCACCGAGGACCCGGAAGTCGGGCGCGTGTACCAGGGCAAGGTGCGCAGCGTCGTGAACTTCGGCGCCTTCGTCGAGATCGTGCCGGGCCGCGATGGTCTGCTGCACGTGTCCGAGATCGACTGGGGCCGCACGGAGCGCGTCGAAGACGTGCTCAACGTGGGCGACATGGTGATGGTGAAGGTGATCGGCGTGGACAAGGACGGCAAGATCCGCCTGTCGCGTCGCGCCCTGCTGCCGGAGCCCGAGGGCTACGTCGGCGCCGGCGTGGGCGAGCGCGGACCGCGTCGGGAGCGGGGCGATCGGGATCGCGATCGCGACCGCGGTCGCGGCCGTCGGTAGTTCGATGCGCGACGGTGGGCTTCCCGCCCACCGGTCGGTTACCCGTTTCTTCCCCGAGACGCGTTTCGCCCCCGGAGGAGAGCATGATCGTGGGCTTCGAAAAGTCCGTCCTGCCCTCCGGCATCACGCTGCTGACCCAGCGCATGGCTGACCGGCGCAGCGTGGCCGTGGGAGTGTGGGTGCGCACGGGGGCTCGCGACGAGCGTCCCGAACAGCTCGGCATCGCGCACTTCATCGAGCACATGATGTTCAAGGGCACCGAGACCCGGGACGCCCGCGCGATCGCGTCGAGCCTGGAGTCGCTCGGGGGGCACCTCGACGCGTTCACCACGCGCGAGTACGTCTGCTACAGCGCCCGCGCGCTGAGCGAACACCTCCCGCAGGTCGTGGACGTGGTGGCGGACATCGTCTGCCGCTCGCGCTACGACACCGCGGAGGTCGAGCGCGAGAAGTCGGTCGTGCGCGAGGAGATCGACGCGTACGAGGACAATCCCGAAGAGAAGGTCGGCGACCTGCTGGCCGAGCAGCTCTGGGGCGACCACCCGCTCGGGCGGCCGATCCTCGGGCAACCCGAAACGCTCGACCGGTTCACACCCGACATGCTGCGCACGAACGTGGCCAGCCGCTATCGCGCCGACCAGCTCGTGGTCGCGGCCGCCGGCGGGCTCGAGCACGCGCCGCTCGTGGATCTGCTCGAGCGGTGGTTCGACGCGCCGCGCGGGCCCGAGCCGGAGCGCGGCCCGCTCGCGCTGCCGTTCGCGCCGTCGGTGCGGCACGTCGAGCGCGACGTGAACCAGCTCTACCTGTCGCTCGGCACGCGCGCGGTGCGCTACGAGGACCCGCGACGGTGGGGGCTCTTCGTGCTCGAGACGCTGCTCGGCGCGGGCATGAGTTCGCGGCTCTTCCAGAGCATCCGCGAGCAGGCCGGACTCGCCTATTCGATCTTCTCGGCGATCGACTTCCATCGGGACGACGGCGCGATCTCGGTGCACATGGGCGTGTCCCCGGAACGTGGCCGTGAAGCGCTGCAGTTGCTGCGCCGCGAACTGGAAGCACTCGCCGAGCACGGCGTCAGCGAAGCGGAGGTCGAGTCGGCGAAGGCGCAGCTTCGCGGCAGCGTGGTGATGGGGCAGGAGAGCACGTCGAACCGGATGGTCCACCTGGCGCGCCAGGAGTTGTTCACGGGTGGATACCTGGCGCCCGAGGAACAGGTCGAGCGCATCCTGGCGGTGACGAAGTCCGACGTGGACGCGCTGGCGGCGGAGTTCCTGCGCCCCTCCGGGTTCACGCTGGCCGCGCTGGGCCCGGCCGTGGGCGAGCGGCTCGGCGAGCGCGACTGGCCGGTGGCCGCGCCCGCCGGCCGGACCGAGGCGGCTTGAACCGGACGAGGGTTGGCCGGGGCGTGGCCGAGTGCTGCGCCCCGGCCACCCGCCGTCGCGATCGGGACGCGGTCGGTGGCGGGCCCGGCGCCCGCCGTAGCGGCGTGCCCCGGGGCGGCATCCCGAACGTTGACACGGCCTTGGGCCGATGGAATGGTGGCGCCGTTCCGCACGGCACCGCTCTTGCGTGACGACTCGGACACCATGAACCGACGAACGCTTCGATTCCCCGGATGGCGGCGCACGTCGACCGCGATGCGCGGCCGGCTGCTCGTGGGCGTGCTCTCGGCCGTGCTGCTGACCGGCGGCTGGGGCGTCGCATTCCCCGAGGACCCGGACTCCGCCGCGGCCGGCGACACCACCGCCGACATCGTCGAGGGCGTGCAGCTGGCGAAGGGACGCGGCGACGTCCTGCCGGCCACCGATCATCCGTTCCGCGTGGGCGAATCGCTGCGTTTCAGCGTGCAGTACGGCTTCATCAAGGCCGGCACCGCGTGGCTCGAGGTGCCCGAGGAACGCGACTGGAACGGCAGCCCCGCGTACGTGCTCGTGGCGCGCGCGCAGTCGAACGGCTTCTTCGACCGGGTGTACAAGGTGCGCAATCGCATCGAGTCCGTGTGGGACCAGCGCGGCCGCTTCAGCTGGCGCTACCTCGAGGATCGCCACGAGGGCAAGTACACGGCGAACGACACGATCCTGTTCGACCCGCAGATCCGGGAGGCGCGCTACAAGAACGGCCAGACCTATCCGATCCCGCCCGACGCGCAGGACGCGCTGTCGGCGTTCTACTTCACGCGTTTCCATGCGCTGCCGATCGGCGGCAGCTTCTCGTTCGACTATCATGCGAGCCGCAAGAGCGCGCCGCTCGAGGTTCGCGTGATCGGTCGCCAGACCGTCAAGACGCCGGCGGGCCGCTTCAAGTGCGTGGTCGTGGAACCCATGCTCAAGGCGGGCGGCATCTTCAAGAACAAGGGCCGGCTCGTGATCTGGCTGACCGACGACGAACGCCGCATGCCGGTGCTCATGAAGAGCAAGGTGCTGATCGGATCGATCAGCGTCGTCCTGCAGGAAGTCAAGGGAGTGGGATGAGTCGATATCGCGAGGCCGACCTGGGCCGGCTCGCCTACGGATCGGTGGAGGCCCGCCCCACGCGCGTGCGCGTGGAGGACTTCGCCCGCCCGCTCGAGCCGGCCGCCGCGCGCGCCCTGATCGCGTCGATGCCGGACCAGCTCGCCGCGGTGGCCCTGCGCGAGATCGTCGCCCGCACCGTCGCCGCGTACCGCGCCGGCCGGCCGGTCGTGGTCATGTGCGGGGGGCACGTCGTCAAGGTGGGGGTGCCGCCCTGCCTGGTGGAGCTGATGCGCCGCGGCGTGGTGACGCACCTGGCCGTGAACGGTGCGGCCGCGATCCACGACGCCGAGATCGCCCGGATCGGGCGCACGTCCGAGGACGTCGAGGCGAACCTGCACCAGGGCAGCTTCGGGATGGTCGACGAGACGGGCGATTTCATGAATGCGGCGCTCGACGAGGGGCGCCGGCGCGGGGAAGGGCTCGGGGAGTGCTGGGGTCGGGCGCTCGAGGAGGAGCCGGCGCCGCACCGGGAGGTGTCCCTGCTCGCGAGCGCGTGGCGGCTCGGGATCCCCGCGACCGTGCACGTTGCAATCGGGACCGACACGATCCACCACCATCCGCGGTGTGATGGCGCGGCGCTGGGCGAGACCACCCTGCGCGACTTCCGGATCCTGGCGGGAACGCTCGCCGAGGCTCGCGACGCGGTGGTGCTGAACATCGGTTCGGCCGTCCTGATGCCCGAGGTGTTCCTCAAGGCGCTCTCGGTGGCCCGGAACCTCGGGGCCGACCTTTCGGGCCTCACCACCGCGAACCTCGACCAGATCCAGCACTACCGGCCCCGCCTGAACGTGGTCGAGCGGCCCACCCGCTCGGCAGGGGGCCGCGGGTACTCCCTCACCGGTCACCACGAGATCATGGTGCCGCTGTTCGCGGCCGCCGTGATCGCCGGTCTCGACGCCTGAGTTCGACGGCACAGGGCTTGCGTTTGTGCGAGGTGAACGCCCGAGACCGTGGTGAGGATTGACAGTCCCGGAAGTCCGCCCCTATCATTCAAGCCTTCACGCCATCAGTACTTGCGATGGCTGGGCCAGTGCAGCGGAGGACTCCCCGAGACGCATCTTGCTACTGCTTCGGGACGGGCCGGTTGGTTCTTTGGCCCACCCTGACGAGCTGTGAGCCGGGTTCACCCCGAACCCCGAGTGCGTCCGGATCTGCACGGGATGCCACCCCACCGGTGGCTGGGCCCGATCCTGCGCCTCGGTCGCGGGATAGTCACGTCTCAGGAGATCCAGTGATCCGCCACACCCTCATTCGCGCGCTCGTCGCGCTCGGTCTGCTGTGCGCGGTTTCCGCATGGGCGGAGCCGGGCATGCCCGCGGACACCACCGGCCTCGACTGGAGCCGCGTCGAGGAGTACCGGATCGTGCCGGGCGACAAGCTCGAACTGAACTTCGGCCTCAAAGTCGACGGCGTCTCCGAGACCCGCAAGGAAACCCGCGTGCGGCCGGACGGCCGCATCACCGTCTATCCCGTGGGCGACGTCGTCGCGGCGGGGCGGACGCCGATGGAAGTGCAGAAGGCGATCACCGACCTGCTCGCGGCGGACATCCGCCTGCCGCGCGTGACCGTGGAGGTGGTCGAGTCGGCCTCGAACCAGGTGCACGTGATGGGCCGCGTCGAGCGCCCGGGTTCGTACCCCGCCACGGCGTTCATGACGCTCACGCAGGCGATCACCGCCGCCGGTGGCTTCAAGGACGACGCCGCGCGCAACAGCGTGCTCGTGCTGCATCGCGACGGCGCGCGCACGGTGCGCGTCGCCCGCTTCCGCGTGGACCGGCTGCTCAAGGGCACCGATCTCGCCGATCCGATGCTGTCCCGGTTCGACATCGTCTTCGTGCCGCGTTCGACGATCGGCAACGTCGACGTGTTCTGCCGCCAGTTCTTCGGCGAGACGTCCCAGGTGCTGCAGTTCGGCTTCATCGGCTGGGAGCTGTTCAACATCGATCGTGTGTTCGTGACTCGCGTGGAGCGGGTGGACCGGTAGGAGAGCGCATGAATCAGCCATCACCCACCACGGTCCGCCAGGCCACGAGCCGCGAGTTCTTCTCGATCATCTTCCGGCGGAAGTGGCTGATCCTCGGACTGTTCCTGGTCACCACGGCCACGGTGCTCGCGATCGCGTTCACCACCCCGGTCGAGTACGCCTCGTCGGGCAGCGTGCTCGTGCGCCGAGGCGAGCAGGCCAGCGCGCTGTCCCCGAACCGGCAGCTGTTCAACAACTGGGAAGAGGACCTCGGCAGCGAAGTCGCGATGGCCAAGGCCCAGGACGTGCTGTCCCGCGCCCGCGAGATCCTCGCCGACTCCGCCCAGGCGTACGGCGAGAAGATCCCGCTGGAGGGCGGCCGCGTGGACGTGGAGGTGAGCGGCAAGAGCAACGTGCTCCTGATCGGCTACACCGATCTCGACCCGCTCGTGGCGCACCGCGTGTGCGACGCCCTGATCACGGCGTACCTGGAGTTCCGTCAGAACCGCCTCGCCGTGCACCAGCCGGCCAGCTTCTTCCGACGCGAGATCGCGGCCGTCGACTCGCTCGTGGCCATCCGCATGGCGGAGCGCGAGCAGGCCGCCGAGCAGGGCGGGCTCGTGGACCTCGAGCAGCAGCCGCGCGAATGGATGAGCCAGGCGGGCACGCTCGAACAGCGGCGCAACGAGACCGCTTCCGAGCTGGCCGAGGCCGAGGCCGCGCAGCGGATGATGGAGAAGCTGCGGCAGAACCCCGACATCGACCTGCCCACGCTGGGCTCCACGTTCCAGTTCTCGAACGAGGCGGCGCTCGTCGAGCTCAAGCGCAAGATCGTGGACCAGGAGGCGCGCATCGCGCTGCTGTCCGAACGCTTCCGCGAGGACTCGCCCGAGGTGCAGAACGCGCGCGAGACGCTCGAGACCCTGCGTGGGCTCCTGCGCCGCGAGGTTGAGGCCCGGCTGCAGATGTCGTCGTCGCGCATCGAGTTGCTGCGCGCCCGGCTCGGCGTCGTGAACCAGGATCTCGCCCAGATCCAGGGGCAGCTGTCGAACGTGCCGGCCAAGCAGCGCCGGTTGGGCGAGCTGGACCAGGAGATCAAGTCGCTGCGGTCGCGGCACGACGAGCTCACCAAGGCGGCCGACGTCGCGAACGTGACCGAGAACACGTCGCAGGGCATGAGCGTGGTCCTGCTGTCGCCCGCCGGCCCCCCGATCGCGCGCAACACGCGCGACTACGTGCGCCTGGCGCTCGCGCCGGCGTTCAGCCTCGTGGTGGGCATCGGTCTCGCGTTCTTCATCGACGGCCTCGACCTGACCGTCCGCACCGCCGGTCAGGCGGAGGAGTATCTCGAAGTGCCGGTGCTCGCCACGCTTTCGGAACGTCGCAGCCGCCGTGGTTGATCGACCCTGCCCTCCCCCAGGAGATCACCAACACCCATGAGTCGCATCTTCGACGCGCTGAAGAAGGCCCAATCCGGCCGTGGAGCCCCGCACGGGCCCGCCTCCGTGACCCCGCTGAGTCCGCCGAACACGGGCGCATCCGCTCCGCGTGGGCTGGCTCGACCCGGAGCGCCGGCCGCACGGCCGCTGCCGCTGCAGATGGCGCTCGTGCTGGACGACGAGATCGTTCGCGAGATGACGACGCTGCGGGTGAGCCTCGAGGCCCTGCTCACCGACCGGCAGCCGCGCGTGATCATGTTCGTGAGCCCCCAGGGTCGCGAAGGCACGTCCACCGTCGCGCTGCAGTTCGCGCAGACGATGGCGCGTGACCCGCAGGCCCGCACGCTCGTCGTGGACGCGAACGTCCGGCGTCCGATCTACGAGGCCGATCCGACGCGCCACGTGGCGGTGCTCGATCCGAAGCTCCGCGGGCGCACCCTCGACCCGAACGTCGTGACCTCCAATCTCGACGTGCTCCCCGCGCCCGACGACCTGCGACGCACGGGCGTGTTCACGCCGAGCGCGATGCGGGAGTTGCTCGACGACGTCGGCGCGAGCTACGACTGGGTGGTCGTCGACGGCCCCGCCGTCCTCGACTCACCCGACGCGTCCCCGCTCGCCGCGACGACCGACGGGGTCGTCCTGGTGGTGGAGGCCGGTCGCACCAAGCGCCCGGTGCTGACGCGCGCGGCGGACCTGCTGCGGCAGGCCGGGGGTCGCGTCCTCGGCAGCGTGCTGAACCGCCGGCGCCTCGAGATTCCGGAGTTCATCTACCGCCGCATCTAGAAGTCCCCCCCGAACCGTGAGCCGAGAGTGACGGAACCGCGTTCGCTTCGAGGAGCCGGACCCGGCCGAGCCGCCGTCGTGTCCCGGACACGTCGCGTCCCGGGGGACGGGTGCCACCGGCCCATGCGCTCCGTCGGCCGCACGCCGAGGATGGGCGGAGCCCGCGCGTGACCGCGCTGCGCTCCCTTCGCGAAGTCACGCCCGCCACGGGGGACACGCCCGGCGGCGCCGCCGCCGACCGGCTCGCGCCCGCGATCGAGCGCGTGCGTGCGTGGGCCGGCGACGGACTCGTCGCGCTCGTCGTGTCGGGCAGCCACGCATCCGGCGACGCGGTCTGGGCCACGGTCGGCTCGCGAGCCGTGTCGCTCTCCGATCTCGACCTGTGGGTGGTGATGGCCGACGAAGACGCCGTGCGCGAAGCCTCGCGACGCGCCCGCGCCGACCGCGATGCGGCCATGGCCGACCTGCGCGCCGCCGGCTTTGTGGCGCCGGTCGAGACCGGCTTCGTCACCGCCGCCGGCCTGTCGCAGATGCCCGCGAAGCCGGGCACGCTCGAGCTCAAGCGGCGCGGGCGCGTGGTGCTCGGCGACCCGGATGTGCGGCGTCACGTTCCCGACTACCGGCCCGCCGACATCCCCGCGGAGGAGCGCTGGCTGCTGCTCGAGAACCGTTCCTTCGAGCTGCTGCTGGCGTGGCCCCAGCTGGTGGAGACCGATGCGATCGCGTGCCTGCTCGGCCGCCACGCGGTGCTCAAGGTGGCCGCCGACCTCGCCACGGTGAGCGCGATGTCGGAGAGCCAGCTGCCCGAAGGCCGCGCGGGGCGCATCGCCTGGGCACGTGCGCATCGCGACTCGCTGGAGCCCGGGCCGTTCGGTTCGAACCCCGAGAGCGTGGACGCGCTGTGGGACGCGGCGCTCGAGTTCGTGCGCGACCCGCGCGTCGCCCCCGGCGCCGATGCCGCGCGCGCCGAGTGGCTGGCCGTGGCGAGGGCGTGGAGCGACACCTGGTGGTCGCT
>JBGAMH010000097.1:0-15091 GCA_044223135.1 Candidatus Eiseniibacteriota bacterium | reverse complement strand
CGTCCACTTCGTGTGCCGACGGAGCCGCGGTCGCGGCTCCGCCGGCTCGTTTTCGAGCAGGAGATATCCCCGCATGCGTTCGCGCTTCCTGTCGTCGGTCGGTCTCGCGGTCGGGCTGTGCACCGCGGCGGCCGCGTGGGCGGCCCCGCCCGGCTTCGCGTTCCTCGAGGTCCCGGCCGGCGCGCGCGCCGGCGGCATGGGCGGCGCATACGCGTCGGTCGCCCGCGGCGCCGAAGCGGTGTTCTGGAACCCGGCGGGGCTCGACGGCGTCAAGGGCACGCAGCTCAGCGCGACACACACCGAGTCGATCCAGCAGTTGCGCTTCGAGCACGTGGCGCTCGCCGGTCGCATGTTCGGAGGCGGCGTGGCGGCGTCCGTGCGCGCGATGTACTCCGAGCCCATCGAGGAGCGCGACGACATCGGCAACCTCGTCGGCTCGTTCGGCGCCCACGACCTCGAGTTCGCGCTCGGCTGGGGCGGCGTGGTGGCGCCCGGCGTGACGTTCGGCCTGACGGGCCAGTACGTGCGCGAGCGCATCGCGAACCTGTCCGCCGCCACGTGGGCCATGGGTGCGGGCACGGCGTGGCAGCCCGAGGCGCTCTCGAACCTGCGGCTGGCCGCGAGCGTGCAGAACCTGGGGCCCGCCGCGCACTACACGCTCGACGGCGTGCCGGGGCGCGACGTGGGTCTGCCGATGGCGCTGCAGGCGGGCGGCACCTGGCGCTCCACGTTCGGCAGCGGGCTCGACCTGGGCTCCACGCTCGAAGCGCGCACCACGCGCGGCCGCGCGGGCGTCGTGATGCTGGGCGAGGAACTGGCCACGCCGGTGGGCGCGTCGCTGCGCGCGGGCGTGCGCATGGGCGACGACCTGAACACGGTCAGCTTCGGCGCCGGTTGGGCGTCGTCCGCGTTCCGGCTGGACTACGCGTTCGCGCCGTCCAAGCTGGGGCTCGAGGACGTGCACCGGTTCTCGATCGCCGCGCAGTTCTGAGCCGCCGGTCCGCGTTGCGTTCCCCGGTGTCGTTCCGCCGCGAGCCGTCGCGTGCGCCCCGTTGGCGACGCGCGCGACGTTGCCGGTAGACTGCCGCGCCATGCGTGCCGCCACCACGGTGTTCCTGTCCGATGCGCACCTGGGCGCCGAGTCGCACGAGCGCGAGGCCGCCCGCGAGGCGCGGCTGCACGACTTCCTCGCGCACCTGCCCGGCCGCGCTTCCGACCTGTACGTGGTCGGCGACCTGTTCGACTTCTGGTTCGAGTACCGCACGGCCCTGCCGCGGCGCCACTTCGCCACGCTCGCGATGCTGCGCCGCCTGCGCGAATCGGGGCTCGCGATCACCTACCTGGCGGGCAACCACGACTTCTGGCTCGGGCACTTCCTGGCCGACGAGCTGGGCATCCGCACCGTCCAGGACGCGGTCACCGTGGAGTCGCAGGGTCGCCGGCTGTGGGTGCACCACGGCGACGGGCTGATCGGCGGCGATCTCGGGTACAAGCTGCTGAAGGCCGTCCTCCGCAATCCGACCAGCGTGGGGCTCTACCAGCTGCTGCATCCCGACCTCGGCATTCCGCTGGCCAGCGCGGTGTCGGGACTGTCGCGCCGTTCGCGCGGTCACGCGCCGCTGCAGCCCGACCGCCTGTGGAACGAGATCGCCGAGCCGCGCTTCCGCGAGGGCTACGACGGCGTGCTGGTGGGCCACTTCCACCATGCGCACGAGGCGCGTCGTGACGGGCGCGACTTCTTCGTGCTCGGCGACTGGATCGACCACTTCACGTACGTCGAGCTGGAAGGCGGGCGGCTCACGCTGAAGACGTGGCCGCAGCCGGAGTGATCGGCCGGTCGGGCGTTTGGGTGTCACGACACGGTTCAGGCGAGCGCCGGTCCGGCATCGCGCGCACGGCCCGGCGCGCGGTCGTCACGGTGTCCCGTGCGTCCGTCCGGGACCGGGGACCCGGACCCACCTCTCGAGCGTCCGAAAGGCATCGCGAACGTGCGTGCGCGGAGTCGGGCACATCGCAGCGCGAGCCCATGAACACCGTGCGAAATTGACGGTCGCTGGACAGCGCAGACCTATCTTCGCGAGTCCAACGCACCGTACAGTCAACCCCCGCGCAAGTCCCGTGGGATCCCGGCCGAAACCGGGCGCAGATCGCAGTCAGAGGCCACTCGGAGGGACAGATGGAGCACAACCCGGTGATTCGTCCTCGCAGCTACTTCATCGGTGCCGCCGCGCTCGTGCTGACCGGCGCGGTGCTCGGCCTCGGCCTGAGCGCCAGTCTCGGGCTGCAGCGCAATTCGATCGCGCAGCAGGACGTGCGTGCGGCCGCCGTCACGTCGTCCATCGCCGGCAGCGCCCTGCCCGAGAGCCCGTTCGTGGGCGTCGTGGACAAGGCCCTGCCCGCCGTCGTGTTCATCGACGTGAAGAAGAAGCTCGGCTCCGGAGGGGACGACGCGCCCGACGACATGTTCCACCGGCTGTTCGGCCAGGACGCGCCGCGGCGCCAGCAGCGGGGCGAGTCGTCCGGCTCGGGCTTCATCATCGACTCCAAGGGCAACATCCTCACCAACAATCACGTCGTGAACAACGCCGACGAGATCACGGTGACGCTGAACGACCACCGCGAGTTCAAGGCGAAGGTCGTGGGCACCGATCCGCAGACCGACGTGGCGGTGATCAAGATCGAGGGCGCGAACCTGCCGTCGATGCCGCTCGGCGATTCGGACCGCCTCCGCATCGGCGACTGGGCGATCGCGATCGGCAACCCGCTCGGCGAGCTGCGCGGCTCCGTGACCGTGGGCATCATCAGCGCGCGCGGCCGCAGCAACCTGAACATCTTCGGAAGCAACGACCTTCGCTTCCAGGACTTCATCCAGACCGACGCGTCGATCAACTTCGGCAACTCGGGCGGCCCGCTCTGCAACATCCGCGGCGAGGCCATCGGCATCAACACCGCGATCAACACCAGCGGCCAGGGCATCGGCTTCGCGATCCCGATCAACCTCGCTCGGCACGTCGCCGACCAGCTGATCGCGACGGGCACCGTGCGCCGCGCCATGATGGGCGTGACGCTGGACCCGCTGACGCCCGAGCTGGCCGAGAGCTTCGGCATCGCCGGCACCGAGGGCGTGCTGATCCGCGACGTGCTGCCGGGCTCGCCGGCCGAAAAGGCGGGCGCGCAGCGCGGCGACGTGATCGTGGAGTTCGACGGCCAGGCGTTCAACGACGTGCAGAAGCTCCGCCTGCGGGTGGCCGATACCGCGGTGGGGCGCCGCGTGCCCATGACCGTCCTCCGGGACGGCAAGCGCGTGCCGCTCGTGATCACGCTGGTCGAGCGCGACGAGAATGTGCTCGCCGGCAACAACAACAACGGTCCGCGAACGCTCGGCGGCCAGACGGCGCCGGTCGACCGCGAGGCGCTCGCCGGCCTCACGGTGCGCGAACTGACGGCCGAGGAGCGCGCCAAGCTCGGCGTTTCGGGTGGCGTGCTGGTGTCCGAGGTCGAGGACGGCAGTCTCGCGGACGAGAAGGGCATCCAGGCGAACGACCTGATCGAACAGGTCGGGCGCATGCCGGTGAAGAGCACCGCCGACTTCTTCCGGCTGATGGGCGAAGCGAAGCGCGCCGGGCGACCGGTGGCGCTGTTCGTTTCCCGCGACGGAAACGGGCAGTACGTGACGCTCCGATTCAAGTAGGCCGCACCGCGGCGTGAAGTGAACGGGCGGGAGGCGGTCCGATTCGACCGCCTCCCGTTCGGCCAGGGAAGGTAAAGGGGCACCGCATGAGAATCGTTCGAGCCATCGGGATCGCCCTGGCGATCGTCGCCGGCGCCTGCGCCACCGCGCGGGCCGACGGCCCGCCCGTGCCGACGCTGACGTCCATGCGCACGTGGGCCAGCCCCACGGGCACACGCGTGGTGTTCGACTTCTCCGTGCCCGTCACGCTGGTCGCCCCCGACACCGGCTCGGCCCGCCAGCTCACGATCGCCGTGCCGCACCCCGGGCTCGTGCGCGGCAGCACGGTGCCGCCCGGCTTCGCGGTGCGCGACAGCGCGATCGACTCCGTGCGCGCGGTCATCGACGCGACCGGCGCCCGGCTGCTGCTGTACATGGGGCCGCAGACGCGCTTCCACGTCTTCTCGCTCGCGCCCACCGACGACAAGCCGTTCCGTGTCGTGGTGGACGTGACGCTGGCCTCGGCCGCCGCCGCCGAAGAGCGTCGGCTCGCGAACCTGGCGAACACGAAGCGCCGCGATCGCGTGCGGCTGGTGACGATCGACGCCGGTCACGGCGGCGAGGACACCGGCGCGCGGGGGCCCGGCAACGTGTACGAGAAGAACGTCACGCTGGGCATCGCGCGCGCCCTGGCGGACGAGCTGAACAAGCTGCCCGGCGTGCGCGCCATGCTCACGCGCGACGACGACTTCTTCATTCCGCTGCGCGAGCGCTACCGCATCGCCGAGAAGGTGCGCGCCGACCTGTTCATCAGCATCCACTGCAACTCCAGCAGGCGCCGCGGTTCGGGCAGCGGCACGGAGGTGTACTTCCTGTCGCTGAAGGGCGCGAGCGACCAGGCCGACGCCGACCTCGCCGACATCGAGAACGCCGCCGACCTCGTGGGGGGCGTGCCCGAGCAGGCCGAGGACGACGTGGTGGGCGTGCTGTACTCCATGAAGCGCAACACTGCGCTGCAGCGCAGCCAGCTGCTCGCCGAGACGCTGCTCGACCACGTGGCCGAGGACCGGCGCATCGAGTCGCGCGGCATCAAGCAGGCCGGGTTCGCGGTGCTGAAGTCGGTGGAGTTCCCGTCGGTGCTGGTGGAGACCGCGTTCATCAACAACCCGCGTGAAGTGCTGCTGCTGAAGAACCCCGAGTTCCAGAAGGGCATGGCGAAGCAGCTCGCCACGGGCGTGCGCACGTACTTCGAGCGCTCGGGCGCGCCACTGACGCCGGACTCGACGCGCGCCACGGCCGCGGGCGGCAGCAGCCCCGGCCAGTAGCGCCGAGCCGGAACGACCGAGCCCGCCGCGGAGATCGCTCCCGCGGCGGGCTCGCGTGTTCCCGGCGGCTCGCGCCGCCTCGCGCCTACTGCCCGGCGCGCTTGATCCGGCCGTCCAGGTTCACCGGCAGCGACGCGCCCCCCGCGCACTTCTCGCGGACGAACGCCTCCATCGCGCCGCGGATCACGAGCCCGGTGTCCACCTTGTTGCGGCCGCCCGCGAGCGCGTCGTAGCTGTCGCCACCGGACGCCATGAAGTTGTTCGCGGCCACCTTGTAGGTCTTCGCCTCGTCGAACGGCGTGCCGTCGGCGTTCGTGACCGAGACCACGCGGCTCATCGCCGGCTTCTCGGTGTCGATGACGTAGCGCAGGCCGCTCACCTGCGTCACGCGGTCGCCACGCAGCGCCTGCTCGAGCGCCTTGCGCACCTCGGCGCCGGTCAGCTCCATGGTCACGATGGTGTTGTCGAACGGCATGATCTCGTACACGCCGCCGCGCGTGATCGTGCCGGCCGGCAGGTCGCCGCGCATGCCGCCGGGGTTCTGCAGCGCGATGTCGGAGCCGGACGCCAGCCGCATCGCGTCGGCGATGAAGTTGCCGATCGGCGCCTCGGGCCGCGAGCGCGACAGCGCGTGGTCGATGCGGCCCAGCACCTGCGCCGCGATCGGCGCCACGTTCGCGTTCCAGCGCGTGACGCGCGAGGTCCACGCGCTGTCCACCGGCACGTCGGCCCACACCTGGTTCATGCGCGTCTCGCGCTCCAGCACGCGGCGCGCGACCGGGTCCACCACCAGGTCGCACTGGCCCACCCACTGGCCCTGCGCGCCCGAGATGATCGCCGGCGTGCCGCCCACGCGGTCGTCCACCACGTTGTGGCTGTGGCCGCCGAACCACACGTCCACGCCCTTCACCCAGCGCGCCAGCCGCGCCAGGTCGCCGCGCGCCTTGCGCGTGGAATCGGTCTCGGCCGGCAGGTGGCCGAGCCCCACGACCACGGCCGCGCCCTTCTTGCGCAGCTGCGGCGCCAGGCGGGTGCCCCACAGCGAGTCGTCCTCGAAGCGCAGGTGCGCGACGTACGCGGGCAGTGTCACCCGCGGCGTGCCGGGGTAGGCGATGCCGAAAACGCCCACGGCCGCGCCGCGCCGCAGCACGGTGGTGTCGCTGCGCACCCACCACGGGCGCTTGCCGGACTTGCGCTCGATCATGTTCGCGGCGAGCGCCGGGAACTTCATCTCGAGGATGCGCTGCTTCAGCGTGTCGGCGGTCCAGTCGAACTCGTGGTTGCCCACCGACAGCGCCACGTAGCCGAGCGCGTTCATCTGCTCCACCACCGGGCGGCCGTACTGCAGGTTCGAGATCATCGTGCCCTGGTAGATGTCGCCGCCGTCCACGAGCACGGTGCCTTCGGGGTTCTCGGCCCGGAGCCGCTCGATCGTCGCGGCCAGCGCGGGGCTGCTGCCGATGGGCCGCCCGCTGCGGCGCTCGCGCGCGCCGCCCAGGATGGCGCCGTGGAAGTCGGTCGTCTCGAGCACGCGCACGCTGGGGTAGCGCAGGTTCGCCAGGATGCCCAGCCACTGCGCGCGCGTGATCGTGTCGGGGAACGCGAAGCCCTTCGCCGTGCGCGGAATGCTCACGCCGGTCACGAGGCTGCGGCGGAACGACGGATCCGACAGGCCGGGGGCGAGCGCGTAGCGCGCCTTGCGCGCCGCCCGTTCGCTCCAGTCGAGGGCGTTCGCGAGCGACACGGGCAGGAACGGCTGGAACTTGTCGCCGCTCGTGACGCCGGTCAGCACGCCGGCCTTGAGCACGCCGTCCACCCACGCCTCGGCCGAGTCGGGCACGTCGGCGTACGCGTCGGAGAAGCGCTGGCTGCGCCAGCCGAACGCGCGGCCGAGCCCGTACGCCAGGTCCACGCGGCGCGCGGGGGCGTCGGGGATCATCCGGCGCACGTCGCCGCGCGGGATCGCTCCCAGCCGCACGAGCCGGTCGATCAGCGGGCGCTCGGGCGTGGCCGCGTAGTCGGGCAGCAGCGACCACTCCGGCGCGTCGTCCAGGTCGATCGTGCCCCGGCTGCGTGCCCACGCCTCCAGGATCTCGGGCATCGTGGTCGTGGACGTCCACAGCTTCTTCGCCTTCGCCACGCTCGCGAATGCGCCGCCGCCGTTCGCGCGGTACCCGTTCACCGCCACGGTCAGCACCTGCGCGGGGTCCAGCGCCTTGCCCTGCCACGTCAGGTTCACGATCCGGTCGCCCGCGGGCCGCGTGAGGTCGACCTCGTAGCGCACGCCCGCGGCCATGTCGAAGTTCCACGCCGGCCAGCCGGCCTCGGCGAGCGGGCGGCCGTCCTCGTACGTGTACGCCGCCAGGGTGCGCGCCGACTGCTCGAGCGCCTCCTTCAGGGCGGCGCCGGTCATCTCCACCTTGTCGAGCGAGTTGTCGTACGGGTAGATCCGCATCAGGTCGCGGCGCGTCACCGGGCCGGCCGCGATGCGCACGGACGGATCGAACAGCGCGGCCAGCGACACGTCGGCCTTCGTCACGTCGAGCTGCACCTGGTGGATCAGCCGCCACAGGTTCGAGTCGGCGAAGCGCCCGCGCGGCGCCGCGATCGGCGCGGCGGCGGTCGCCACGCGTTCGGCGAGCGCGGCGCGCGTGGCCTCGGCGTACGGGCGCACGAGCGACTCGATCTCGGGATCCGACGGCGTCGTGTCCGTGACCGCCTGCACCGTGGCGAAGCGCTTCTCGAGCTTCCACGGCTGCCCGGCGGCGTCGCGCGTGAACGTCAGCTCGACCTTGCCCAGCGCCTCGGCGCGCGAGCCGGCTTGCGTCAACAGCACCGGGCCCACGTTCGCGAACGGCACGGTCGCGTGCGTGTGGCCCAGGATCAGCAGGTCCACGCCGGGCACCTCGCGCGCGAGCCGGCCGCCCCAGTTCTCGTCCACGGCGTCGCCCTTGCGCATCTCGCCCGTGCGCGGATCGCTTTCGAGCCCGGTGTGCGCCAGCAGCACGATCGCGTCGCACTTCTCCACCGTGCGCAGCCGCTGCACCTCGCGCTTCGCCGCGTCCACGGGCGAATCGAACCGCCATGGCGCCCACCACGCGGCGTCCGCCATGCGCGGCACCGCCGGCGTGCACACGCCCACCACGCCGATCCGGACGCCGCCCAGCGTGCGCACGATCGACGCCGGGAAGCCCGCGCTGCCGTCCACGCGCGTGACGTTGGCCGCGAGCCACGGGAAGCGCGAGGCCGCGCGCGTGCGCTCGAGCAGCGTGGGGCCCGGATCGAACTCGTGGTTGCCCAGCGCCATCGCGTCGTAGCCCATCGCGTTCATCACCGCCGTCACGGGTTCGGGGCGCGACCGGTCGCCCATGCGCCAGACGCTCGCGATCGGGCTGCCCGACGTGGCGTCGCCCGCGTCCAGCAGCAGGGCGGGGGCGTCGCGGCGCGCGTCGGCCACCAGCCGCGCGATCTTCACCAGGCCGCGGTTCGCGGGCTTGTCCGCGAGGTCGTCCCACGCCGCGAGGCTGGCGTGCACGTCGGTGGTGTGCAGCACGAGCACGCGCGCGGTTTCGGCGGCGGCGGGCGAGGCGAGCAGCGCGGCGGACAGCGCCGCGGACACGAGCAGGGTCGCGAGACGGTGGTGCATCGCGTGGAGTCCTCGAGCTACGAGAGCGGGGATGAGGCGGAGGCGCCGGCGGTGGCGCCCCGGGTCCGGCGGGCGCGGCGAGCCGACGAGAGGCCGGGAACCCTAGCCTGACCTGTTGATGAACCGGGAGCAGAAAGTGATGGAACCGTGCCGATCGCAAGGAGCTGGCGCCAGCCCCACCGCCGTCGGGTCGGTGACACGTCGAGATGGGGCCGGCGCCAACGACGCCGCGAGCGGCGCGGGGCCGGCGCATTCGGCCCCGGGGTCATGAACCGGTCAGGCTAGCAGCGGCTCCGGCGGCCCTCAAACCCACGGGCGCTTCAGGCGGTGGCGGTGAAGTTCTTCGCGTCGATCGGCTCGAACCGACGGTAGCCGAACCCGCGCAGCACGCCTTCGACGGCCGTCCGCAACTCGGAATCGAACGCCTCGAACAACACCGGTGGCCGTGCGGCCAGGAGCCGGGGCCCCGTCGCCAGCACGGCGGCTTCGGCGCCCTCGACGTCGATCTTGACCACCGCCACGTCCTCCGGGGCGACGCCCTGGCCGGCCAGGATCTCGTCGAGCGGTTGGGCCCGGACGCGCACCGTCTCGCGCGGCGCCTGGCCGGCGTCGAGGCTCGACCGGGTCGCTCCGGAGCTCAGCGTGCTCAGCCAGACACCCCGCAGCCGCGGGACGGCGAGGTCCACGAACTCCATCGGCGCCGCGGCGCGGTTCACCACGCTCACGTGGCGGAATCCGTTGAGCGTCGCCGTGCGTTCCAGCGCCTCCGCCAGCCACGGGATGGGTTCGATCGCCACCACGCGCTTCGCCGGGAAGCGGTGCGCGACGGTCATGCACACGTACCCCAGGTTCGCGCCCACGTCGATGCAGGTGGATTTCGAGCTGGCCGCCATCTGCCGCAGCAGCTCGGGGACGACGGGGCTGTTCTCCTCCCCGGGCGCCGCGGAGGCGAAGGAGTTGTCCCAGGGCGGCACGCACCAGCGGATGCCGCCTTCCGTGACGACCACGCTGCGCCGGACGTGGAGGGCTCCCCGTTGCCCGAGCAGGCGGGCGAAGAGGGACCGCGCGATGCCGGCGCCGACCTCGAACTTGTCCGCGACGCCCTCCGCGGACCCCAGCAGCCGCAGGTACTGCGCGAACGCTCGCCGTGCGGATCTCACGACCATCCTCCGGGTCGGGTCGGTGCGCGAGGGGGGCGCCCGGCCACCGCCGGCACGATAGGCGCATCTTCACCGGAACGCATCCGCGATCCGGCCGCCGGCCGCGTCCGGACTGGCGATGTGCCGGGGCGCCGCCTATAGTCCCGCGGCCCCGCGCGGACGTGGTGTCCGTGCGTGACTTCGCGAGCCTCCGGCATGTCCGACGACACCATTCGCTGCAACGACTGCGGCTACATCAATCCCGCCGGCAGCACGTCGTGCTGGCGCTGCAACTACCCGCTCGTTCCGGGCACCGGTGCGGCCCCGAGCGAGGCCCCGTCCGGCGCGCCGGCGATCAAGCCCTCGTCGGTGCGGCCGATCCGCCCGCGCCGCCCGCGACCGCAGCAGCCGTTGCAGTTGCAGCTGTGGCTGGTGTTCGGCGCGCTCGCCGTGCTGCTGGTGCTGTACACGGCGTTCCAGGGCTTCCACAAGACCAACTTCCAGCCCGTCGCCGGCGCCAAGCCCGAGCAGCAGAAGCTCGCCGACGAGATGCAGAAGCGGCTCGGCCGCGACTCGCTCGATGTCGAGGCGCGCATCACGCTGGCCGACCTGCTCTACGACACCGGCAACTGGCAGGACGCCATCACGCACTACACGGTGGCGGCCCGTCTCGACCCGAACCGGGCCAGCACGTTCGTGGACATGGGCGTGTGCTGGTTCAACCTGGGCGACCGCGACCGCGCCGAGCAGTTGTTCCGCACCGCGCTCGAGAAGCAGCCGAACCTGGCGCAGGCGCTGTTCAACCTGGGCATCGTGCACGAGCAGAAGCAGGACTGGGCGGGCGCGATGGGCTTCTACCAGCGCGCGATCGAGTCGAACCCGCCGCAGCAGATGCAGGACGCCCTGCAGCAGGCGCTGCAGCGCGTGAACGCGCGCTCGGCCGGCTCGCCGCCGGCGGGCGGCCAGTAGCCGCCGCGCCGTCCGCGGCTTCGCTGCGCAACGAACGGGCCCGCCCTCCGTCTCCCGGAGCGCGGGCCCGTTTCGTGGGTGCCGCGGCGCTAGGCCGGCAGCAGCGCCATCTCGCGCAGCGTTTCGCGCACCCAGCGCCCGCACGCATCGGGGCGCTGCAGCGCGGCGGCCACGAGCCGCGCCAGGTCGTCCGGCGTGTCGAGGTCGTCCAGCATGTCGAGCCGGTTCACGGCGAGGCCGCTGCGCGAGGCGCGGTCCATCGTCTGTGACATCACGCCGCCCGTGCCCCAGGGGATGCCGCGGAAGATCGCCGGCGTGCGCTTGCGCAGCGCCACCAGCCAGTAGCCGCCGTCCGAGGCGGGGCCCAGCACCAGCGGGTTCGTGGCGAGCGCGGCGAACGCCGAGCGCACGAGCCCCGCCGTGAGCCCGGGGCAGTCGGAGCCCACGACCGCGGCGCGATCGCCCGAGTCCGCGAGCAGTTCGTCGAACGCCCGTTCCAGCCGTTCGCCGAGGTCGGCGCCCTTCTGTTCGCGCACCACGAACCCGGCGGGCGCGGCGGGCGTGGGGCCGTCGCCGGTCCAGTACAGCACGCGTTCGAACGCGTCGAGTGCGCCCACCTCGGCGAGCGTGTCGGCGAGCATCGCGCGATACAGCGCGAGCGCCATCTCGGGAGGCAGCGAGGGCGACAGGCGGGTCTTCACCTGGCCGGCCACGGGCCGGCGTGCGAACACGGCGACGCGATACATGGCGGCACCATAACGGCTCGCCGGCACGGCGCAAACCCGCCGCCCGCACCGCTGTTGTCGCGGGCCGACGGCGTTCGGTAGTCTCCGGCCTCCTTCGAATCGCACTCCCGCCCGCCGCCGCGCGGGCCCCACCTCCGGCCAGGAAGAGGCGCCATGTCGCACTACAACGTCGTCGTCATCGGTACGGGTCCCGGCGGGTACGTCGCCGCCATCCGCGCCGCGCAGCTGGGGCTCAAGGCCGCGGTCGTCGAGAAGGACGAACTCGGCGGCACGTGCCTGAACTGGGGCTGCATCCCGACCAAGGCCTGGGTGGTGACCGCGCACCTGTACGAGCAGATCCAGCGCGCGAAGGAGTTCGGCATCGAGGTGGGCGAGCCGAAGATCGTGTGGCCCGCCCTGGTGGAGCGGAAGAACAAGATCGTGAAGCAGATGACGGGCGGCGTGAAGACACTGCTGTCGGGCCGCGGCGTGGACATCCATCGGGGCACGGCCTCGCTCGTGACCGCGAACCGCATCGCGGTGAAGTCGGCCGCCGGCACGCAGGAGATCACCGCCGACCACGTCGTGCTGGCCACCGGCGCCGCCGCGTGGATGCCGCCGGGCTGGGCGCTCGACGGCGAGCGCGTGATCGGCAGCCAGGAGGCGCTGAACCTGACGCACCAGCCCAGGCGCGTGGCGGTGCTCGGCGGCGGCGTCGTGGGCAGCGAGTTCGCCTGCTTCTTCGCGGCCATCGGCACGCAGGTCACGCTGATCGAGATGCTGCCGCGGCTGGTGATGGGCGAGGACGAGGAAGTCTCGGCCGCGCTCGAGCGCGAGATGAAGAAGCACAAGATCGCCGTGCACCTGAACACCAAGGTCGAGGACCGCAAGGACAACGCCGACGGCTCGATCACGCTCACGCTGGCCGGCGGCAAGACCGTGGACGTGGACACCGTGCTGGTGGCGACCGGGCGGCGGCCCTACAGCGACGGCCTCGGGCTCGACGCGGTGGGCCTCGCGAAGGGCGAGCGCGGCCGCATCTCGGTGAACGACCACCTGCAGACGAGCGTCAAGGGCATCTACGCGATCGGCGACGTCACCGACATCAAGCAGCTCGCGCACTTCGCGAGCGCGCAGGGCAAGGCCGTGATGGAGATCATCGCCGGGCACAAGGCGCAGACGAACTGGCGCGCGGTGCCGGCAGCCACGTTCACGAACCCCGAGATCGCGAGCGTGGGCCTCACCGAGAGCGAGGCGAAGAACGAGGGCCGCACGGTGAAGGTGGGGCGGTTCCCGTTCCGCGCGCACGGTCGCAACATGGCCGACGCCGAACTCGCCGGATTCGTGAAGATCGTGGGCGACGCCGGCACCGACCAGGTGCTGGGCGTGCACATCATCGGCGCCAAGGCGAGCGAGCTGATCCACGAGGCGTCGCTCGCGATCGCGGCCGACCTGAACGTGCACGACCTCGCGCAGGCGATCCACGCGCACCCCACGATGAGCGAGGTGCTGCAGGAAGCGGCCGAGGACGCCGACGGCCACGCGATCCACCTGTTGCGCCAGGAGGCGAAGTCCGCGAAGGCGTGATCCTGCGGGAGAGCGGGGCGGCCGCGCGCCGCCCCGTATTCGTCTTGCGCGGGTCGTCGCGGACCGGGCGCGCCACTTTCGACTCGCCGCACGCCGCGCGCAGCGTCTAGGCTGCCGCGCATGATGACTGCACTCCGCCGTTCCGCCGCCGCGGGTGTCGCGCTCGCGCTCGTCGTGCTGTTTTCCGCCGCGCCGTCGCGCGCCGCGTATCACGCGCTCGAAGAGATCCCGGTCGAGTCGCCCGTCTATCGACTGGTCGACGACGTCGTCGCCACGTGGGGTCACGGCGACGCGTTCCTGTCCACGCGGCCGTGGTCGCGCGCCGATCTCGGGCGCTTCCTCGACGACCTCGTCGCCGGGCAGCCCGCCGCGCTGAAGGACGCCGCCGTGATCCGGCTGTACCGCGAACTCGAGCCGGGCGACCACCTCGGCGGCTGGGAGCCCGCGCTGCAGAACGAGACTCCGAACTCCGCGCTGGAGCTGTCACCCTACGGCCGTGCGAACTTCGCACAGGATCAGGCGCGCTCCGCCGTGGTGCGCGACTTCCGCGCGGGCGCACAGGTGAGCGTGGCGCTCGGCGACGGCCTGCTGCTGTTCTCCGACGTCTACGCCGGCACGCAGTCGCCCGGGCCGCACGGGAATCCCGTCCGCAGCCGGCACTTCGGCCTCGTCGAGGGCGTGCGCGTGAACTCGTACTTCGACCGCGCCACGCTGACCGCGCGCCACAAGCTGGGCGAGCTGCGCGCGGGGCACACGTGGCTGCGCTGGGGCCCCGGCGCGTGGGGCACGCTGGGCCTGTCCGACGGCGCACCGGCGATGGACCTGCTCGAACTGCGCACGCGCATCGCCAGCGGCACGCAGCTGTCGTGGTTCGTCGCGTCCCTCGACCCCGTCACCGAGACGTTCCTGGCCGGGCACCGGCTGGAGTTCCGCCCGGGCGAGAGCGTGGACCTGGCGCTCGCCGAGCTCGCGCGCTTCGACGGCACGGCGAACGTGGCGCCCTACCTGCTGCCGGTGATCCCGTTCAGCCTGATCGAGAAGCGCAACATCGCGTCGTCCACGCTGCCGTCGGACACGCTCGAGAGCCGTTTCAAGAACAACGTGATGTGGCAGGCCGACGTGGCGTGGCGCTGGAAGCCCGGCGTGCGGCTGTACGGCGAGTGCGTGGTGGACGACATCAGCTTCAGTTCCGAAAAGCGTCCGCGCGCCGTGGCGTGGCAGCTGGGCGCCGAGGCGCGGCGCGTGCGCGGCGCCGGCGCGTGGACCGCGCGCGGCGAATACACGCGCGTCTACCAGTACACGTACTCGGTGTTCCACCACCACGACTTCGCGCACGCGGGCTACCCGACGGGCTTCTTCCTGGGCCCCGACGTGGACCTGATGTCGGGCCGGCTCGAGTGGCGGCGCGACGCGGCGTGGGCGTTCGGCGCCGAGGGCTCGATGATGCGCAAGGGCGAGAGCGAACTCGGCGACTACTTCGTGCCCGGCAGCGGTCGCACGAACAACCTCGTGCTCACGGGCGTGCTCGACCAGGACACGCGCGGCGCGATGACCGTGGACTGGTCGCCGTCCCCGGGCCTGCAGGTGGGCGTGACCGCGGGCTGGGCGCAGGTGAAAGGCCGCGAGCACGTGAACGGCCGCGACGAGAGCGGCGCCTACGGCAGCTCGCGCTGCACGGTGCGGTGGTGAGCGGCGGCGCCGTACGTTCGGCGCCGAGCGGCCCAGCCCGCCACGGAGCGGCGTGCGCGACGCGATTCGTGACTCGTGCGTGGCTTTTCGCCTGTGTGATGTCGCTCGCGCTCGCGCCCTCCGCGTCGTTTGGTGCGCCGACGTGGTTCGATCGATCCACTGCCGTCATGACCAGCGCCAACATCGACGGATCGCTCTACTCCAGCGCGCCAGACGGGCAGAATGGCCTGTTCGTCGGCGGTGATTTCCGTTCGTTCGGCGGCGTCGCGCGGGCCTACCTGGTGCGGCTTGGCCTCGACGGCGGCGTGATGAACTGGGGGCCGGTCCTGGACGGTCCCGTC
>JBGAMH010000096.1:0-15100 GCA_044223135.1 Candidatus Eiseniibacteriota bacterium | reverse complement strand
CGCGCCCGCAACGTCGGTCAGCACTCAACAGCTGACCGCCAAGCCACGGTGAATGGCACAGTACGGGGGCCCTCTTTTCCTGAGTCATCAGGATCGGGTTGCAGGCTGGCGTTGGCTACAAATCCGGCTACAGCATCCCCTCTCCAACCCGCTCCCGGCGATTTCCGGGCGGCACCATAGCACCGTGCCCGCGGGCCTCGAAAGGCTCACGGGCTCTTGTGTTTATGCGTTGGTGACGCCCTATTCGGTAGCAGCTCGGAATTGTGTCGTTCCTACTCGTCCGCGATTTCGAGACCGCCCCGCTGGCTTTCAGTGATCACGCGAAGACGGGCGGCCCCCACCGCCCGTCCCCACGTTTGCAGCACTACTCGCGGATGGGCTTCGCCATCCGATCCGTTCGCGCGGACCGCGCGTCCTCGCGCAGGCGCCTACCGGAACGACGCGTCATCGGCCGACGGTCCATAGATCGACGGCACCTTGGCGCCCATCAGCCGCAGGTACACGGTCATCTGCCCGCGGTGGTGCGCCCAGTGGTTGAAGGTGTCCTGGATCATCTCGGACCGCGGGGCCTCCTGAACGACGATGCCACGGGCCTTGAGCCGCCAGTGGGTCTTCAGGTGGTCTTCGTTCGTGGCTTCGAGGGCGGCGCGCGCCTCCGCGGCGGACTTGTCCAGCGCCTCGATGAGCGCCGCGCGGGTCTCCTTCGGCTCCGGCTTCACCGCGGGGACGGCGGGCGCCACGTCCAGCTCGTCGCGGGTCACCTGCATCGCGATCCAGGTCGGGATGGTCGCAACCATGTCGGCGAGGTAACCGAACATCATGGATTTCTCGTGGGGCTTCCAGTTGTACTGGCCGTCGGGCACCTGTTCCAGCGCGCGCCGCGATCGCTCGACTTCGCGCTCCAGCTCCGCCAGCAGAAACTCGCTCGTGCTCATCGAAAGACTCCTCGGTCAGGGAGCCACGTGTGCGGCGCGGCCTGTAGGGATCACGCGAAGACGGGCGGCCCCCACCGCCCGTCCCCACGTTTGCAGCACTACTTGCGGACGGGCTGCCCCATCCAGTCGGTCTCGAAGTAGTGCGCGTCCTCGTCGTGGCGCGGCTTCACGCCCAGGACGATGCCGCCCTCCTTCAGTTCCGACTCGTACACCTTCGCGCGGTCCTCGGGGATACCGGCACCCACGAGCAGGCCCACGATGCCACCGGCCGTCGCACCGGCAGCGCCACCGGCCAGCGCACCGGCGATGGGGCCCGCGATCACCAGGCCGATCACCGGCACCGTCACGGCTGCCGCGGCGGCCGCGAGGCCGACGAGCGTGGCACCGACGGCGCCACCCACCGCGCCTCCGACACCGGCGCCCTTCAGCGCGTTGTTGCCCATGTCGGTCTGCTCACCGCCCTTGGTGAAGTACTTCTTCCGCGTGTCGTCGGTCATGACCACGTGGATGTCGTCGGCCTTGTAGCCGCGAGCGGTGAGAGCGTTGTATGCGCGTTCCGCCGAATCGCGGTCCTTGAACAGCCGCGTCATGAGCTCGTGATCCGTCTTCTTGTTCATGTCCGACATCGAGTGCCTCCTTGGTTTCGTGAGCGCGAGCCGGCCTCATGGCCGAGTCGACAGAGGAGCGACCTGGGTTACTGGTGGGGTCGGCAGCACCGCGGAGGCGCCGGCGAGTGCCGCGCTGCCGACGCCGGTCGAGGCGTCATCCGCCGGTGTGAAGCGAAAGCGTGAAACGGGCGCTCGCAGGGTCCCGCGCAGCCGCGCGTGGCTCACCGCCGGGGTGGTCACGCGCCGGGCGCGCGGGCGCGGATCACCCGGGGCCCACCTGCACGTTGCCCATGCGGCTGAAGAGCCCGAACGCGTTCAGCACCCACACGACGGTCGCGATCACCGCGACGGCGTTCAGGATCTGCTTGATCTTGCCGTCCATCGGGACGTACGTGTTCACGAGCCACAACAGCACGCCCACGACGATCAGGGTGATGAGGATGCTCATGAGTGGCATCTGGGGCTCCTTTCGAAGGGGACTCGGCGCTGCCACGTGATCGCGCCTGTCGCGGCGGTGAAACCGGGACGCGAGGCAGCACGCGAGCGCTTCACCGACCTGAACAGCGCGCGCAACGACCTGCGGGCTCCGAAGCACGCAGCCGCGTGTCCACGCGTCGCCGGACTCACGCGGAAGTCGGGGAGGATCTGCAAACCCGCGGAAGGAGTTACAAGCCACGCGCCGCGCGGGCTGACGCCGGTTCCGCGGCCGAACGGGTGGACGAACCGGGCGCCGCGGCCCAGGTGCTCCCGCACACGACGAAGCGGGCGGCCCGTTGGGGCCGCCCGCTCCTGCTTCGGCGCGGGGCGTTCGCGACCTGCGCCACGTCGTGCTCACCTCGCGGCGAAAACCGGGGGCTGCGGCGGCCCCGCTTCACCGGCCACGAGGACTGCTCGGCGCTACTGACCGCCGCCCTGGTTGTTCGCGCGCGGGTTGCCCTTCTCGTCGAGCCAGCGATCGGGGTAGTTGCGCCACGACTTGCGCGGAATGCGCATGAGCTCGGCGGGAACGTTGCGATCGTTCAGGCTGGCGAACTCGCCCTTGCCGCGATCCGACATGTACCAGCGGTTGTTGTTGAACGCGTAGTAACGCTTGTCCAGCCGGAACAGGTCGTACGGCGGGCGCTGGCGGCCACTGATCTGCTGCACTCGCGTGCCGCGGATCGTGGTCCAGCGCGGGGCGAACCCGTAGGTCACCTGCATGGTGGCCGGCGCACGGTCCCAACCCTCGTCGTGCCGATCCTTCCAGCCGGAGGGGTACGACTGCCACTGCTCACGCGGGATGACGGAGAACTCCTCCGGCACGTCGCGATCGTCGATGGCGTTGAAGTCGCCGCTGCCCTGGGGCGACATGTACCAGCGGTCGTTGTTGTGCACGTAGTAGGTGCCGGCGTAGCGGAACATGTCGTAGTTCGGTCGCTCGGCGGCCGGCAGCGACTCCACCTTCGTTCCACGAATGGCCGTCCAGTGCGGCGTGGGGCCCAGGTTCACGCGCAGCATCGCGGGCGCGCCGCCCGCGGGCTGCTGGCCACGGTCCTGCCAGGCGGTGGGGAAGTTGCGCCAGTGCTCGCGAGGGATGTTGGAGAACTCGCTGGGCACGGAGCGCTCGTCCATGCTGGTGAACTCGCCGCGCTCACGCGAGGACGAGTACCAGCGGTTGTTGTTGTAGACGTAGTACGTGCCGCCGTAGCGATACATGTCGTACGCGGGGCGCTCGGCCGACGGAAGCTCTTCCACGCGGCTGCTGCCGATGCTCGTCCAGTGCAGCTCGGGGGCCGTATCGACCTGCATCGAGGACGTCACGTCGGTGCCGGTTTCGACCTTCCGCTCATCGGCCCGGGTCGGCGCGGCGAGCGACAGCGCGAGCCCCGCGGCCAGCACGGGGAGCAGCAGGTGCTGCCGGAAACGCATGGTCATCAGGTTCTCCTTCGGTGGGCCGCGCTCGAGCGCATCCGAAGGTCGGACCACGAGAGTTCGCGTACACGCCGGTGCGGGAGGTGCGCTGCGGGTCGCGGCCGACGGCGGCGCTTCCTCCCGTGGGAGTGTGAAGGCGAGAAGCGTGCCACTCAGCGCCCTCGCAACACGCGCGCAAACACGCGACACGCTGGCCACCCCGCACCCGCAACCCGCGCGTGGGGCGCATGCGGCGGCGGGTTCCGGCGCACCCGCTTCGCGCGCAGGTCCAGCGCCTGTGTGGCGCATGGGCGATTCTTCAATGCGACGGAAGGATGTGCCGGGACGGCTGCGCGCGAGCCGCCGCGCGCACGCCCGCACGACGAACAGCCGACCGGGCGTCAGCGCCCGATCGGCTGCTCGACTCGCATCGCGCGGCCCGGGCCGCGAGGCTTCAGTTCACGCGGATGACACGCCGGGTCAGCACGTTGTCCCCCGCCTGCATTCGCACCAGGTACACGCCCGGCGCCAGCAACCGCCCGCCGGCGTCGCGCCCGTCCCAGAACAGGCTCACGTCACCGGGCCCCAGCGGACCGGCGTCGATCTTCTGCAGCCGCCGCCCCGCGATGTCGTAGATGCCCAGCGACACGGACGTGCGCGTGGGCAGTGCGATCGAGAAGGCGGTCGAACTGCGGAACGGGTTCGGTCCGATCGAGAACGTGAGCAGCTTCGGAATCGTGGCCGACGGCACCGCGACGGGAATCACCGGCACGTTCGACGGGTTGACGGGCAGGATCTGCAGCTCGCTCGTCAGCGCACCGACGTTGTCCCGTCCGCCGAACAGGTGGAAGTACCCGTCGACGGATTGCGCCGGGCCCATCGCGTAGCGAAGCGCCGAGGTCGCCGAACTGTCGAAGGGCGTGCGGCTGGTCCACCTGTTGGCGCCACCCAGCGACAGCGACCACAACTCGGCGTTCTGGCCCTGGCCGCGATCGCTGTAGCCGCCGAGCACGATCATCGAGCTGGTGGCCGAGTCCACCATGGCGACACTGCCGGCCCACCACTGCGGGCCGCCGCCGGCGGGGCTGAGCACGCCCCACGTGGGCGAGCCCGTGAGCGACATCACGAACAGCGTGGGGCCGTTCTGGTTCGGCGTGCGGATGCCGCCGAAGGTCAGCATGCGGTTGCCCACCGGGTCGTACACCGCCGTGTGGCCGTACTGCGACGTGTACGGATTCGACGGGAGCACGCTCCACACGGGTGCGCCGCTCAACGCCAGCGCCCTCGCGGTGGCGAGGCCGACGTTGCCCGCGGTCACGCCGCCATACACCACCAGCCGGTCACCGAACGGGTCGTAGATCGCCGAGTGCCACTTGCGCGCGCCCAGGCCGCTGCCGGCCGGTGCGAGCACGCTCCACGCCTCCGAACCGGGCGTGAGGCTCAGGGCGTACACGGCGTCGTTCGTGGCGTCCCCTCCCACCACCAGCATGCGGTGACGCACCGGGTCGTAGATGGCCGCGGCGCCCACGCGCGGGCCGGGTCCGCTGCCCGCGGGCGTGAGCAGGTTCCACGTCGAGCTGGGGCCCGCATCGCACGCCCACACCTCGTTCACCGAGTCGGAGGCCGTGGCGCCCCCGAACAGGACGAACCGGTGGTTCTGTCGATCGAAGATCATCGTTCCGCCCATGCGCGCGGACGGCCCGGTGCCCTCGGGCACGAACGATCCCCAGCCGGCAAAGCGAACACCGCTCGTTTCGTCGGAGTACATGCCGCGGTCGGCCACCAGCACGTGCGCCGACGTGTCTCCCGACGCGCGGGCGAACAGCTGCAGGTGCGTCGGCGACAGGGCCTGCGCTCCCAGCATCCACGCCGCGACGCTCACCGTGGCGCTGCCGTTGCCGGGAACGTGAACCAGGCTCGTCGGCGTGGGGACGCCGGGCTGCTGCCCGTTCAGGCTCACCACCGGGTACGCGGAGTCGGCGGTCGCGCCCTGTTCGCGCACGAACCACTCGAGGTCCTGGGGCGTCCCCGACCGGTTGGCGAACTGCCAGCGGATCTGGACCGGGCCCTCACCGCGGTGACTGGCGAAGCAGGTGTCCTCGTTCACGGGGCAGTTCGCCACCGGGCCCGTGATGCTGCCGATCGACGTGCCCCCGGGCCCGCACAGGCCGGTCGCCACCCGGTAGCACGCCACGTCGTTCGCGCTGAACAGCTGGAACGGCGTGATGGTCAGACGGACCGAGACGTTGACGCAGCTGTGCGCGGGCACGAACTCCGCGCCGGACTGGGGCACGTAGCCCGTGATCGCACTGCTCTTGGCGCACGCTTCGGGCGAGATCGACCACGGGATGTTCATGCCGATCGGGCCGTCGTTGCAGAGGCGGAACGTGGTGTAGCGCTCCGAATCGCTCGTGCCCACTTCCTGCAGCTTGCACGCCTCGACCCGGCAGCGGCACTTCGGCACCACCGCGAGCCCGGCGACCTCGATCGGTCGCAACGCGCGATCGAACAGCTCGACCTCGTCGATGGCGCCGCCGAACTTGCAGGTGCTCGTGTTGCCGCCGATCGTGAACGGCGAACCGCTGCCCATGGACTTGCACAGCACCGTGGTCGTGGTGCCCACAGCGACGCCGTTGACGTACAGCGTGCAGAAGTACTTCGCGAGCCACGGCCCGCCGAAGGGCACCTTGAACGCGTCCTTCAGCTGCGCCGTCACGGCGATCGCGGTCCACGTCACCCCGTCCGCGGGGATGACCGGGCCCAGGATCACGGAGGGCGCCGCTCCGGTTCCGATCACGAACTGCACGTGGTTCGAGTTGTCGATCAGCAGCTCGTAGCCGGTGAAGTTCGCGGCGCCGGTGTGGTTGTCCACCACCACCGCGCAGGTGTTGTGCCCGGTGTTGAGGCGCACCCACGCGTCGATCGAGAAGGCCCCTCGCGTCGCGCTCGTGACCTGGAAGTCGCCCACGGGATTGCCGCAGTCGACGTAGGCCGGCGTGCCGCTGAGCCCGCCGGGGAAGCTGAACGCGTTCCCCGCCACGCCCACCACCGACGACGGCGAGTTCTTGATGGTGCCGTCGGCGATTCCGATGATGTCCTTGGTCTTCGCCGGGCCGGGCAGCGTCTCGTCGAGCGGCCACCAGTCCGTCATGCCCGCGGGAGGCGTGAGGCAACTCAGCGGCAGCAGGCAGATGTTGTCGATGCCGAAGTCGTTGTCGGTGCTGTTGGTCTCACCGCGGAACTTGATCGGCGTGGGCATCAACTGATGAGGCGACTGGACGGGAGGCGGGATGGGTGCCTGGAAGGACACCGAGAACGGCGTCCAACGGTACCCGTTGCTCCCGGGCCCGGTCGGGATGGCGGTGAAGGAGTTCGACACCGGCCCGATGTCGACCGCGAACGAGGACTTGTTGCTCGTTCCGCCGGGCAGGTTGTAGTTGACGATGGTCGCGTAGTCCCCTTTGAGCACGTAGGGCGCGCCGTAGGTCAGCGCGGGGGACTGCTCGGCCGTCGGGTCCGACCCCGACGCCCCGATGTTGTTGAGCCACAGGTAGGCGCCCGGGTTGCCGCCCCACGACACCCACGCGGATCCAGCGGGTAGCATGCTCGACGTGGTCCAGCCGCCGCCCGTGCCGGTGTTCGGCACCTGGGTGTTGAACGTGCCGTTCACGATGAGCCCGGTGTTGCAGGGCGGCGCTCCCAACGGCGAGAACCGGATGTCGATCGAATGCGGTGTCACGACGTTCGTGAACGTGTACGAACCGACGGGCCCCACCGACGTGCCGTCCACGACGACGTCCGTGAGCGAGTACGAAGGGTTCGCCGTGATCGTGAACGCCTGGTTGCCGTGCAGCGGCACCGCTACCGCGCCGCTGGGAGCGATCGTGCCGCCCTCCACGAGCGGAGCCGAGATCGTGTTCGTGGGCTGCAGGTAGTCCGACGGTGAGCGCGGGCAGACCCGGAACGTCCCGTTCGCGTAGTGCACCACGCCGACCACGCTGACGAACGCGTCGAGCGGCGGGTACGCGGGATTGCCGGACGAGTTGGGGCCGAGCGCGTTCGACAGGTTCTGGACGAACAGCGTGTCTTCGAACGTCGGCGCCGGGCCCGCCACGTAGAAGCCGTCGGCCGGCAGCGTGGGCGTGCGTTGCACGACGCGGGCGTTCGGCAGGCTCACGAGCTCCGACAGGTAGTCGCGCGCGCTCGTGATGTTCTGAGCCACGTCGCACGTGTCGAGCCCGGCGATGGCGAGCGTCAGCGGAATCGGAGCCGGGATGGCCTGCGGCCCGAGGTCGATCACGTGCGTGATGCCCGCCAGTTCGTTCTCGCCGAAGAACTCCTGGTCGTTGCCGGCCAGCAGGTACTTGTGCCCCGGCGTGAGCAGCACCGGCGGAGCGAATACGGTGAGGCCGCGGTGGTTGTTCGCGGGCTCCGTCGGAACCGGATCCTCCATCGCGTACACGTTCCCGAACGCGGCGGTCACGACGCCCGTCACGCTGACGCGCGGCCCCAGCTGCCCGGCCGAGAACAGGCCGCCCGGCCCGGCGTACGCGGACTTGTCGCGGCACGGGCTCCCCGACAGCGAGTCGGGGTTCGGAGCGGAGATCTCCCCGGTCGTGAGCACGCCGTTCACGAACGTGCGCTGCTGCGGCGTGGTCTGCGGCAGGCCGCTCGCCAGGCCCACGATGTTCGTGGCGGTGACGGTCTCGAGTGCACCGTGCGCCGATCCACTGGTGATCGTGAGCACGGCCTTGTCGGCGCCGTCCATCACGGCGACGTCCACCGATCCGAACGAGGCGAGCGAGTAGTTGCCGACGTTCGTGGCCGAGGCGCTGGTCACGTTGCGATCGAACACCACGCGCACCTGGTTCTCGGCCACCGGGTAGGCGTCGACCAGGTTCGGCGGCGTCGACAGCAGGATGTCGTTGCCGTCGCGCAGCTGGATGCGGTAGCCGCGCGAGCGCTGTTCGTAGATGCCCTGCACCCTGTCCACGACCACGCCGAGCGCCGGCGGCGCGTAGGTGGTCAGCGTGGCGCCGTCGACGAACACCGAGTCCACGGCCGATGCCGGAGGCACCGTGGCGTCCACCACGAGGAACGCGTTCGCGCCCAGGCCGGCGACGCGCGCCACGCGCATCGGCGCGGCGATGCGCACCAGCATGCCTTCCCACAGTTCGCCGTTCGTGTTGGCGGCCGGTTCGCGCAGGTTGTTGACGGTGCCCGCGTGGAACGGCGGCAGCGGATTGCCCGAGCTGATCTTGCGCCAGGCCAGGTCCTGCGTGCCCTGCACGCCGTCGAGGCCCTCGATCTCGGTGCCGCCGTTCGACGGCGGGAACTCGGCCACGCGCCCGTAGACGATCACCGAGTCGCCGAGCGCCAGGTTGAACGGCGCGCCACCGAAGTTGAACGAGCCCGTGAACACGTCGACGCCCGTGTACGCATTGGGACTCGAGCCCGAGCACGACGTCTGCAGGTAGACCGCGAACCCGGAGGGAATCGGATCGAATCCCGTCACGATGCCGCCCACGCCGTAGACGCTGTCGGGCGCCACCGGGTGCGGCACGGCCGACGGGTTCTGCACGTGCGAGATGCTCAACGTGTCGGGCCAGGCCCCGCCCGGGCCGGGCGGATATCTCAACGCCCACGCGAGGGGCCCAGCGAGCAACGGCAACAGCGCGACAACGGCGAGTAGCCCTGCGACCTTCCGCATCATGCCGCCTCCTCGGGGGATTGATGGGTGCACCAATCGACATCCACCTGTCGGACCGCGTGCATCTGTGGCGGGGGTTCAACAGCCGGAGCCACTGGGGCGTCGCGAGGGCGGGGCCGCAACGGGCGGGGCCGGCGGAGGCCGGAGTCGGGCGGGAAGTGTCGTCGCCTCCGAACGGAAGGCTAGCTTCGCGCGACACGTCATGGAAGAGGGAATCCGAGAAGTTGGAAGAATGTCGTGGGATTGATCAGCGCCGATCGTCTCGCCGGAGTGCTCTTCCTGCGACGAGCCGCGATCGACGAGCGACGCGCACGGCGATCGGGAACTCGCGACATTGCCGCGGCGCGGCGGTGCCGCGGCGCGGCGGCGCGGCAGTGCGGCGGCGAACTCACGCCGGGTCACGATCGTCGTCGCGGTGCGGGCCCGACGCTCGCTCGTGCGTTCATCATCAACGGTCGGGAGCCGCGCCTCGCGGCGACGGGTCGAGGCGTTCGCGAAACACCCACGGCCGACCCGAAGGCCGGCCGTGGGTGCTGCCACATCATGACGGGCTGCAGGTGTTCCGGATCAGCGGGCGAGCAGCACCGTTCGCGTTCGCGTCTCGCCACCCACCGTGAGGCGAGCGAAGTACATGCCCGCCCGCAGCACGTGCCCGTCCACGGCTCGGCCGTCCCACGCGCGCGTCTCGTGACCCGGCCGCGCGATGCCCCGGTCCACCAGGGCGACGCGGCGGCCCGTGATGTCGTAGATCGCCAGCTCGTACGACGTGCCGTCCTTCGAGGCCGGGATGCCGAACGAGAAGCGCGCGTTCCCGGCGCTCGGGTTCGGAACCGGCGCCGACAGCTCGACGGCCAGCGGCGGCGGAGCCTCCTCGCTCTCGCCCGGCCGCGTGGTGATCAGGCCCGAGGGACAGTCCCCGATCGTCCAGCCCGTGCAGCGCGTCTTCGCCGAGGCCACGTTGCTGATGGACGACCACACGCCGCAGGCGTACTGGAACCGGACCGCGAACTGGTAGTTCGTGCACCGGGCCATGCCCCACGGCGCCGCACACTGCGGTTCGCCCGGACCCGCGCCGGGGCTGGTGAGGAACTGGCTCGTCAGGTTGTTGAAGTTGCCTTCGGTGATGGTCGTGGCGCCCCAGCGCAGGTCGAACATCACGACGGGCCCGTAGACCGGATGGTCCGCGGGAATCGTCCAGCCCAGCACCACGCCGGTGCTGCCGATGGCCGTCACCGCGACGTCCGAGATGCCCGCCACGCTGAGCGGCGGCACCGTGACATGGCCCGCATGCGCGGCCGTCGTGTAGCTGCCCGCCTGATCGACCCACACGGCCACGACGTTGCCCTGGTTGCCCTGCACCGCCGAGGCCGGGCCCGTGTATCCGCCCGGCGAGTACAGCGTGGCCTCGGATCCGGTCGATCCGTCGCTGAGCACGGCGCGAGCGCGGAGGTCGTTGTTGTGCGAGTACACGAGCACGCCACCACTGCGGCCGTCGGGCGCCAGCGTCATCGCGGATCGCACGCCGGGGCCACCGGAGACGAGGTTGCCGTTCGCGGACCAGCAGCTGCCCGAGAGCGCCCCGGTCGCATCGAGGCGCGTGGCGTAGAGGTCGGGCGTATTCAGCGTTCCCGAAGTCCGGCCATCGAGCCAGGACACGAGCACGCCGCCGGCGCCGTCCGAGACCGCTCGCGGATAGGCCTGGTCGCCCGTCGCCCCGCACGCCACCCACGGGCCGAAGATCGTGCCCGAGTTGTCGAAGCGCACCACGTTGACGTTCGTCGGCGAAATCGTGCCCTGGTTCACGTACGACATGTAGGCGACGTAGTACCCGCCGGGGCCATTGGCGACCAGGCTGGGCTGCAGGCCGTGCGAGTCGAGGTGCAACGTCGCGTAGATCGGATCGCTCGTCCACTGCGGAGCGCCGGTGGCCGCGGCAAGGCGCTGGGCGAACAACTCCCCGTAGTAGTCGCGGAACGCGACGACCGCACCACCCGCGCCGTCCGAAGCGATCTGGATCCGGTCGTCCGGCTCGTTGACGTAGTACGACAGCTCGGCCACCTTCACGCCGTTCACCGCCCAGACGGGCGATCCGGTGCTCGTCAGTCGCTGCGCGTAGGGTCGGCCGCCGGGCGTGCGATTGTCCTCCCACGCGATGAACACACCCGAGAAGCCGTCGACCCCGATCGCCGGCCCCCGCTGGCAACCGAGGCCCGACACCACCGGGGTCCCGGCCAGGGTCCAGCCGCTGGCGATCGCGCCGGTCGACGTCACGCGCTGCGCGTAGATGTCGTAGCTCTGGGGATCCGAGCTCGATCCGGTGCGGTAGTCCTCCCACACCACGTACATGCCACCCATGTTGTCCGACACGGCGCGCGGTTTGACCTGGTCCCCGGACGCATTGCAGATCTGGGTGCCGGCCGCGGTCCACCCCGCGACGGGGGCGCCGTTCGCATCGACGCGCGAGGCGTAGATGTCGTAGTTGCCCGAGCGGTTGTCGGACCAGACCATGAACGCGCCACCGGCCCCGTCCGGCGCGCCCTGGGCCGAACCGAGGCTCACGGGTACCACGCTGAAGTTGGCGTCGCTCATGTCGGAGTACCCGCTCGCGGACACCCGGACGCGCCCGGCGGACGTCGCTCCGTTCGGCACCGTCCACGCATAGCTCAGTGTGTTCGGCGTGTTGGCCACGACCGGGGTCCAGCTGGTCCCGCCGTTGGCGGAGTAGTCGATGTTCACGCCGGAGAGCGCGCCGGATGTCGTCCACGTGATGTTGGTGGAGGAGCCGCCGGCGAAGTTCTCGCCACCATTCGGTGCGGTCACCGTGATGGACAGCGGATGAACGAAGGAGCGGCTCGTCGACCAGCTCGCCGTTCCCCCGGCGTTGGTGGACTGCACGCGCCAGTAGAACGTGCCGAACGACGCCCCGGTCCAGGTGTAGCTCGGGTTCGTGGGCGTCGCGTTCACGACCACGTTGGCGAAATTGGCATCGCTCGCGATCTGCAGGTTGTAGCTGGTGGCGCAGGAGGCCGTCCACGCGAACGCGATGTCGGGAGTCGAGATCGTCGCTCCATTGGCGGGCGAACTGAGCACGGCGGTCGTGGGGCTCGTCGTCAGCGGGCCCGTCGACACCTTGCTGCTCCGGCAGTCGCTCGTGGTGCCGTTCTGGACGTAGTAGGTGTGCTGCCCGCACGTCCCCGTGAACGACGCCTGGCCGTTGCCGTACGTGACGTACGTGAACGGGGTCGTCTCCGCGTCGCGGTAGATGTACGCCCGCCAGTTGTTCGAGGCCACCACCGACCAGTGCACGACCACCTGCGAGTTCGCGCCGCTCGAGACGAACACACCCGTCGGGGTCGTGGGCAGATAGGGCACGTCCACCGTGACCCGGTACGAGAGGGAGAACACGGGATTCCCGTTCGCGTCCTGGCACGTCGCGTCGTTGTCGTTGACCGCGCCGATCTTGTAGTCGAGCGTGGCCCCCTGCGTGAGACTCGTCGTGGCGATCTGGTAGTAGTTGTTCGGCGTGGAGGTGACGAACGTCCATTCGGCGATGGGCGGCTCCGTGCCGTCCCAGGTCCGCTTGTAGACGATGTACCGCGTGGCGTTGATCACCGTGGGCCAGTCGAGCCGCATGTACTGGCACTGGACGGAGTAGTCCTGCAGCGGCTGGGGCGCGACGCCCGGGCACGTGGCGAGAGAAGCCGTCGCACTCGAGACCAGGCTGATCCACACGAAGGCCAGCGCACTCCACCATCGACCGTGACGATGCGATGCGTTCTGCATCTCCGCCCCCTCTTGCAGGTCCATCGGGCGCCCCGATGCACGCCGAGGGTCGGCGCCGCGTTCGACGGGGCATAGCTAATGGGACGCCCCGCGTGCGGCGATTACGTGGATGGTTCTCGACAATCATGGAGACGTCTTCGCTCGACGACATCGTCGCGGCGACTCGCGCGCCGGCGTCGTGTGGGCATGGAGGTTCATGCCCGCACGATCGTCGGCGGACGGCGAACTTGGCCGTTGTTGCCTCCCCACCCGGGTGCTAGCGTCGAACGCGCTGGAACCGGAACTCCTCCGCATTCCCGCCCGCCGCACGCGCCCGCGATGACGCCGGGCTCCCGCCTCGGACCGCGCATCCCGCTCCGAGACGCCTGCCGCGACTCGCCGTGCCCCGCGTTCGCTTCCGGGGTGGCCGCCAGTTCCGCCAGCGCATCGGCCACGCGCCGACTCACCTCGGACTGGAGGTCGCGTCATGGCTCCACGTCGAGCTCTCCCCGTTCTCGTGCTCGCGGTGCTCGCACTCTCGGCCGCGCCCGCGTCCGCCGACGTCCCGTTCACCGAGGCCACGATCTCCACGCAGGTGGAGAACTGGCCGGGCGTCTACATGGAGTCCATCGGCTCGGGGCCGATGTTCCACGGCGTCATCCACTTCGACTGGTCGCGCCTCCAGATGCGCCGCACGTGGACGTTCGCCGGAACCACCTTCACGAGCGATTCCATCCTGCTCGGCGTCAACCCGGGGCACATCGCCGCGCGCACCGATCGATACGATCGGGCGCTGCACACGTGCTTCTACCTCGAACTGGGCGGCGCGGGCGCTCTGCACTACGCGACCTCGCAGCTCAGCGCCGGCTGGACCGTCGAGACGATCCAGGCCGGGGCGCACGTGGGCGAGTGGTGCGCCATCGACCATCGCACCGACATCGGCCCCGTGGTGGCGTACCTCGACCCCACGGCCGCGGCCGGGCAGAGCACGCTGCGGTACGCGTCGAAGGAGCTGGGCTTCTGGAGCCTCCGAACGCTCGACACCGCCCCGAACGCGTCGCCACTGGGCTGGCCCGCGATCGCCACCAACAAGACCAACGCCACGCACGTCGCGTGGGTCAACGGCGCCACGCACACGATCCGCTACTGCACCGGCCCGGCCACCGCCATCGAGGAGGTCGCGCCCGACACGGACGTTTCGATGATCGCGCTGGCCGTGGATCGCAGCGGCAGCCCGCACGTGGCGTACGTGAAGGCCGGCGCGTTGCTGGTGGCCGATCGCGTCGACGGCACGTGGCAGTCGCACGAAGTGCTGCCCGCCACGTGGCAGGTGTACGCGATCGCATTCACCTACGCCACCGACACGCAGCCCTACGTGGTGTTCACCACGGCCGACGCGAAGCCGCTGCAACTGGCGACGCCGCTCTTCGGCGCATGGCGCGTCCAGTCGATCGGGACCGTTCCGGCTTCGTCCCACGCCGGCGTGCCCGCCATCGCAGCGGGCTCGGGGATCGATCCCCGCATGCACGTCTGCACGGCATGGGTCGCGAACGGGCTCGAGGTCGGCTGGGACGATCCGAACGCCATCGCCTTCACGCGCGCACACCTCGTGGCCTGCCCCGACAGCGACGCGGTGTCCACGGTGGGCCTGTGGCGCACCACGCGCGTTCCCGTGTCGAGCGCGCCGGTGACGCTCGACTTCCTGAACGGCGCGGTGTGGGACTCCACGTCGGCGTGCGGTGGCCCGCTCACGTACGCCTACGGCACCACCGGCGCGGACGGCATCGCCACGATTCGCTTCAAGTCGAGTGGCAGCGTCACGGGCGGCATCCGCGTGCGCTACGGGGGCAGCACGGGCACGGTGGTCGAGCCCTCGGTTCCCCTGGCCGGCGTCGACGCGGACGGCAACGGCGTGGTCACGATGCTCGACCACGACCTGCTCGTGTCGCGCTACGGCACGTCGGATCCGCGCTCGGATCTCGACTTCGACGGCGTGGTGGGCCCCGCCGATCGCGACTCGCTGCTGGCGCACCTGGGCCACGGCTGCGTCACGGTGGGAGTCCCGTCGACTCCGCCGCCCGTGCGCGAGCCGGCGCTGGCGCTCCGAATCGGGCCCAACCCGACGCGCGGGGTCACGCACGTGCGACTGGAGGCCGCGTGGACCGGGCGCCTGCGGGTCGAGGTGCTGGACCTGG
>JBGAMH010000095.1:0-15989 GCA_044223135.1 Candidatus Eiseniibacteriota bacterium | reverse complement strand
GAATGAAGCCGGCCCACTCGTGGCGTCCGTCCGACGGCAGCGGCCCGCGCGCGAACGGGAACGGCCGCCGCGGCACGAGCCCCGCGCCCTGCCAGCGCACGTCGCCGTCGACGTCGGCCATCACCGCGCTGAACGTGGGCGTCACCAGCGTGCGCACGCGCTCCTGCAGCTCCGCGGCGCTGCGCGAGCGCTCGAGCCCCACGAGCCCGCGCAGCGTGATGCGCGCGTCCTCGAGCGCGCTCCAGCGCATCGCATACGCCACGCGGTGCTTCGGGTCCCACTGCACGACCGGGCCGTGCGCGGTGTAGCGGCGCACCTGCCCGAGTGCCGGCACCGGCACGCCGAGCACGCGCAGGCTCAGCGCGAACGGCTTCGTCACCACGTCCGTCCAGCCGGCGGGGCCGCGCGCGCGCTTGCCGTCGGCCGACAGCGTGTCGGCGTAGACGTCGCACACGTCCGCGCTCAGCGCGGTGAGGCCCCACGCGGCGCGCTCGTTGCGGCCGATCGCGATCAGCGGCAGCCCGGGCACGTCGGCGCCGATCGCCTCGACCACGCCCGGCACCGACACGTGCACCACGTGCAGCGGGCCCGGCGTGCTGAAGCCCAGGTGCGGATCGTTCGCCAGCAGCGGCGCGCCCGACGCCGTGCGCCGGCCGCCCACCGCGAACTCGTTGCTCGCGCGCTGGTCGGGATCGCCCGCGCCGGGGCGCAGCGCGGCGAGCAGGTCACGCGCCGGATCGAGCGCGCGCGCGGCCACGGGGGAGGGCGCCACCGCCTCGCTGTCGGCGAGCCGCGGCAGCCCGTCGGGCCACAGGCGGCGCGCGGCGCTGTCGGGCACCGTGTCGTACGTCCACGCGCCCTCGTACGCGTGCCGTTCGCGCACGCGCTCGGGCCCGAAGCGCGCCAGTTCGTCCAGCTCGCGCAGTTCGGGTGCGTCCAGGTCGAGCGTCACGCCGAAGCCCAGCAGCAGCAGCACGCAGTCCTCGGGGCGCCACGGCTCGGGCTTCCAGTCGAGTCGCGCGAGCTCGGCGGGCCACGGGCGCCGGCCGCTCTCGCACTCGTGCAGGTAGTCGTTGATGCCGGCCGAATACGACAGCAGTGCGGCGGCCAGGCGGGCGTCGCCGCGGTCGCGCGCCCAGATCGAGTCGGCGCGTTCGGCCAGCCGGAACAGCTGCGCGCCGCCGTCCGAGCGCAGGGCGTCGTTGCCGAGCCAGCGGTGCGACTCGCCGCGCCCCTGCGCGCGCGTGAGCGCGAGCTGCCACAGCCGGTCGCGCGCGGCGACCCAGCCCCACGCGCGGTAGAGGTCGGTCAGGTTCTGCGCGCGCACGTGCGGGATGCCCCAGCGGTCCGTGACCACGCGCACGGGCGCCACGTATTCGGGGGCGGGTTCGAGCGGCGCGCGGCGCGCGGGCGTGCAGGCGACCAACGTGAGCAGGGCGAAGACCGCGGCGCGGGCCGCGACGGGGGGGAGGCGGCGGGACGTGATCATGGCGCGCACTCTCGCACCACGCGCGACCGGGCGTCCAGACCGGCACGGCGGCGGCCGGTGGCCCGCCGGCGCCACGCAGGCTAACGTGCGCGCATGAGCACGACCGCGATGCACGTGGGACTGGACCTGGGCGGCACCGACCTCAAGTCGGCGCGCGTGGACGGCGACGGACGCGTGCACGACTTCGCCCGCACGCCGCCGGACGTCGGGCGTGGACCTGACGGCCTGGCTCGACGCGATCGCGGCGGCCGCGCTCGCGCACGGCGCCGGCGACCCGTCGGCGTGCGGGCCTCGGCTGCCCGGGCGCGATCCACCCCGTCTCCGGCGCTCTCGTGGGCGACACGCCGCACCTGCCGTTTCCCGCCGACTTCCCGCTGCGCGAATCGCTCGAACGCCGGCTCGGCCGGCCGGTCGTGGTGGACAACGACGCGAACCTGGCCGCGCTCGCCGAGCACCACGTGGGCGCCGCGCGCGGGGCGCGCGTGTCGATCACGGTCACGGTGGGCACCGGCGTGGGCGGCGGCATCGTGGTGGACGGGCGCGTGCTGCGCGGTGCCTGGGGCGGTGCCGGCGAACTGGGGCACCTGCCGTTGGGCTCGCACGGCCCCGAGTGCCGCTGCGGCGTGCACGGCTGCGCCGAGCCGCTCGCGGGCGGCGAAGGCCTGCTGGCGCGCCTGCGCGTGGCCGGGCTCGACGTGGCGAACGCGCGCGAGGCGTTCGCCCAGGCCGCGGCGGGGGAGCCGCGCGCGTGTGCGGCCGTGGCCGAGATGGCCGACCGGCTCGCGGCGATGATCGCGTGCGCGGTGCAGCTGGTGCAGCCGGAGCGCGTGGTGCTGGGCGGCGGCGTGGCCGCAGGCGGCGAGGCGCTGCTCGGACCGGTGCGCGCGGCGCTCGTGCGCTACACGCTGGGTTCGCACCGCCACGGGCTGCAGGTGGTGCCGGCGGAACTCGGCGAGCGCGCGGGCGTGGTGGGCGCGGCGCTGTTCGCTTCGGGCGTGGGGCGCTGACCGACGCCGCGCGCGCTCAGCCGGCGATCGAGACCAGCGGCGCCGGGCGCGGCGTGTCGACCGGTTCGCCGAACAGCGTGATCGGCGTGGCGCCCACCACGCGCACGCGGCGCAGCGTGCCGGGCGCGGAGCCGTCGTCGGGCAGGATCACGGTCTTGAACTCGGCGCTCTTGCCGAACAGCTGCCGCTCGTCCTTGCGCCCGCGGCCCTCGATCAGCACTTCGGCCTCGCGGCCGATCCACGTGTCGTGGATCTCGCCCGAGATGCGGTGCTGCGCGTCGATCAGGCGTTCGAGCCGCGCGGTCTTCTCGGCCTCGGTCAGCGTCTCGGCGACGTGCCACGCCTTGGTGTCGGGGCGCGCGGAGTACTTGAAGAGGAACGCACTGTCCCAGCGCACCTGGCGCAGGTAGGCGAGCGTCTCCTCGAACTCGGCCTCCGTTTCGCCGGGGAAGCCCGCGATCAGGTCGGTGCTCAGCGCCAGGCCCGGGATCGCGTCGCGCAGCCGGCGCACGATCGCGTCGTACGCCTCGATCGTGTACGTGCGGTTCATGGCTTCCAGCACGCGGTTCGACGCCGACTGCAGCGGCAGGTGCACCTGGGGCATCACGCGCTCGCACTCGGCCATGGCGGCGATCACGCGCTCGTCGAAGTCCGAGGGGTGCGGCGACGTGAAGCGCACGCGCGCCACGCCCTCGACGCCGTTCGCCGCGCGCAGCAGGTCGGCGAAGTCGTGCTCGCCGTGGCGCCACGAGTTGACCGTCTGGCCCAGCAGCACGATCTCGCGGTAGCCCTGCGACACCGCGTGCCGCATCTGGCGCACGAGGTCGTCGAGCGGCAGGCTGCGCTCGCGGCCGCGCGTGTACGGCACCACGCAGTACGTGCAGAACTTGTCGCAGCCGCGCTGCACCGTGACCCACGCGCGCACGCCGGTGCCGCGGCGCGGCTCCAGGTCGCCGTACGTCTCGTCGCGGTCGAGCCGCACCTGCGTCACCGGTTCGCCGGCGGCGCGGCGCAGCAGTTCGGGCAAGTCGCGGTAGCCGTCGGGGCCCACCACCAGGTCGAGCACGCGCGCGTGGTCGAGCAGCCGGGCGCGCAGGTGCTGCGCCATGCAGCCGGCCACGCCCACGATCAGGCGCGGGTTCGTGGTGCGCTTGAGGCGCGCGAAGTCGCCGAGCCGGCCCAGCACGCGCTGCTCGGCGTGCTCGCGGATGGCGCACGTGTTCAGCAGCACCGCGTCGGCGGCCTCAGGTGCGTCGACCAGCTCCATGCCGCCGCGCTCCAGCACGCCGGCCATGAGCTCGGAGTCGGCCACGTTCATCTGGCAGCCGTAGGTTTCGAGGAACACGCGTTTCATGAGGCCGGCGAGGCTACCACAAGCCCCCCGACCACCATCGCCACCCCCGACCATAGCCTCCGCGCAGGCGAGCAGCAGAGGAAGGACGCTCCGCGCCGAGACTCCGGGACGGCGCGGGCGAGAGCGCCGCGTGACTTCGACGCTCAGGCGCGGGCCTCGGGCGCGTATCTCAGAGCCAGCACGACGAAGTCGTCCGCGCACTCGGCGCCGCCCGAGCGTTCGAGCGCCGCGGAGCACGCCGCCGTGGCGAGGCGCTCCAGCGACTCGCGCTCGTGCTCGCGCACGATCTCGTGCAGGTGCTCCCGGGCGAGCCCGCGGTGCGCGGGATCGAGCGCGGCGTGCACGGCGTCGCTCGCCGCCACCACCAGGTCGCCCGGCAGCAGGCGCACCTGCTCGTCCTCCCACGCGATGCCCGCCACCGAGCCCAGCGGCGGTCCGCCCGTCGACAGCGGCTGCGCGCCGTCGTCGCCGCAGTGCACCCACAGCGGCGAGGGATAGCCCGCGTTGCACGACGACAGCACGCCGCCGGGCGAGAGGACGCCCACCCACGCGGACACCAGCCGCGTGGCACCGAGCCGCGCGTGCAGGTCGGCGTCCAGCCGCGTCACGAGCCCCGACGCCGACTGCTCGCCGCGCGCGTGCGCCACGAACAGCCCCTGTGCGAACGCCGCCGCGAGCGAACCCTCCACGCCGTCGCCGGCCACGTCGGCGGCCACGATCGTCTGCGCGCCGTTCGCGTGCGTGAGCCGCTCGCAGAAGTCGGACGCTTCGCGCGCACCGGCCAGCCGCACGTACGCGAACTCCCAGCCGCGCGCCTCGTCGCCGCCCTCGGGCAGGCCGTGCCGGCCGCGCGCCGCCGACGCCGCGCGCAGCTGCGCCGCGAACGTGGACGCCATCACGCGTTCGCGCAGGTCGGCGAGTGCGAGCCCCACCTCGGGCAGCACGCGCTGCACGGCTTCGTGGTCGGCCTCGGTGAACGCGGTCGCGGGCGCGGCGCGCGCCAGGTTCAGCACGCCCACGGTGCCGTGCAGCCCGCGCAACGGCAGGCAGAGTGAGGAGCCGATCGAGTGGTCCTGCGCGCCTTCCATGCCGTCTTCGCGCACGTCGCCGTGCAGCAGGCGGCCGTGCCCGTGCCGCAGCACCCACGCGGCGATGCTGTTCGGGCGCGCCTCGAAACGCGTGCCCACGAGCGCTTCCGGCACGCCGCGGCCGGCGAGCATGAACAACTCGCCGCCGCGCGGATCCAGCAGCAGCAGCGACGCACGTTCGGCGCCGGTGGCGCGCGCGAGCGGCTCCAGGATCTGCGCGCCGGCTTCGAGCGGCGACAGCCGGGCCGGCAGGAGGAGCGCCGCCATGCGCGACGCCTCGAGCCCCGACACGTCGGTCGTCGTGCGCATGCGCAGCGTCTCGGGCCCGATCGCGGCGCGGTGCGTCACGCGGCCTCCCTCGCGCCGGCAGCGGACAGCGCCTGCCGCAGCGCCGCCCGGCCGAACGGCTTGCCGAGCACGATCAGGTCGCCGTCGGCGGCCAGATCGCTCGCCGGCAGCGGGTCGCCGGTGACCACGATGATCGGCAGTTCGGCGCGCAGGGCGCGCAGTCGTCGCACGCGATCGGCGAGCGAAGGCCCGGGCATCTGGGCGTCCATGACGACGCCGGCGCAGGCGGACGGGTCGCGCTCGACCTGTTCGATCAACGCCTGGCCGTCGGCCAGGCCGAGCACGTCGCACCCGCAGTGCGCGAGGAAGCCCACCAGCACCCGGCGAACGTCGGGGTCGTCGTCGGCGACGAACAGCTGAGGACGGGGGTGGAGCGACGAAGTTTCCGTGCTTTCGAGCGACACGCGGCCATCCTCCGGGGCACGAGGAATCAGTCACGAGACGGAGGGGCCGTCGCTGTGTAGAGCGAATGTCGGCCTGCGCGCGGTTGCGCTTGAGCGCGGAATCGCCCGCAAGGCGGAGCGTCGTCTCCCGGCTGATGCCGGCGTGCGCGTCCCGGGACTTCTCCCGCGCCGGGCGGTGGACCCGTGCACTTGACCCCCGCGCGCGTCGAACCGAGACTGCCCGGCTCTCGTCGAACCCGGAGGACTCCGATGCCCAAGCGCGCGTCCCGCGAGCTCGTCACCTTTCCGAACCCGAATCCCGGCCGGGACTACGTGATCCGCCACGAGTGCCCGGAGTACACCGCCGTCTGTCCCGTCACGGGCCAGCCCGACTTCGGCACGATCATCGTGGTGTACGTGCCGGATCGCCTGTGCGTCGAGCTCAAGTCGCTCAAGCTCTACATCTGGTCGTTCCGCGACGAGGGCCACTACTTCGAGCAGGCGACCAACCAGATCTGCGACGACCTCGTGAAGGCGATGAAGCCCCGCCGGCTGACCGTGATCGGGCGCTACAACGTTCGCGGCGGGATCACGAGCCAGGTCGTGTGCCGCCACGAGGGTCGCGCCTCCCGAAAGCGCTGAACGACCACGCGTTCCCGACAGGCCCGCCCGCCGTCCCGGTCGGGCCTTTCTGTTTCCTCGTGAGAGACTCCGTTCACTGGGTGTGACCGAATGCGTGACATCGGGAGGAAGTTCTTGACGTGCCCCTGTGGTTCTCCTTAGAAGTTACTGACGTGCCATCAGGGTTGCCTCCCGAACGGGGGGGAACCTGCTCCGACCGCGGACCCGGGAGGACCCCACTCCAGCGTCGTCGACACTCGTCACACGTTCACACTCTCCGTGTGAACCTCCCCTCGCCGGATCGCTCCGGCCATGCCCCCCAGGAGATCGAACCATGACGAGCCGTACCCGATCCCTGCTCCTCGCCCTCACGACCGTATTCGCGGTCGGCTTCGCGACCCTCGCGAACGCCGCGCCGAAGTACGTTCCGGGCGAAATCCTGGTGAAGTACAAGACCGGTCTGAAGGCTCCGCAGAAGTCGGTCCTTCGTGACGAGATCGGTGGCCAGGTTCTCCACGAGATGAACTTCATCGGTGTCGAGCACCTCCAGGTGCGCGGCATGGCGGTGGAGGAAGCGGTGGCACGACTGAGCCTCGACCCGCGCGTCGAGTACGTCGAGCCGAACTACCTGTGGAGCATCGACGTCGTCCCGAACGACACGCGCTACCCGGAGATGTACCAGCTGCACAACACCGGGCAGACCGGTGGTACGCCGGGCGCCGACATCCGCGCCGAGCAGGCGTGGGCCACGTTCACGGGCGATCCGAACATCCTCGTGGGCGTGATCGACACCGGTGTCGACTACACGCACCCGGACCTCGCGGCGAACGCGTGGACGAACCCGGGCGAGATCCCGGGCAACAACATCGACGACGACGGCAACGGCTACGTGGACGACGTCCACGGGTACGACTTCGTGAACAACGACGGCGACCCGTTCGACGACAACGAGCACGGCACGCACTGCTCGGGCACGATCGCCGCGGTCGGCAACAACGCGCTGGGCACCACGGGCATCAACTGGCGCGCCAAGATCGCCGGCATCAAGTTCCTCAGCGCCAGCGGCTCGGGCTCGACGGCGAACGCCGTCCTGGGCGTCCAGTACGCGATCACGATCGGCTGCCGGCTGACGAGCAACTCGTGGGGCGGCGGCGGCTTCTCGCAGGCGCTGCTCGACGCGATCAACGCCGCGGGTGCCGCGGGCCAGCTGTTCGTGGCTTCGCAGGGCAACGCTTCGACGAACACCGACGTGTCGCCGAGCTACCCGGCCGCGTACGATTCGCCGTACATCATCGGTGTGGCGGCGACCGACCACAACGACCAGCTCGCGTCGTTCTCGAACTTCGGTGCGACGACCTGCGACCTGGGCGCCCCCGGCGTGGACATCCTTTCGCTGATGCCGGGCGGCGGCTACCAGCTGCTGTCGGGCACCTCGATGGCCGGCCCGCACGTGTCGGGCGCCTGCGCGTTCATGTTCGGCCGCTTCCCGGGCATGACCAACATGCAGGTCAAGCAGCGCATCATGCAGTTCGCGGATCCGATCCCCGCCCTGACGGGCCGCTGCGTCACGGGCGGCCGCCTGAACCTGTTCATGGCGGCGGCGGATCCCGACAGCATCCCGCCGGGCGCCGTCTCGGACCTGGCGAGCGAGAACCCCGGTTCGAACTCGATGGGCCTGGTCTGGACCGCCACGGGTGACGACGGTGGCGTGGGCACGGCCTCGGAGTACGAGCTGCGCTACTCGACGGCGCCGATCACCGAGGCGAACTTCGCTGCGGCCACTCAGGCGGCGGCCCCGAATCCGCAGCCCGCGGGCGCCACGGAGCACGTCGTGGTGAACGGCCTGTCGTTCTCGACGCCGTACTACTTCGCGCTCAAGGCCAAGGACGAGTTCGGCAACGCCGGACCGCTGTCCAACGTCGCGACGGGCACCACGCTCGGACCGCCGGACATCTCGGTGGCGCCGACGTCCGTGGCGAAGACGCTGAACACGGGCGCGCAGGGGACCGAGACGATCACCATCTCGAACAACTCCGCGGGCACGCTGGACTGGAGCATTCCGACGCCGTCGCTGAACTTCGGCACGGCGGTGATCAACAAGCCGATCATCCTCGCGAAGGGTGTCGAGGGGACGCCGGGCGAGCCGCAGTTGCTGGCCGCGGGTGGACCGGACGGCTTCGGCTACCGGTGGCAGGACTCCGACGATCCGGGCGGCCCCACGTTCGCGTGGGTCGACATCGCGCAGCCGGGCAACGCCATCGCGCTCACGGGCGACGATGCGAACGGTGGCCCGGTGAACATCGGCTTCAACTTCCCGTTCTACGGCGGCACGTTCAACAGCGTGCGCGTCTGCACGAACGGCTGGCTGTCGTTCACGGACACCGGCACGGGCTACTCGAACCAGGCGCTGCCGAACTCGGGCGCCCCGGCGAACCTCGTCGCTCCGTTCTGGGACGACCTGAACTTCGGCACGAGCAACCTGGCCTACGCGTACAACGACGGCAGCAAGTTCGTCGTGTCCTGGGTGGGTGTGCCGCGCTACTCCGACGCGGCGTCGGTGGAGACGTTCCAGGTCATCCTGTATCCGTCGGGTGAGATCCGCTACCAGTACCTCACCATGACGGGCACCACGAACAGCGCCACGATCGGCATGCAGAACCAGGCCAAGACGATCGGCCTGCAGACCGCGTTCAACCAGGCCTACGTGCACAACAACCTGGCCGTGCGGATCATTCCGCTGCGCCAGTGGCTGACGTCCTCGCCGACGTCGGGTCACATCGCGCCGTTCTCGAGCCAGCAGGTCAACATCGGCTTCGACGCGACCGGCCTCGGCAGCGGTGTCTACACGGGCACGGTGCACGTGCAGAGCAACGATCCCGACACGCCGGACGCCACGGTGGCGGCGACGCTCACCGTGATCGGCGCGCCGGACATCGTGGTTTCCGCCACGTCGCTCGACTTCGGCTCGCTGTTCGTCGGTGGCACGTCCACGCGCACGTTCAGCGTCTCGAACGGCGGCACGGACCCGCTCGACGTCACCGGCATCTCGTCCAGTGACCCGCAGTTCACCGCGACCCCGACCACGTTCACGCTGGCCCCGGGTGGTTCGCAGACCGTGACGTGCAACTTCACGCCCGGCTCGGCGGCCACGTTCAACGCCAACCTGAGCATCGCGAGCAACGATCCGGACGAGAATCCGGTCGTCGTCGCGATGACGGGCACGGGCACGAACGCGCCGGTGCTGGTGGTCAACCCGGGTTCGCTGGCGGCTGCCACGGCCAACGGCATCGGGCCGCAGGCCGTGACCAAGGTGAAGAACCTGGTCGTCACGAACAACGGTGGTTCGCCGCTGACCTTCACGGCCGGCGCCTACCAGGGCGTCGTCCCGGCGAGCGCCGGCATGTCGCCTCCGCAGAACGTCGAAGGCGCCAAGGGTGACGACGGTCAGCCGGGCGCGCTGGGCTCGGGTGGTCCGGACGCGGGTGGCTATCGCTGGATCGACAGCGACGCCCCCGGTGGTCCGACGCCGGGCTTCGTCGACATCTCCGGCACGGGCACGCTGCTGGCGTTCTCGAGCCGTGACGATGGCACCACCAACGTGCCTCTGCCGTTCCCGGTGAACTGGTACGGCACGTCGCAGACCCAGCTCAGCGTCTGCACCAACGGCTGGGCGGCGTTCGGCACCAGCACGCTGACCACGTACACGAACACCGACCTGCCCAACACGGGCACCACCGTCCCGCCGAACATGCTGGCCGTGTTCTGGGACGACATGGACCTGCGCGTTTCGGGCAACGTCTACACCAAGTACGACGGCGGCCGGTTCATCGTGATGTGGAAGGACGTGCATCACTACCTCGGCACGGCCGGCAACCCCACGTACTCGTACGAGATCATGATCTACCCGAACGGGAACGTGGAGTACCACTACGCCGGGATGAACGCCGACCTGCTCTCCAGCACGATCGGCATCCAGAACGGCAACGGCACGGTGGGCCTGCGGACGACGTTCAACGCGGCCTACATGCACAGCAACATGGCCATCCGCTTCTCGCGGAAGCCCGACTGGCTGCGCCTCGATCACAACGCCGGTACGGTCGCTCCGGGCGGCACCGACACGCTGCGCGTCACGTTCAGCGCGCTCGAGTACGCCGACGGCGACTACGACGGTGAAGTGCGCCTGACCAGCAACGACCCGGCCCACGCGACGCTGGCGGTGCCGGCCCACATGCACGTGGGCGTGGCGAGCGCGACGCTCGCGATGGTCCCGCGCTGGCTCAGCTCGGTCTCCGGTGGCCCCACGGTCACGCTCGACGTGCTCGCTCCGGGCGCTCCCGAGGCCATCGATCCGGCCAGCCTGCTGGTCAACGGTGGCGCGGGCTCCGCGCCGGGCGAGTTGCCGTCGTTCCCGGGCAACGGGCACGGCCTGTTCAAGTTCCGCGTGCTCGACCTGCTGCCGGTCGTGGACGAGGGCAAGAACGTGGCGCTGTCGGCGATCGGCGAAGTGGCCGACGTGACCTGGTTCAGCGGCGCGACCACGATCAACGTGGTCAAGCCCGAGATGCTCGCCGGCCCGCTGGCGGCCTACCGCTCGGGCGCCCCGACGTTCCGTGGCGCTCCGGGTCAGAGCCTCTCGATGTCGTGGAAGGAGCCGCAGGACGAGACCGTGACCGGCTACGACGTGATGCTGTCGCTCGACGGTGGAGCGACCTGGTCGCGTTACGCCTCGACCCCGCACACCGACATCGCCCTGGTCCTGCCGGAAGCCAACACCGAGCAGGCGATGGTCGAGATCGTCGCGATGGACGCGGGTCGCGCGGTCGGCTCGTGGCTGTCGGATCCGTTCGTGATCGGCGCCGGCGTGACCGGCGTGAACCCGGACGCGACTCCGAAGGTGTTCGGCCTGCGCTTCGCCGGCCAGAACCCCGTCCGCACGGGCAGCGCTCGCCTGGCGCTCGCGATGCCGCAGCGCGGTGACGTGAACGTCACGGTGTACGACGTTCGTGGCGCCGTGGTGCGCACGCTGGCGAACGGCAACTACGGGGCCGGCAACCACTCGTTCGAGTGGGACGGCCGTGACTCCGGCGGGCAGTCGGTGGGTTCGGGCATCTTCTTCGTGAAGGCGTCGAACGCCGGCCACCAGGCCGTCGTGCGCGTGGCCTACATCCGCTGATCCGTTCCGTCCGTTTCGAACTCGACGCCCCGGTGGGTCTTCCCACCGGGGCGTCGTGCATTCCGGCGGTCCCGGCCCGGCGGTCGGGCGCGGCGCCCCGACCGGTGGCGCCCCCGGCGGGGCCGGGCGCGGCGCGCTGGTGAGACCCGCACCCGCGCCGGGCGCTTGACGCGGCCTCGGCGCCCAACCAACACTGCACCTGCGCCCGTCCGTTGGTCCGGACGCCGGGAGCGGCCGCGCATCCCGGAGGCGGAAGTTCCGTATCCCGGTCGGTCGCTACCCCTTGGCCGCACCGAACCCACCGAGCGGAGCCGATGACCAACACCTACCTCGCGCTGGCCAGCATCAACCTGATCCTGGGCGGACTCGTGTTCCTGCTCGGGCTGGTGATCCTGCGCGAGAACAGTGCGCAGCGGCTGAACCGCGTGGTGTCGCTGATGCTGTTCTTCGGTGGCTTCGGCGCCGTGCTGTCGGCGCTCGCGCTGGTGCTGCCCGCGCCCGCCGCGGGCCAGCCGGGCGTGCAGGCGAACTTCGCCTACCTGTGGGAGCTGTTCTTCCCGACGCTGTTCCTGTTCGCGAGCGTGTTCCCGTCCGAACGCCGGTTCACGCAGCGCGTCACGCTGCCCGGTGGCCTGCGCTCGCCCAGCTTCGTGGCGCTGGTCTACACGCCGCACGCGTTCCACCTGATGCTCGCGCTCGTGCTGGCGTCGCTGCACCCCGAGGCGCTGCTGCAGCGCGCCGACGTGCCGGCGCTGGTGCGGCCGTTCGTGCAGGTGGCGGCGGTGGTGGTGGGGCTGTTCCTGAACGTGCACCAGGCGCTGTTCTCGCTGGTGGACCTCGGCTTCGGCGCCGGCGCCGTGGCGCTGCTGTTCGACAGCCGCCGGCGCGAGCAGGTGCCGCGCCTGCGCCAGCAGCTCACCGCGATCGCGATCGGGCTCACCGCCTGCCTCGTGCTGTACGCGTTCGCCACGTCGGTGCCCACGCTGTTCGGGCTGTCGATGCCGGTGGCGCTGCAGGCCGGCATGACCGCGCTCGCGCTGACGCTGGGCTCGGGTGCGATCGCGTTCGCGATCGTTCGCTACAAGTTCCTGGACATCAAGCTGCTGGCGCGCCGCGGCATCCTGTATGCGCTCGCCACCAGCGTGCTGGTGGGCATCTACCTGTTCCTGGTCGAGCGCGTGAACCGCATCGTCACGGGCACGCTCGGCATCGACGCCCGCGTGGTGCAGCCGGTGTTCCTGATCCTGGCGCTCACGCTGTTCCAGCCGGCACTGAGCCGGCTCGAGGAGTGGCTCGACCGCATGTTCCTGCGCGACCCGGGCGACTACCGCAACGTGCTGCGCCAGCTCGGGCGCGACCTGCAGACCACGATCGACCTCGAGGACCTGCTCACGCGCTCCATCCGCACGATCGCCGAGGTGCTGCTGCTGCGCTCGGCGTACCTGGTCGCGCTCACCGAGGACGGCCCGGTGTGCCGCTCGGGCGCCGGCGCGCCGCTGGACGCCGAGTCGCTGCGCGGCGTGGCGGACATCCTGCCGCGCCTGTCGCGCCACGAGCCGAGCTTTCGACTGTCCGACCCCGTGGACGGCCTGCGGCGCGTGGACCGCGAGCTGCTGGTGAAGAAGCTGGGCGTGGAACTGCTGGTGCCCCTGCGCTGGCGCGACGAGACGCTGGGCGCGCTGCTGCTGGGCGAAAAGCTCACGACCACGCAGTACACGTCGGAGGACGTGGCGTTGCTGAACGCGCTCGCGGGGCAGATGGCGGTGTCGCTGCAGAACGCCCTGCTGCTGCGCGATCGACTGCGCGTGGCGCGCCTCGAGGAGGAGATCAGCCTGGCGCGGCAGATCCAGCGCACCATGCTGCGCTCGGAGTTCCCGCCGCTGCCGCGGTTCGAGATCCACGCGGTCAACCGGCCGTCGCGGCAGGTGGGCGGCGACTACTACGACGTGGTGGAGGCGGGCGACGGCACGTTCTACGTGGCGATCGCCGACGTCGCCGGCAAGGGCATGCCCGCCGCGCTGCTGTCGTCGATGCTGCAGGCGTCGCTGCGCACGCTGGCGCGCGCCGACCGCTCGGTGCGCGACATGCTGTCCGACATCAACACGCTCGTGTTCCAGAGCACCGAGTCGAGCCAGTTCGCCACGTTCTTCCTGGCGCACGTGGACGCCCGGCGCATGCAGATGACGTTCAGCAACGCCGGCCACAACTGGCCCGTGCTGGTGCGCAACGACGGCGAGTGCCGCGCGCTCGAGCGCGGCGGCCTGCTGCTGGGCATCCTGGACGACGTGACGTTCGAGGAGGAGATCGTCGCGCTGCGCGAGGGCGACGTGATCGTGTTCTACACCGACGGCATCAGCGAGGCTGCGGCGGCCGACGGCGAGATGTTCGGCGACGACCGCCTGACCGAGTTCGTGCGCACGCTGCCGCGCGACCTGCCGGCGCAGGCGGTGGCCGATCGCGTGCTGCAGGAGGTGGCCTGCCACCTGGGCGCCGTGGAGCCGCAGGACGACTGCACGCTGGTGGTGGTGCGCGTGCTCGCGCCCGAGCATGCGCCGGTCACGGCCGAGCCGGCGCTGCACGCGCCGGTGGTCAGCGTCTGACGGGCGCCGCCGGCGCGTCGGGCACCAGCTTCGACACGCGGCCGTCCATGGTGAGCACGTACAGCTCGCCCGCCGCGTCCTCGCCGAACGACGTCACCGAGCCCGTGCGGCCCACGTCCCATTCCGTGAAGTCCGCCGGCCGGCCGGCCACGCGGCGGAACGAGCGGATCCAGCCGCGGCAGTAGTCCGAGAACACGTAGGCGCCGCGCAGCGCCGGGATGGCGCGGCCGCGGTACACGAAGCCGCCCGTGACCGAGCAGCCCTGGTCGTGCGGGTACTCCACGATCGGCGCGGTGAGCCCGCGCGGCAGCGAGTCGCGCACGGCGTAGGCATGGCTGCCTTCCATGCGGTTCCAGCCGTAGTTGAGCCCGGCTGCGCCGGCGGGGGCGACGTCGATCTCCTCCCAGCGGTTCTGGCCCACATCGCCGATCCACAGCTCGCCCGTCTCGCGGTCGAACGAGAACCGCCATGGGTTCCGCAGCCCCAGCGCCCAAATCTCCGGCCGCTCGCCCGGGCGGCGCCGGAACGGATTGTCGGCGGGGATCGCGTACGGCACGCCGCGGTCCACGTCGATGCGCAGCATCTTGCCGAGCAGCGTGCCGAGGCTCTGGCCGTTGTCGTGCGGATCGCCGCCCGAGCCGCCGTCGCCCGTGCCGATGTAGAGCCGGCCGTCGGGCCCGAACGCCAGCCCGCCGCCGTTGTGGTTGGCGTACGGCTGCTTGATCCACAGCACGGGCCGCGCGGACGCTGCGTCGGCGCGCGAGCGGTCGGCGCTGGCCGTGTAGCGCACGATGCGCGTGTCGCCGTTGCGGTCGGTGTAGTCGACGAAGAACAGGCCGTTGCGCGCGTAGCCCGGGTGGAACGCCAGCCCCAGCAGGCCGCGCTCGCCGCCCGAGCTGATCTCGCGCGACACGTCCAGGAACGGCGCCGGCAGCACGCGGCCGCCTTCGATGATGCGGATGCGGCCCGACTGCTCGATCACGAACAGCCGCGGGTCGCCGGGCGGGGAGGCGAGCCCGACCGGGTTGTCGAGCCCGGAGGCCACGGTCTCCAGCCGCACGCCGGCGCGCGGCGCCCACGTGGGGCCGGCGGCCCGGGAGGGCGCGGCGAAGGCGAGGGCAAGGGCGAGGGACAGGGTCACGGCGGCCGGGGCGAGGCATTTCGGGGCTCGATCGCGCATGGCGCGGCAGGATAGCCTGTGCCCGGCCCCGGGGCGATGGTCCGCTCGGGGCTCAAGCGAATCGGCCGCCGTTCCGACACTCGTCCGTGCCCACCCGACCCTCGGGCGGCCTCCGGAGCCTGCATGCTCTTCGACGAACCCTTCGTGCGATTCGCCACCAGCGGCCTGCTGATCGGGCTGTACGGCCTGACCGAGTCCCTGGCGCGTCGCGAGCCCACCGACCCGCTGCGCACGCCCGTGGGCGCGCCGGTGGCGCTGGGGGCGCTCGTGTTCGTGAGCATCCTCGCGTTCTACGCGCTGATCCGCCCGCTGGGCGGCGCCATCGCCGACGGCGTGGGCAACATCGCAGGGATCGCGCTGGCGCTGGGGGCGATGGCGTTCCGCCTGCGCGCGGGGCTGCTGGCGCCGCTGGTGCGCATGCCCGACGTGCTGGCGCGGCTGGCGTTCTACGTGGCGCTGCCGCTGGCGGTGGGCGTGCCGGCCGGCTGGGCGGTGCTCACGCTGCCGGCGCTGGTGGCGTCGGTGTGGAGCTGCCGCCGCGAGGACCGCCTGCAGCTCGAACGCCACGGCGAAGCCTGGGAGCGCCGCATGCGCACGAGCGCGAGGCTGCTGCCCGGCGTGTGGTAGGGGCGGGGGCGACCAGCACAACGAAGCGGCCCGCGCTCGACTGGAGCGCGGGCCGCCATGTTTCGCGCCGCCGGTCGTCAGAACTGCTGGTGCTCCGTCGAGTCTTTCAGCGCCGCCGT
>JBGAMH010000094.1:0-15523 GCA_044223135.1 Candidatus Eiseniibacteriota bacterium | reverse complement strand
TGCTCGCCGGCCAGTCGGCATTGCCGGGACCAGATGCCTACGACGTGCCTCTCGGCTTGGAGCCGTCGGCTCCCCTGCCGCCGACGCCCGAAGACAGGATGTTCGCGCTCGGGGGCTGCGCCGTCCCCGCGGCCCTCGCCCTGTTGCGAGATCCGCGCCCCGTCGGTCGAGCGTTCGGGATCACTCTTCTCGCATGGCTGGGGGCGACCGCCATGACCGACAGCGTCGCAAGACTCGAGGACGACCGTGGGGCGTTCTCCGAAGATCACAACGACTACTTCAGCCGCGAATCGGTGGCCCAGCGCGCGAAGGACTTCGTCGCGAGAATGTCGAAAGCGCCGGATCGCGCGAGTTTCGTCTATGAGTCCGACCTCGAGGACGATCTCGTCAACGGCATTCGACGGTCCTCCCGCGCCATGGAGGCGACCAGCTGGGACCAGTGGTGGAACGAGGCGCGGCCCGCATGGCGGGACTGGTGGCGGCTTTCAGGCGATGGGCTCAGGCCGCCCGATCGCAGGGCCTGGTTGAATGCCGTGAACGAATACGACGGCTTTCACCTGTTCCTCGTTCCGAAGGCCGCACCCCGGATGGTCCTTCGCGTCACGGGGCCGCCCGGCACGCATGCGCAAGTCGAGACGGGCAGCGTCGTGGTTGCGAATGGCGAGGTCCCTCTGGAGATCCTGCGTGAGCAGGATTCCGTGTCCGTCGCGCGACGGATGGAGCGGGAGGAGCGCGAGAACTACTCGAACCGCACATACATCGTCACTGCCACACTGCCCGACGGCCGCGCGTTCCGCAGGGAGTTCTTTTGGGTCGAAAGCACGGTGCACACGGTCGAGCTACTGCCGTCCCTGAAGTCGAAACACCCCTAGAGACGCCGACGGCAGACCAGCGCGATCCGTCCGAACGGACGCCGCCGCAGGCGGTCCCTCGCGGGGACGTCTTGCGAACGAGCTCGAGTTCGCTCAGTCCCCGCCCGCCGGGCTCGCCCGTGGCAATCGCGCCACGACAGCGCGAAGACTCGGGGAGTCGAAGGCCCGCGGGCGGCTTCCGGCTCGCGCGCCAGGAGAAGCGATGGATCCGCGAGCGGAGCAATCGGGCGGGCTGCGAGCCGGGTCCGGCTCCATCGGGCTCACGGGGCAACCAGCGCGCCGATGTCGAATGCCCGAAAGCTGTGCGGGGCAGTGCAGAGGGCGCTATCGCAGCGGTTGCGGGAGTTTGTCGCGGAGGTTGCGGAAGGGACGCGGCGCCCGGCGGGCGTTGCGAGAGGTCGTCGCCGAGGTTGTGGAGCCGGCGGCGTCCGCCTTGCTGCCGATTCGACTCTCGAGTCCGCGGCTCGCTTGCTGCGCCGCGCGGCATCGAGCGGTGCCCGTCGACCCGGCGGCGGAGCGTTGCGAGGTTCCCGACACTTTCGGCTCACACCCCATGAACACGTCAGGCTAGGATCGCCCACCCAGCGCTGCTCCCGGAAGGCCTCCGTCTCACCCGCGGTCGCCCGCGCTCGCCATCCACCTTCTCCGTCCCCGAATCCGAACACGATCGCGCTTCTCCCACGTGGAGCGACCATGTCCGACGAGCCGCGCACGCCCAGCGACGAACACGATGAGACGCGCACCATGCACACGTCGGCCGGCGGGGCCGCGGCGCCCGGGCTGGAGGGCATGCCCGCCGAAGTCGACGGCTACCGGCTGCTCGGCGTGCTGGGGCAGGGCGGCATGGGCGTCGTGTACCTGGCCGAGCAGAAGGAGCCGCGCCGGCGCGTCGCGCTGAAGGTGATCCGCGGCAGCGCGCACACCGACGCGCTGCACGTGCGGCTGTTCCGTCGCGAAGCCGAGACGCTGGGCCGGCTGCGCCACCCCGACATCGGCGCCATCTATGGTGCGGGCCGCCTGCCCGACGGCCGCCCGTACTTCGCCATGGAGCTGGTCGAAGGCCCCACGCTGGACGCCTACCTGGCGGCGCGCCCGTCGCCCGCGAACCGCGCCGAGCTGCTGCACCGGCTGGCGCTGGCCGGCCGCATCGCCGAGGCCGTGCACTACGCGCACCAGCGCGGCGTCATCCGTGCACTACGCGCACCAGCGCGGCGTCATCCACCGCGACCTGAAGCCGTCGAACATCGTGATCCCCGCGCCGGGCGACGGCGGCAGCGCCAGTGCGGGCAGTGCCGCCGCGCTCGACGTGAAGGTGCTGGACTTCGGCCTGGCGCGGCTCACCGACGACGACTCGCAGATGAGCGTGATGAGCGACGTGGGCACGATCCGCGGCACGCTGCCCTACATGAGCCCCGAACAGGTGCGCGGCGAGACGCTCGCTCTGGACGTGCGCTCGGACGTGTACACGCTGGGCGTGATCCTGTACGAGATGCTCGCCGGCGAGCGGCCGTACGAGGTGAGCAAGGCCTCGCTGCCCGAAGCCATGCGCGTGATCAGCGAGCAGGAACCGAAGGCGCTGCGCGACACGCCCAGCGGCATGGCGCGCGTGGACGCCGACCTGCAGAGCATCGTGCTCAAGGCGCTGGCCAAGGAGCCCGAGCGGCGCTACTCGAGCGCCGCGGCGCTGGCCGAGGACCTGGAGCGCTTCCGGAGCTCGCAGCCCGTGCTGGCGCGCACGCCCAGCACCGCGTACCAGCTGCGCAAGCTGGTGGCGCGCCACAGGCCGCTCGTGGCGGCAGCATCGGTGGCGCTGGTGGCGATCGTCGCGGCGGCCGTCGTGAGTACCGCGATGTTCCTGCGCGCGCGCAACGAGGCCGCCAAGGCGCGGCAGGTGGCCGCGTTCCTGTCGGACATGCTCGAGGGTGCGGGGCCCTCGGTGGCGCGCGGCCGCGACACCGCGTTGTTGCGCGAGATCCTCGATCGCACGGCCGAGCGCGTGAAGAACGAACTGGCCCGCCAGCCCGGCGTGGCCGCCGGCATCGAGCAGGTGCTGGGCCGCACCTATCTGCAGATCGGCGACCTGCTGGCCGCCGAGCAGCACGCGCGCTCGGCGTACGAGCTCCATCGCCGCGTGCACAAGGGCCGGCACGAGGACGTGGCGCACGACCTCTCGCTGCTGGCCGAGACGCAGTGGCGCCGGGACCGACTGGCGGATGCGGATTCGCTCGCTCGCGAGGCGCTCGGGATGTGGCGCGAGCTCGAGAAGGGTCCGCACGAGGGGACCGCGGAGGCCCTGACGACGCTCGGGAACATCCAGCTCGATGCCTCGCGGTTCGAGAGCGCCGAGCCCTTGCTGAGAGACGGTCTCGCCATGAGCCAGAAGCTGCACCCGGCCGGCGACCGCTCGGTGGCCGTGGCGTTGAACTCGCTCGGCAACCTGATGCACTACACCGGACGCTTCGAGGCTGCCGACTCGTTGCAGCGGCTGGCGCTCGCCATGCACCGCCGGATCAGTGGCGAGTGGAGCCCCGACACTCAGGCGGACCTCCTCAATCTGGCGATGGTCGAGATCGACCGTGGGCGCTTCGCGGCTGCCGAGTCGTTGGCGCGCATGGGCCTCGCGGTGGGCGATCGCATCTACACGGAACCGCACCCGGACCAGGCCGGGGGTTTGCTCGTTCTGGCTGGCGTGTACCTGCGCACCGGCGACCAGGCGCGCGCGGAATCGCTCGCCTACCGGTCGCTGGAGATCGCCAGGAGCGTGCGCGGCGGCGGAGCGGATGCCATGGCCAAGGCGCACTCCGCGCTCGGAGTGTTCGCCGCCGACGTCGGCCGCAACGAGGAGGCGCTGGCCCATCATCGAGAGGCGCTCGCCGCGTTGCAGGGCAGCGGCGCACTGCGCGTCGGGATGATCGCCACCGCCCTCGACAACATGGCGATCGCCTACACGGGGCTCGGCCGATTTGCCGAAGCCGATTCGGTGTACCGGCAGGCGATCCCGCTCAAACTCGAAGCCTATGGCCCGGAGAACCCGGCGACGCTGCTGACCATGAACAACTACGCCCGAATGAAGTACTTCCTGGGCGATGTGGCCGGCGCCGAAGCGTCGTTCCGGGACGTGCTGGCGGGCCGGCGCGCGGCGCTGGGGGACAGCAGCGACCAGGTGGCCGTGACCATGAACGACCTGGCCCGATGCGCGCTGGCCCGCGGGCACATGACCGAGGCCGAAAGCCTGTTCACGGAATCCTTGGCCATCGTGCGAGCACGCCTGGGCCCCGAGGCGATGAACACCAACTTCGTGTACGCGAGTCTGGCGCGCTTGCATCGCGAGCGGGGCCAGCACGCCCGCTCCGCGCGCGAGCTTCGCGAGGCGCGCGGGCATCTGGCCAAGGCCATGGGCGATGCGAACTACAACCTGGCATGGGTGGACATCGAGCTGGCCGCGTCGCTCGGGGCCGCGGGCCCATCGCGCGAAGCCGACTCGCTGTTCGCCTCGATCGCTCGCGCGCCCGCTGCGTCGCTGCCACCCGCCGACCGGCTGCGGCTGCACTACAACTACGGGATGTACCTGGCCCAAACCGGTCGCTTCGCGGAGGCGGAGAAGTACCTGCTGCTTGCGGAGCAGGACCTGCGCGAACCCCGCGAGTTCAACGTGCGCCGGCGGCTGGACGTGCTGAACACGCTGGTCGAGTTGCAGCGCACGTGGGGCACGACCGCGCCGTCGCCGGCGCGAGCCGCGGCGCTGAAGCGCTGGACGAGCGCGCGCGACGCCGAGGCGCCGGAACTGCGGGCGGCGATCGAGGAGGGGCGGGTGCCGCGGGCGGCGGCGGGGAAGTAGCGGGAGCCTCCACACGGGTTCCGACAAAGGCAGCAGCCGAATCCCGCACGACCACATTCGAACGAAAAGGGGCGCCATGAGATTCCGTACATTCGGCCGCCTGGGCTGGCCGGTGAGCGAGGTCGGTTACGGCATGTGGGGCATGGCCGGGTGGACCGGCTCGGACGACGACGAGTCCATGGCGTCGCTCGAGCGCGCCGTCGACCTCGGGTGCAACTTCTTCGACACCGCGTGGGCGTACGGCCAGGGACACAGCGAACGGCTGCTCGGGCGACTGCTGCGTTCCCGGCCCGACTCACGCATGCGCTGCGCCACGAAGATCCCGCCCAGGAACATGAAGTGGCCGGCCAACGCCGACTTGCCGCTCGACGACGCGTACCCCGCCGATCACAGTCGCGAGTTCGCCGAGAAGAGCCTGGAGAACATCGGAGTCGGCGCGCTCGACCTCCTGCAGTTCCACTCGTGGAACGACGCCTGGGCCGAGGACGCTCGCTGGCAACGCGCCATCGAAGCGCTGAAGTCGGAAGGACTGGTTCGCGCCGTCGGCATCAGCATCAATCGCTGGGAGCCGGAGAACTGCCTGCGCGCGCTGCGCACCGGGCTGATCGATGCCGTCCAGGTGGTCTACAACCTCTTCGACCAGGCGCCGGAGGACGTGCTGTTTCCGGTGTGCCGTGAACTCGGCATCGGCGTGATCGCGCGCGTGCCGTTCGACGAAGGCACGCTGACGGGCACGCTGACGAATGCCACCACCTGGCCGGAGGGCGATTTCCGCAACATCTACTTTGCCGGCGCCAAGCTGCAGGACAGCGTCGCGCGCGCCGAACGGCTGCGGCCCGAGATCCCCGCCGGCATGACCATGCCGGAGCTCGCGCTGCGATTCATCCTGGCCAACCCGGACGTCGCCACCGTCATCCCCGGCATGCGGAAGCCCGCGCACGTGGGCGCGAACCTGCGCGCGAGCGACGCGCCGCCGCTGGATGCCGCGCTGATCGCCCGCCTGCGCGCTCACCGCTGGGACCGTACCGTGGCGTGACACTCTGGCCGGAGGCGCGTGCCGATGCGCAGCTGCCCGACAGGGCGAGGAGCGCAGCGAGTTCCTGTGCCGGTTCACGTGCGTTGCGCACAGGAGCGGACGACCGCGAACGCGTTGTGCGAGCACGTTTCTTGACACCGGCGGTCCTGGCCGCTCCGGTATGCTGAGCCCGCACCCGATCCCACGGCCGCGGCCGCATCGCAACCCGGAGGCGCTCATGAAGAAGCTGCTCGCCGCACTCGTGCTGCTCGCCGCGACCCTTGCCCCTGCCCATGCGGGTGGCGTGCACGCCACCATCGAGGGCCCGGGCCAGGACGGCGTCACGTACACGGTGCGTGCGGTGGACTGGACGCCCGCGGTCACGCTGAAGCCGTGGGTGTGCGCCGATGGACTGGCGGATGGAAAGCTGCATTCGCTGCGGCTGAACCTGGAGCCCACTGCCGAGCCGGGCGTGTACACGTTCCAGCGCGGGTGGCCCGAGCGGGGCGACTGGATGCTGCGCGTGAGCCTGGGCGATCCGCCGCCGGGGCCGGCCACGGTGGCCTCGGTGGGTCGCGATGGCCGCGTTCGGAAGAACCAGCTCTTCTGGAACACCTACGGCGTCGAGGAATGCCGGAAGGCCCTGCAGAAGCTCGCCAAGGCGCAGGGCATCACGCTCGACGACGGCTGCTGATCCGCGGTACGAAGGAACGACGGAGCGCCCGGGGCCTCGCGGCTCCGGGCGCTCTTTGCGTTGCGGGTGGGATCGCGTACCGGTTGTCGTGACTCGCTTCGCTACCGCAGCCGCCAGATCGCCGAAGCGCCGGCCGGCACCGTCACGCGGACGCCGCGCGCGACGCGGGCCTTCGCGCCCAGCCACTGAAGCGTGAATGAGCTTCGCCGCTCTCGCGTGCAGCTCCCACGGCCCGGCGGTCGCGCCAGCACTGCCCAGGTTGCGGACCACGAGCATGCGCTCGCCGTCCGCCTCGCGGACGAACGCCAGCACGTTTCGGGTGCTCGCGCCCGCGTCGAGCACCGTGATCGCCCGCGGCGCAGCGCCGGCGACGACGCGCGCAGGTGAACCAGCTGGCGGTAGTAGGCGAGCAGCGACGACGGGTCGTCGCTCTGCGCGGCGACGTTCGCCTGCGCGCGCCCCGGCGCGAACGAAGCCGCCACGGCGTCCCGGTGGTGAAGCCGCCGCCGGCCTCGCGATCGTTCCACGGCATCGGCGTGCGGATGTTGGGATCGGGCTTGCCGCCCGCCAGGCCGATCTCCTCGCCGTAGTAGAGGAACGGCGAGCCCGGCAGCGTCAGCAGCAGCGCGGCCGCCGAGCGCAGGCGGACCGGGTCGGAACCCAGCTCCGTGGCCACGCGCGGCGTGTCGTGGTTGGAGAGGAACGTGCCGTCGAGCACGCCGGCCGGGTAGAGGCGCGCGATGTCGGCGAGCGTCGCCACGATCGGGGACGCGTCGCCCGTGCGCACCGCGCGCAGGATCGAGCCCGCGAGCGGGAAGTCGAAGCTCATCGGCAGTTCGTCGCCGCCCGCCACCGTGGCCGTGGAGCCGAAGTAGGGCGCGATGTTCTCGGTGGACGTCCAGTTCTCGCCGACCAGGAGCGCTTCGGGCTCGACGGAGCGCACATGCGCGGCGAACTCCTTCCAGAACGCGTGAGTCCCCGGCGTGTTGGTCTGCAGATCGCCGGGACCGTCCTCGACCAGGTGCCGGGCCGCGTCGAGCCGGAACCCGTCGACGCCGCGCTCGAGCCAGTAGGAGGCGATCGCCTTCACCTCGGCGCGCACCGACGGGTTCTCGAAGTTGAGGTCGGGCATGCCGCCCCCGAAGACGCCGTAGTAGTACGCGCCGTTCAGCTCGTGCCACGTCGGCCCGCCGCCCCACGGCTGCCGCCAGCCCGGATCGTCGGTGCGCCAGACGTACCAGTCGTGCTTCGGCGCGCGCGGCGACGCCGACGACTCCACGAACCACGGATGCCGGTTGCTCGTGTGGTTGATCACCAGGTCCAAGACCACGCGAATGCCGCGCGCGTGAGCCGCCGCGATGAACGCGTCGAAGTCCGCCGTGGTGCCGTACGGCGGGTTGATCGCTTCGTAGTCGATCGTGTCGTAGCCGTGGTAGCTGGGAGAAGCGAACACCGGCATCAGCCAGATCCCCTCGATGCCGAGGTCCGTCGTGGTGGAGGCATCGCCGTCGTTGAGGTAGTCCAGCCGCGAGGTGAGCCCGCGCAGGTCGCCGATGCCGTCGCCGTCGGAGTCGGCGAAGCTGCGGACGAAGATCTCGCAGAAGACGGAGCCGCGTGCCCAGGTGAGGCGGGGTTGGGGCGCGGGCGAAGACGCCGGGTGCTGTGCGGGGGAGCTCGGCAGGGCGGACTCGGCCGCACAGGGGAGCGAGGGCAGCGTCGCGAGCAGGAGAAGGAGAGGCGGCAGCAGCGGGGCTCGGTGGCGCTTCATGGGGGCAGCCTCTCGGGATCGATGCTTCCACTTCGTGCCGTTGGGTGCGCGCGGTGCAGCCGACTCCGCGCGGTCCTGTCCGCAGAATGGCGGGCGGACGACTGCAGCGCAATGCGGTGCACCGCCGTGACTCCAGGCACTCATCGCAAGGCGCGCGTCCGCGGGCAGGATGTGCGCGGGGGAGCAGCGGGGCGCGAGGCGCGGGAGGGCGAACGGTACGCTGCACGGATTCGCCGCGGCCGCGGGGTGTGCGGCCCTGCTATGCTCCGAGACATGCGCCCTTCGCAAACCCGCTGCGCCCGCTCGTCTCTTCGCATTGCCGCGAACCTTTGCACCTGCATCGCGGTGTTCGCGTTCACCTTTGCCGCGCACGCCGCACCCCGCACGCCGGCTCCCCGTGACGCCGAGGCCGCCGCGCGCTTCGGCGCCCGCGTGGATTCGTTGCGCGTGGCCGCGCACATCCCGGGGCTGGCGGTCGTCGTACTGCGCGACACTTCCGTGGTGCTCGCGCGCGGGATGGGCCTGGCTGATCTCGAGCGCAAGATCGCGGTGACGCCCGAAACGCCGTTCGACATCGCTTCCGTGTCCAAGACGACGTCCGCAGTGGTCGCGCTCAAGCTGGTCGAGCTCGGGCTGCTCGACCTGGACCGGCCCATGAACTCGTTCGCGGACTTCAGCGAGTTCTGCCAGGACGCGAAGAGCCGCGGCGGGATCTTCTTCGGCGACTACACCTGCGATTCGACGCTGACCCTGCGTCACGTGATGTCGATGGAGGCGAACGGCACGCCCGGGACGCGATTCTGGTACAACCCGCCTTCGTACTCGTGGGCGTCGCGGCCGATGCGGCAGGTCGCCGGAGAGCCCTTCTCGGCGCTCGTCGCGAAGTACGTGTTCGAGCCCGCCGGCATGTTGCATTCCGCGCGCATCCACCGCGCGTTGCCGTTGCGGGCGGACCTCGCCGCGGCGCTCGCGAAGCCTTACCACCTCGACTCCACGGGAACACTCGTGCCCTCACCACCCCCGAATCCCCAGGGGGATGGCGCCGCGGGCGGCGTGATCGCGACCGCGATGGACCTCGCTCGTTTCGACGTGGCGCTCACGACCGGCCGCCTGTTGTCGACGGCGTCATGCGCGGAGATGTGGAGTCCGACGGTCACCGCGGTTGGCGACACCTTGCCGTACGGCATCGGATGGTTCGTGAAGGACGTCGCGGGCGAGCGGCTGCTGTGGCACACCGGGCTGTGGGACGGCGCTTACTCCGCGCTCTACCTCAAGGCGCCCAGGCGCCACGTGACGCTCGTGCTGCTGGCGAACAGTGACGGCCTGGGCTGGGACTCGCGCCTCGACGAGGCCGAGCCGTTGCGCTCGCCGTTCGTGCGCGCGTTTCTGGAGACGTTCCGGAAACCTAATTGAAGAGCACCAGCTTTCCGACCTGGGCCATCCCCGCCGCCTCGAGGCGCACGAAGTACACGCCGCTGGCCTGCAGCTTGCCGCCGTCATCGCGTCCATCCCAGGCGGCCACGTGCTTGCCGGCGGGCAGGCGCCGGTCGGCGAGGACGCGGACCCGCCGGCCGCTCGCGTCGAAGACCGCCAGCCGCACCGGCCCCTCGGCGGGCATCACGTACTCGATCGTGGTCCGCGGATGGAAGGGATTGGGGTAGCTCCGCGACAGGCCGAAGGCCCGGGGCGTGGCGCCGTCTTCGACGCCGGCCGGAGCCACGAACTGCACGTCGATGTAGTTCAGGCTGAACAGCCAGCCCGTCTTGTCCGTGTCGGAGTCGAAGTCGAACCGCAGGATGTGCGTGCCCGCCGTCAACGGCACGCGCTCGACGCGCTTTGGCGTCCAGAACTGCCAGCCGCCGGTGGACGTCACGGGTCGCTTCCCGCTCACGTCCACGTTGTCGACCGACACGGTGAAGTTGCCGAAGCCCGGCACCGTCGCGACGTAGGGGACGATGTCGTAGTACCCCGCCTGGGCCACGGAGAACGTGTACTCGAGCCACTCGCCAGCCACGATCCAGTACACGTCGTAGCCACCGCCTCCGGCCCCCTCGAGGTCGACGCCCTCGGCCGGCCGGTAGACCAGGCCGATGTTGCTGGTGTTCACGTCGTGGTAGGCGCGGCCCTCACCGCCGAGGTCGTAGTTCTCGGCCTCGATCCTCCCGGGCATCGCCGCCGGAGTTCCGAAGTAGGGCGTGCCGTTGGGCAGCACGGTCACCAGCACGCTCTCGCGCGCGGCGAGGGCGATCGAGTTGGTGACGGTCAGGTGCACCCAGTGATCGCCCACGCTGGTGAAGGCCACGGTCGTGTCGGCCGCGGTGCTCGTACCCACGCCCGCGAAGCTCCAGGCAAAGGTGAGGGGGCGCCCATTCGGGTCGAAGCTCTGGCTGCCCGTGAACTGGATCGTGAGCGGCGACTTGCCCGACGTCCTGTTGGTGAGCAGCAGCACGACGGGCGCCTCCGGATCGACGGGCGACGTGCTGTGCGAAGCCGTCTGGCGCGGGCCCACGGTGAACGAGAACCCGTCCGTGAACGTGACCAGTCGATCCGCCGCACCGGCGTTGTAGGCGACGTAGGTCCGATAGCCGGCCGCGTCGCGGAACACGGCATACGTGGGGATGTCGGCGCGGATCGTGGTTTCCACGCGACCCATCTTCTTCAGGTTGAACAGCCAGTGCAGCGTGTGCGCACGGGATTCGCCGTCGAACGGCGTGTAGCTGCTGTTGGCGAAGTAATGAGACAAGGCGAGATTCGGGTCCGCGAGCGCGAGGTACTCCCACAGCAGGTCCTGCCAGATGATCGGCTGCCCGCCGCGCTCGGACACGATCTCGGCGTAGTTGGCCAGGACATGGTCGGGGTGGTGGCCCAGGTACAGCGAGCCGCCGTTCACGGGCAGGATGTTGATGCCGTGGATGAATTCCGGATTGGCCCCGAACCAGGTCGAGTGGACGCCCTTGCCGCCCCAGACCATGCCGATGGCGACGTGCGGATAGGACGCGGGGAAGACCGCGTTGTCCACGTCGAACCAGTACTGCTCCACCGCGGTCTTCTCGGTGGCGTGCAGGTACACGCCGAGGTCGCGGATGTCCGTCTGCCCGGTCGCCTGGCCCCACAGGATGGCGGCGGTGGCGAAGTTCATGGACTCCGAGCTCGACTCCTGGTTGTTGCCGTCGCCGAAGTCGCCGTGCCCCGACGCCCACGAGTGCCCGGCATAGGCGTCGTGCGAACGCAGGAACGGGAACCGCGTGTCGGAGCGGTCCCAGTTGTTGCCGTCTCGAATCAGCAGGTTGACCATGCCGCCCCAGTGATCCTGCGAGGCCCAGAGGCTGTCGTACTGCGCCACCGTGGCCGCGCCCAGGATCGCGTACGCCGCATGGAAGTGGTGATCGTTGATCTGGTTGTCCGCCCCGTAGCCCGACGGGTAGCCGGTCAGCACGTCCCAGCTGTCGTTGTAGACGTACTGCTGATCGCCGCCCACGGTGAACCAGTCCTCGAGCCGCGCCTTGATCGCGGCCAGGAAGTGATCGCGCTCGGCCGTCGCGCCGAGCTGGTCTGCGATGTGGACCAGGTGAGCGAAGCGCGCGATGGCCTTGCCGTTCTCGTACGTGGGCCCCACGGCCAGGCTTTCGGCCGCCACCGCCTGCACCTGCGCCAGCAGCTCCGCGCGGTTGTAGTCGCCGCGATCCGGCAGCGCCGGCAGCACGCCCGCGAACGGCAGCGACGTGGTGAACGTGCTGCCCTCGTACAGCTTCATCGCTCCGTTGGGGGACGGGTACGAGTAGCCCGTCAGCGGTTCGGAGACGTTGAGCCACTGGTGGCGGTAGAGCGCGGTCATCGTCTGGTTGACGCTGGTGCCGTTGCTCTCCTTGAGCTGCGTCACGTACGAGTACGTGGTGCTCACCGTGGCGGCGCCCTCGTTGTACTGCCACTGCACGCGGCTGTCCGTCACGAAGGCGTAGGCGTGCTTGCGGAAGAGCTGGAGCGTCGCCGGCTGGTTGTCCGGCAGCAGCGCGATCGACAGGTAGTCCTGGCCGTTCAGCGAGGACTGCAGCGGTCCGGTGCCCGTCCAGGTGGAGCCGGACGGCGCGAAGATGCCGTAGTGCCGCCCCTGGATCGTGAGCCCCAGCGTGCCGCTCTGGTTGTACCAGGTCGTGAACGCACCTTCGGGCGTGACGACGGCGTTGCCGCCGGTCACCTTGAAGAAGACGAACGGAAGCCCGTGGCCGAAGGTGGCCTCCATCGTGCGCGAGGCGTCGGACCACTGCGCGGTGGCGGTCCAATCCCCGTAGCCGAGCGTCCGCGTTTGCGACGAAGCCAGTCCCGCGACGCCCACCGTGAGTTGAAACGAGTACGGGTACAGGTAATCGCTGGCGGCGAACACCGGAGTCGCCGTGTGGCCGACCTGTAGCCCCGTGCCGACGGCCTTGACCATCAGCGGATGGGCATAGAGCACGTTGGAATGCGCGTTGCCGTAGAACGGGTAGATCAGGCTGCTCCAGAAGTCGTTCGTCTGCACCGGCTGCGAGAACGTCGGCGAGATCTTGGGAGAGATGTTCTGGCTGGACGAGTTCTGCGGACCCACGGCACCCGGCGGCAGGGTGGTGCTGTAGCTGCCGAGGCCCACGTTGACCGTTGCGCCGAAGGCCGGGCCAGCGCCGAGCAGGGCGAGCGCGAGCAGCAGGAGACGGGGGAATGACCGGGAGCACATGACTGGCCTCTGCATGCGAAGTGGGGGTGCGGGCCTCGGGGCGGGCCGGAAGGGACTTCCCGAATCGGACTTTGTTCGCCTGCCGAGCATAGTCGGTCGAGCGGTCGCCACCTAGGCCCAAGTGGCGTTGCGGCGTCGCGCGACGCCGGCGGCCTCACCGCCAACATGCGGGAGGCAAAGAACGACCGGACATTCTCTGGTGAGGGCGAGGCGGGACTCGAAGATGACGACCGGCGCGGACGCCCCGCGGATGACGTCGGCGCCCGTGCCTCACCGCCCGATGCGCACCAGCTTTCGGCTCTGCCGCACGCCGCCGGCGCGGACTTCGTAGAACAGCACGCCGTTCGGCACCGCGCGGCCCGCTTCGTCCCGGCCGTCCCACTTCACGTCGTGATTGCCTGCGGGGAGGCGCTGGTCGAGCCGTCGCACCACGCGGCCGCTCGCGTCGTAGATCGCGATCCCCACGTCGCCATCGTTGCGCGTGGCAAAGCTCAGCGTGGTCGAAGCGCGGAAGGGATTCGGGGAGCCACCCGCCAGTCGCAGCGCGGGGCCGTCGTGCGGGCCCTCCACACCGAGCGGCACGATGAAATGCATCATGCGAGTGGCCTGACTGTCGGTGGCCAGGAACTCCACCAGACCGTCGTGGTTCACGTCCATCGTGTCGAGGCTCGAGGGCACTTCGGTCGAGGTCCAGCCCGGAACCTGGTTCGCCGTGTTGAAGACCACCGAACCGTCGAACGCACGAACGCGAAGGTGCTGAATCACGGTGTTCACGGAGCCGAGCTCGAGCAGGTCGTCGAACGCCGTGGTTCGGAACGCGCCTGCCAGGAAACCGTTGTACTCGTCCTGGTGCGAAAACAACGTGGCGAAGGTGGACCCGTCCCAGCGATAGCACGTGGTCAGCGGCGTGACTTGGAACCCGGTCCGGGCCAGCACGATCTCGGATCGCCCGTCGTGATCGTAGTCGTGGGTGGAGAGGCCGGATTGTGTCGCCACGAACGTGGGGAACTCCTGGCGCACCGCTCCGGTCATCGGATCGAGCAGGCCCCAGTGTTCGTTGCTGCTCGAGACGGCGAACAATCCGTTGAGCGGGTTGTTGTCCACCTTGGGGGCAGAGAACAGGTACTTCCACGCGGCGGACGACCAGGGCTGGGTGTACGCGCCGGCCGAGTAGCGGAGGACTCGCGCGGTCGTGTTGTCCTGGATGAGGAACTCGAACACACCGTCGTTGTCGAGGTCGGCGGGGTTCACGTTCATGTTCGCCCCCGACCATCCCGGGATCTGCGTCGAGGCGCGAAACACCACCGTGCCCGTCTGCGCGTCGCGAAGGACGAAGTCGGTGGGGGACAGGTTGAGGAACTCGGACTGCGCCGCGCTTCGCGAGGGGAGCAGAATGGAACTCAGCGGTTCCTCGGTATGCGTGAACATCTGCACGAAGCTGCCCGCGACCCACTTGTAGGCGCGAACCAGCGGCGTGACTCCGGGGCCCGCCGGCCGGGACGCGAAAACCTCCCGCCGCCCATCACCATCCACGTCGAGCGTGAACACACTGGAGTTGTTGAAGATGGTGAACTCGGGTAGCTGCAGCTGGGGCGTGCCCGTCCTGCCGTCGAAGAACGCATAGCGTCCATCGATCCGGTTGAACCCCTGGATCTCGTCCAGGGCATCGCCGTCGATGTTCGTGCCGCCTTCCATGAACCAGCTGCTCGAGGACCAGTTGTAGTTGAAGCCGCCGGCGTAGTGGAAGAACCAGGTCTGAATGTCGGTCGAGGACGTGTGCTGAGTGACCCCCAGGTCACTGACCCCGTCGCCGTCCAGGTCGGCCAGGAGAATGAACGGATCCACGCCGTCCCACGCAGCCACCGCGCTCGAGGCCTTGAAGAGCACGGTGCCATTCAGGTCGCGAACCCGGATGTCGTGCTCCGACATTTCGAGGAATTCGGTCTGGCTGGCACTGCGCAGGTGAATCAGGCCCACCGAACGGAGTGAATCCGAGTGCGACCACACGGGCGTGTAGCCCCCCGGGGTCCGTTTGAACGCCCGGGTCAACGGAACGTAGGGCCCCGAAACCGGTTGGACTCGGCTGAGGATGATCTCCCGCGTGGGATCGGCGTCGATGTTCTGAACGATGTAGGAAGTCTCGTCAGCTTGGAACTCAGTGAACTCTTTTTCGACGACGCCCGTGAGGCCGTCCACGAGCCCGAGGTAACCGCCGGGGTCGCGCACGAACAGCAGCTCGTCCTGGGCGTCGAAGTCGACGTTCCCGACGTTCGCGAAGAACTTCCACCCGGCCAACTGCCAGTAGGGCGTGAACGCCGCCTTGGCAGGCGAGGGAGTCAGAACGGTACCGCCGAGGAGCAGCAGCGCGACTGCTGGGGCAAACGGGTAGCGAGCCAAGGGAGTCTCCGGCGGTGGGGGTTTGCGATCTCGGCGCGAGCGCCGGAGCGAGATGGCCGCAGAGTCTGACAGCCGGGCGGTGGCGTGTCATTGGGTTTTCTCGATTCGCCAAGGTGAGCTGGTGGCTGCCGGCAGGGTTCGTGGCCTCCGGAGCGGGGAAGGGGGCCGACGCTTCGTCGCCAGCGCCGCAGACGCGCGCCATCCCCTTCAAAGAGTCGGGAAAGTGGCGCG
>JBGAMH010000093.1:0-15134 GCA_044223135.1 Candidatus Eiseniibacteriota bacterium | reverse complement strand
GGGCACGGAGTGCATACGCGAACGGCGCGGACCGCGAGGTCCGCGCCGTTTCGCAAGGAGCTTCCGGAGCGAGCTGGGCTCAGAGCTGCCCTTCGCCCGAGCGGTAGTCCTGGATCTTCGCCTGGGAGCGCAGCTTCTGCACCAGGCCGTTGAAGAACGTCTGCTGGCGCTGCTGCAGGATCTGCGTGGTGAGCTGACCCTTCATCTCGGGCGTGAACATGGCCGTGTCGGCCGGCGTCACGCCGTCGACGCGCGCGAAGATCCAGCCGGCGGTCGTGCGCAGCGGCCCGATCACCTGGCCGGGCTTCGCGGCCCACATCGCGCCCTGCACCTCCGGGGCGCCCATCAGGCGCGGGTCGGGCTGTGCGCGCGTGAGCTGCACGTCCACCGCCAGCAGGCCGGCGGCCTTCGCCGCGTCCTCCAGCGACTGGCCCGCCTTGAGCGCCGCCGCCACCTGCTGGGCGCGCGGCCGGGCCATGGTCACGCGGTGCTCGAGGTCGGCCACCTGCTTGAGCTGCTCGCCGAGTTCCGCGCGCGTGGGCGGGCCGGACTCGTGCTGCGAGGCCACTTCCACCACCACGAACTCGTCGGAGCCCTCGAACACGGGGCTGACTTCCTTCACCTTGTGCGACACGCCCCAGTCGCCGGCCTCGGGCGTCTGGAACAGCTCCTGCGGCTCGTTGTCGAGGTTGAAGAAGCTGGTCTTGGACGTGCTCAACGCCTTCTCGGTGGCCGCCTTCGCCAGGCCCACGCTGCGCGCGCGGTCGCGGATCTTCACGAGGTCGGCGTACTGCTGGCGCAGCGACTCGGTGCTCGGGCGCACCTTCAGCACGATCTGCGCGAGCTTGACCTGGCCGGGAGCGACGGGCGCCTTGCTGGTGGTGTCCTGCGCCGGGTCGATCACCTTGAACAGCGTGACGCGGCTGCCCTCGACGTAGGGGCGGAGGATCGTGCCCGGCACGAGCGGGCCCGTGTGGCCGGCCAGGATCGGCGCGAGTTCCGCGGGGTTGAACGCGCGGTCGATGACGCCGCCGCGATCCGCGCCCGGGCCCTCGGAGTAGTCGCGCGCGAGCTGCGCGAAGTCCTCGCCGCGCATGGCGCGCTCGGCGAGGCTGCTGGCGACGTCGGTCTGGGCCTTGATCTCGTCGGGCGAGAACTTCTTGGGCACGCGCAGCACCTCGAGCTGGGTGCGCGGGCCGGTGACCATGCGGTCCTTGTACTTCTCGTAGACGCGCTGCAGTTCGGCGTCGCCGCCGACCGCCGTGCCGGTGTCGGCCGGCGGCACCTGCACCACGACGGCGGTCAGCCGCTCGAAGCGGTCGCGGAACGCCTGGTTCAGCTCGGCCTGCGACAGCTTGAGCGAGGCGAGCAGGCGGGTCTCGAGCTTCTGCACCGGCAGCTGCTGGCGCACGAGGTCTTCCCACTGCGACCAGTCCGCCTGCGGGTTGCGGATCGCCGCCACGTACTTCTGCGGGTCGAACTGCCCGTTCGTCTGGAAGTCGGGCATGTTCATGAGCGCGGCGGGCGGGTTCGTCTGGAACACCTGCACCACCTCCCCGTCGGTCGCCTTGAGCCCGGCCTTGCTGGCCTGCTCGCCCAGCAGCGTCTGCGCCACGAGTCCGCGCCACGCCTGCTGCTCGACCATCTTGAGGTCGCGGTCCTGCGGGTCGGCGCCGTACTGGCGGCGGAAGTTGGCGCGCGCTTCGTCGAGCGCGTTCTGCCACATGCTCCGCGTGATCTTGGTGTCGCCCACGATGCCGTACGCACCGCTCGCACGGGCGTTCGCGGCCTGATCGCGGCCGACGCCGGCGAGGAAGATGAAGCCGCCGACGAACGTGATCACCGTGACGATGGTCAGCGCCCACCAGATGGTCTTGACGCGCTTGTTGCCCGAGCGCAGGTAACCGAGCATGGGAACTCCCGGAATGGAACGGAGTGCGGGGTTGGAAAGTGGCGGCGGAGTTTAGCAGCGGCTTCGCGACAGGCACAACCTCGGGACGCGTCGAAAGACCCGGAAGGGCCGCCGGCGGGTGTGCGTGCGACCGCCGCGGACGCGCGTCCGACCCGCGCAAAAAGCGGCCCGCGCACGCAGCCAGCCATGGACGCGGCCGGTTTCGCGTGCTACCAGTAACCTCCGTCGCGTCACCGGTGTGCCGGCGCCTCCACGCGTGGGGCTCCGCCGGGCCTCCGGCCGCGTTCCCGCGCTCACAGGAGGAGCGGATTGCGCCCCGAAGTCGTCCCCCGGCCCGCCGAGGCAGAGGAAGCCGCCCGGCCGTCCGGACTGCCCGAGATGGTCCTCGACACGCTCGAACAGGGCGTGGTGGCGCTCGATCGTGAGCGCCGGGTGGTGTACGCCAACCGCCGCATCGAGGAGCTGCTCAGCGCCGAGCCCGGCACGCTGGACGGCGCCGCGGGCGCCCGTGTGTTCCCGGGGGCCGATGCGCGCTGGCTGAAGGGCTCCACGCGCGAGGCGCGCGAGTTCCGGATCGAGTCCGAGGGGCGCGAACTGACGCTCAAGGCCGAGTCGCTGCCCATGCGCGACGAGGACGGCGACCTGGTGGGCTCCGTGGTGCTGGCCGAGGCGATCGCCGAGACCGAGGACGGCGAGTTCCAGAAGAAGATCGACCGGCTGGTCTCGCTGGGCGAGCTGTCGGCCTACGTGGCGCACGAGATCCGCAACCCGCTCACGGGCATCCGCACCACGGTCCAGTTCGTGGCGTCCAAGTTCAAGCCGCGCGACGCGCGCCGCGAGGACCTCGACGACGTCATCAAGGAACTCGACCGGATCGAGCAGATCATCACCGGCCTGCTGCTGTTCGCGCGGCCGCCGATGGCTCGGCCGCAGCCGTGCGACCTGCATCTGGTGCTCGGCAAGACGCTCGACCTGATCGAGATGCAGCTGGCCGACGCGCAGGTCACGGTGACGCGCGAGTTCGTGGACGACCTGCCGCTCGTCTACGCCGACCCCGACCTGATGCAGCAGGTGATCCTGAACCTGTGCCTGAACGCCGTGCAGGCCATGCCGGAGGGCGGTTCGCTCACGCTGAGCACCGGCGTGCGCCGGTACCGCACGCGGCGCTCGCTCGTGGACCTGTCCATCCGCGACACCGGCGTGGGCATCCCGCGCGACCTGATGGAGAAGATCTTCGATCCGTTCTTCACCACCCGGTCCATGGGCACGGGGCTCGGGCTGCCGATCTCGGTGCAGATCGTGCGCGACGCCGGCGGCGTGATCACCGCGAAGAACAACCCGGGCGGTGGCGCCACGCTGCGCGTGTCGCTGCCGCTGCCCGCCGAACCTCCCGGCCGCACCGAGGACGTCACGTCATGAAGACCAGCGTGCTGGTGGTGGACGACGAGCTGCTGATCCGCAAGTCGCTCGCGAAGGTGCTGCGGGCCCGCGGCTACACCGTGGACCTGGCGAGCACGGGCGCCGAGGGGCTGGAGAAGGTGGTCGCGTTCAAGCCGCAGGTGATGATCCTCGACATGCGGCTGCCCGACACGGACGGCATGACCGTGCTCGGCAAGGCGCGGCAGGTCGACCCGCTGCTGCAGGTGATCGTGATCACCGCCTACGGCGACGTGCAGACCGCCGTGGACGCCATGAAGCACGGGGCCTGCGACTTCCTGCGCAAGCCCTACGAGATGGAGGACATCGTGCTGGCGGTGGAGGCGGCCGGGAAGCACTTCCGCCAGGCCACCGAGCTCGATCTGTACCGCCGCCGGGCGTGGCAGCACGACACCGGCGAGGAGATCATCGGGCAGAGCGGCCCCATGCAGGAGGTCCGCCGGCTGATCGACAAGGTCGTGCGCAGCAAGGCCACCTCCGTGCTGATCACGGGAGAGAGCGGCACCGGCAAGGAACTGGTCGCGCGCGCCATCCACTACGGCAGCGACCGCGCCCAGGCGCCGCTGATGGAGGTGAACTGCTCGTCGTTCCAGGAAACCCTGCTGGAGAACGAGCTGTTCGGGCACGAGAAGGGCGCGTTCACGGACGCCGGCGAGATGAAGAAGGGCCTCGTCGAGCTGTGCGACGGCGGCACGCTGTTCCTGGACGAGGTCGCCGACATGCCGCTGCCCACGCAGGCGAAGCTGCTGCGCTTCATCGACCACCGCAACTTCAAGCGGGTGGGCGGGGCGCACGACATCGCCGTGGACATCCGCATCGTCGCGGCGACCAACAAGAGCGTGGAGGAGGAGGCCCGGCTCGGCCGTTTCCGCAGCGACCTCTACTTCCGCCTCAAGGTGGTCAGCATCGTCCTGCCGCCGCTCCGCGACCGGGGCGACGACGTGATCCTGCTGGCGAAGCACTTCCTGTACGAGTTCTCGCGCAAGTTCCAGAAGAACTTCGTGGCGCTGTCCGAGGAGGCGCAGCACGTGTTCCGGCGCTACCCGTGGCCCGGCAACGTGCGCGAGCTGCGCAACCTGATCGAGCGCGTGGTGCTGCTCGAGGAGGGTGACGTGCTCGACGCGGAGCACCTGCCGCCCGAGCTGATGGGGCGCCGCAGCGCGCCGGGCTCCGCGGCCGCCGCCGCCGTGCGCGACGTGCTCGGCATGCCGACGCTCGCGCAGATCGAAGCGGACCACATCGGCGAAGTGCTGCGGCTGACCGCGGGCAACAAGAGCCGCGCGGCGCGCATTCTCGGCATCTCGCGCCAGGGGCTCATCGAGAAACTGCGTCGCCTCAAGATGGAAGAAGCACTCGAGCGTCCAGTCTTTTGACACCCTCAACTTTCTGGACACTCCAGATGAACTCATTTCATCACAACGACTTACTCGGCGCGGATCTCGTAAGATGCCGCTTTGTTGACAGTTAGACGGCCTCGCATCGCACCAGCATGCGCCCCCGGGTCCCCGAGCGGACCCGGGGTCCCCGAGCGGACCCGGGGGCGCATCTTTATTTCGTTACAGGACAACGAGATGGTCCGTTCGCCCGGCCGCGTGAGGCGTCGTGGCACGGTGCCTGCTGATACATGGATCGTGAGGCACACGTGCAGCGCTCGGGCGCCGCGCGGACGCCGAAGGTCGTCTCCAGAGAGCGACCCATTCTGATGACGAACAGCGGGGCTTGCCCCGCACGAGCCTGATGCAAACCTTAGAGGAGGTGATCATCAATGGCTGCCAAGAAGAAGGCTGCGAAGAAGAAGGCCACGAAGAAGAAGGCCGCGAAGAAGAAGAAGTAACCGCTTTCTAGGACCTGGCACGTCCTGAGGGGCCGGCGGCCGCGTGTCGCTGGCCCCTCGTCTTTTTGTGTGGATTCCGCATCGCGTGCCAGCGGTGCGAAGCGAGATGGGAAACCCGGGGCCAGGGCCGGCGCCCGCTCCCGATCTCGGGCCGTGGTTCGTGCATGGACGAACGGACCACGCCGACTCTTCGAGTCACCTCCGATCGTGCGAGCGCCCCGCGATCCGGACGGCCTCGCGGCCTGTGCTATCGTGCCGCCTCGCTCGCCGACCTCATCCGTCACCGGTTCGATCCCGCGCCGCCCTCGCGATGGCCTCCACGAACGCTCCCTCGTCCATCCAGATCCGCGGCGCCCGGCAGCACAACCTGCGGGGATTCGACCTCGACATCCCGCGCGGCCGGCTGACGGTCATCACCGGCGTCTCGGGCTCCGGCAAGAGCTCGCTCGCGTTCGACACCCTGTACGCCGAGGGCCAGCGACGCTACGTGGAGTCGGTGTCGGCGTACGCCAAGCAGTTCCTGGACCGCCTGCCGCGCCCCGACGTGGAGTCGATCCACGGCCTGACGCCGGCGGTGGCGATCCAGCAGGTTGCCCCGGCGCGCAGCGCCCGTTCCACGGTGGGCACGTCCACCGAGATCCACGACTACCTCCGGTTGCTGTTCGCGCGCGTGGGCACCGTGCACTGCGGCGAGTGCGGCCGGGTGGTGAGCGCCGACAGCCCCCAGTCGATCGTGCGCGAGGCCGCGGACTGGGCGACCGGGAAGCCGGTGACGGTGCTGGCCCACGTGCCGCTGTCCGCGAAGCTGTCGTGGGAGGAGCAGGCCGGTCACCTGCTGCGCGCGGGGTACACGCGGCTGCTGGTGGCCGACGAGGTCGTGCCGCTCGAGCCGCTGCCCAGGCTCAAGCGCGGCACGAAGGCCGTGGCCGTGATCGTGGACCGCTTCACGTGGGAGACCGACGAGTCGCCGCGCCTGGCGGAAGCCTGCGAGGCGGCGTTCCGCCGCGGCGAGGGCCGGCTCGAGCTGCGGCGCGCCGGCGCCGCCCCCGAGCCGCGCAGCGAGCGCTGGGAGTGTTCGCACTGCGGCGCCGCCGCGATGCGCCCCGAGCCCGCGCTGTTCTCGTTCAACAGCCCGCTCGGCGTGTGTCCCGAGTGCCGCGGCTTCGGCAACGTGCTCGCGTTCACGCCCGAGCTGATCGTGCCCGACGAGACGAAGACCCTGCGCGAGGGCGCGATCGACCCGTGGGCGCGGTCGTGGAAGTCCGTGGCGTGGCCGCGGCTGCAGAAGCTGTCGGCCGAACGCGGCGTGCCGCTGGACACGCCGTGGCGCCAGATGACGGCCGCGCACCGCGAGCTCGTGATGCGGGGCGACAAGACGTTCCGCGGCGCGATCCCGTTCCTCGAACGCCTGCAGCAGAAGTCGTACAAGGCGGGCAACCGCTTCGTCGTGAAGCGCTACCAGACGCCGCGTCCGTGCGCCTCGTGCGCGGGCGCGCGGCTGCGGCCCGAAGCGCTACGCGTGAAGCTGGGCGGCCGTTCGATCGCGGAGGTGGGCGCGCTCACGGTGGACGGCGCGCTCGCCTGGCTCGACGGGCTCGGGCTGGCCGGCTCGGCGCGCGAGATCGCGAGCACCGCGCTGCACGAGGCGCGCTCGCGGCTGTCGTTCCTGCAGCGCGTGGACCTGGGCTACCTGACGCTCGACCGCATGACGCGCACGCTGTCGGGCGGCGAGGCGCAGCGCATCGAGCTGGCCAACGCGCTCGGCGCGAACCTCGCCGACACGCTGTACGTGCTCGACGAGCCCACCGTGGGCCTGCACCCGCGCGACACCGACCGGCTGATCGGCATCCTCGAGGAGCTCGCCGGTCGCGGCAACACGCTGGTGGTGGTGGAGCACGAGCCGCTCGTGATCGAGCGCGCACAGCACCTGGTGGATCTCGGCCCCGGCGCCGGCGAGCGCGGGGGCGAGCTGCTGTACGCCGGGCCCGTGAGCGGCGCCGGCGGCGCGAAGGGCTCCGAGACCGCCGCCTACCTGGGCGGCGAGAAACGCATCACCCGCGAGCCCGTTGCGGGCGCGCCGAAGACGTTCCTGTCCGTGGAAGGCGTGACGCACCACAACCTGAAGAACGTCACCGTGCGGCTGCCGCACGGCCGGCTGTCCGCGGTCACCGGCGTGTCGGGATCGGGCAAGAGCAGCCTGATCGAGGAGGTGCTGTACCGCGCCGCGCGCCGCACGCTGGAGGGCCGCGAGGAGGAGCCCGTCGGCGCGCACGCGCGCATCCGCGGGCTCGAGCCCTTCAAGCGCGTCGTGATGGTGGACCAGACGCCGATCGGCCGGACGCCGCGCAGCTGCCCCGTGACGTACATGGGCGCCTACGCCGCGCTCCGCGAGGTCTACGGGCGCCAGCCCGCCGCGCTCGCGCACGGCTGGAAGGACGGCGCGTTCTCGTTCAACACCGCCGGCGGCCGCTGCGAGCACTGCGAGGGCGCCGGCTGGGTGTCGGTCGAGATGTACTTCCTCGCCGACCTGATGGTGCCGTGCGAGGTGTGCGGCGGCGACCGATTCAAGCCGCAGGTGCTGGAGGTGCGCTACCGCGGCAGGAACATCAAGGAAGCGCTCGACATGACCGTGGACGAGGCGTTCGAGCACTTCGCGTCGGAGCCCAAGTTCACGCGGCCGCTGCACGTGCTGCGCCGCGTGGGGCTCGGCTACCTGCGGCTGGGCCAGCCCGCGAACCAGCTCTCGGGCGGCGAGGCGCAGCGGCTGAAGATCGCGCGCGAGCTGTCCGAGCGCGGCGCCGGCGCGACGCTGCACGTGCTCGACGAGCCCACCGTGGGGCTGCACTGGTCCGACGTGCAGCGGCTGCTCGGCGTGCTGGACGACCTGGTGACGCGCGGCGACACCGTGGTGGTGGTGGAGCACAACCTGGACGTCATCCGCTGCAGCGACTGGGTGGTGGACCTGGGCCCGGGCGGCGGCGACGCGGGCGGGACGCTGGTGGCAGAAGGCCCGCCCGAAGCGATCGCCGCGTGCGAGGCGTCGCACACGGGGCGGTTCCTGAAGGCGATGCTCGAGGCGAACGCCGCGAAGCGCTGAAGCCCCCGCGTCGCGCCGGGCACCCGACGTGCCCGGCTCGCGCCCCCCGGGTCAGCGGGCGAGCACCACGCGCACGGCGGCCTCGTGGTCGGCGGCGCGCACGAGTAGAGCCCCGGCGCCGCGCGCGCGCCGGCCTCGTCGCGGCCGTCCCAGCGGATCTCGTGCGGGCCCGCGGCGAGCGGCGCGTCGAGCAGGTCGCGGATGCGCCGCCCGCCGACGTCGAGGACCGTCGCGTGCACGCGGCCGGAGCGCGACAGCGTCCACCGCACCGTCGTGTGATCGACGAACGGGCTCGGCGCGGCGCGCAGCGCGACCGGCGGCGCCACCGCTTCGGCCCCCGCGGTCGAAGGTTCGAGCGGCTTCGAGAAATCGACGACGTGGAACCACGCCGTGTCCCGTCGGGCCTGCGCGTCGGTCATCACGGCCTGGAACCACGCCGAGCGCGTGGGCTGCGTGCTCGCGGCGGCCACCTGCACGATCGAGTCCTGCACGAGCGACACGAACGGCGGGGCGCCCAGCAGCGCGTAGGTGACGGGAGGCGAGGTCGCCGCGCGGCGGAGCGTGTCGCGCTGCACGCTGCCGTCGATCCGGAACGACCGGCCTGCCGGGGGCGCGAACCGCGGCCCCCATTGCGTGGTCGCGCCGACCGTGAACGTGCGCTCCGCCTGGAGCGCGCCCTGGCGCCAGACCTGGAGCCGCCACGTTCCGTCGTCGCCGGCCGACACGTACGGCTGGAACCAGAACCACGCCCAGAACCACCCGTACGACTGCGCGTCGGCCGCGCGGTCGCCGAAGTCCCCGTACACGGAGCCGTCGGGCTTCTTCACTCGGATCGTGATGGAGTCACCCGCCGGCCCCTGGAACTGGAACCACATGCACAACCGCAGCTCGTCGCGGCCGAACACGGTGGGCTGCGGGATCCGCTCCATCACGTCGCAGAACGAGGTGTTGTAGATGCTGCCGCGCACCGCCGACTCGGGGAAGACGCCCAGGTCGAAGAAGCGCACGGGTTGCGCGCCGGCGTACGCGGCCTGGTTCTGCCACAGGCTCGGCAGCGGGTTCGCGCTGCCCGTGAACGGGTCGCGGAACTCGTACGCGCCGCCGGGGCCGCCGTCGTCGCCCGCTTCGAAGTGCAGGTGCGGGAGCGTGGAGTAGCCCGAGCTGCCGACCAGGCCCAGCATCTGCCCGGCGGAAACCGGATCGCCCACCGCCACGGTGCGCGAGTTCGCGCGCAGGTGGAGGTACTCGTGGTACGTGCCGTCGCCCGCCGCGACCCAGATCCAGTTGCCGTCGTCGGGCCAGTCGAACGTGCAGTGGCGATCGTCGGGCGTGGGCCCGCCGACGTACGCGACCGTGCCCGCCGCGGCGGCCAGCACGCGGACCCCGCGGTCCATGGCGCGGAAGTCGGGCAGGCCGATGTCGGTGCCGGTGTGCCCGTCGTAGTTCCACGCGCCGCCCGAGTAGTCGAGCCGGCCCGGCGTCGGGTCGAGGTCGGTGTAGTTGACGATCATCGTCCCGTCGCCGAGCGCGCGTTCGAGCGGCCAGCGGAAGAGCGGGTACATGGCCTGCTCGTTCGCGTCGCGGGCCGCGGGTGCGAGCCCGGCGCGGAGTGCACGGCGCGTCCCGGGGGACAGCTCGTCGGCGGCGACGGGTGGGCGGATGGACCCCGTGCCGCCCACGGCCACCGCGGCGTCGACGGGGCGGTGCGCGAGCAACGTCAGGGCGAGCAGCGGCACGGCCACGGCCGTGCGAGGGAGTCGGGGCATGGGTCGGCGCTCCAGGGGGAGAGGTCTGGAGCGCGAGCGTATCAAGCGCGTGCGCGCCGGCGAGGGGCCAGCGGACGAACGCCGGGTCAGCGCGGGATGGTCGCCAGCTCGTCCGGCAGCGCGCGATCGGCGGCTGCGATCGCCACCTCGCTCGCACCGAGCACCTCGTCCTCCACGACGAGGCCGCGCAGCAGCGCCAGCGGCACGAGCTCGAAGTACACGTTGCGCGGCTGCACGCCCGGCACGGGGGTGTCCCACACCTCGGCCGGCGGCATCTCCACGATCTGGAGCGCCGCCGTCGATCCCGGCAGCAGCTTGCGGCGCGGCGCGAGCGCGTATGTCGGCACCGAGTGCTCGCGCGCGGCGAGCGCGGCGGCGTACGAGCCGATCTTGTTCACCACGCCCTGCTCGGTGACGGCGTCGGCGCCCAGCCACAGCGCGGTCGCCTGCTGCAGCAGCAGCGGGAGCGCCGCGTCCACCACCAGCCACACCGGCACGCCCGCCGCCGCGAGCTCCGCGGCCATCGCGCGCCCCTCGTAGCCCGGGCGGCCCTCGCCGATCAGCACGCTGGGCTTGCGGCCCTGCGCGTGCGCCTCGAGCACCGCGGCGCGCACGGTGTCGCTCGCGGACAACGTGGCGATCCAGCCGCCTCGCGGGCCCAGCGTCTGCACCGCGGTCCTGGCCACGCCGGTCAGCGCCACCGCCAGGTCCTCGCGCTCCGCGAGCGCGCTCGCCGCCAGGTGCGTGCGCACGTCGGGCACCGAGTCGCCGCGCTGCACGGCGGTGTCCACCACGCTCAGCGCGCGCGCGGCGAACTGGTGCACGAGCGCCATGGACGGCTGCGACGCCTGCGCGGCACGCAGCCACGCGAACAGGTGCGCGCGAAGCTCCGGCGCCGACTGCGAGCGGTCGGTCGCCGCCCAGCGTTCGAGCTCCCCGAGGAACCGCGAGGCCACGCTCGAGGAGCCCGAATGACGGTCGTCGCGGAATCCGCTCACTTGCCGAACAAGCTCTTCAGCCAGTGGAACGTGGTCTGGCGTCCGAGTTCGCCGAACGCCTCGGTGAGCGGGATCTCCTTGGGGCAGACTTCCACGCAGTTCTGCGCGTTGCCGCAGTCGGCGATGCCACCCCGGCCCATGATCGCGTCGAGCCGCTCGGAGGCGTTCATGCGACCCGTCGGGTGTGCGTTGAACAGCCGCACCTGCGCGAGCGGGGCGGGGCCGATGAAGTCGCTGTGCGTGTTGTACTGCGGGCACACCTCCATGCAGCACCCGCACGTCATGCAGCGCGAGAAGGCGTAGTTCAACTCGGCTTCGGCCGCCGACAGCTTCGGCCCCGGGCCGAGGTCGTAGGTGCCGTCGATGGGCACCCACGCCTTCACCTGCTTGAGCGCGTCGAACATCGGCCGACGCTCCACCTGCAGGTCGCGCAGCACCGGGAACTTGGTGAGCGGCTCCAGCGTGATCACGCCCTCGAAGTGGTCCACGAGCGCCGTGCAGCTCTGCCGCGGCTTGCCGTTGATCAGCATCGTGCAGGCGCCGCACACCTCTTCGAGGCAGGACGACTCCCAGTTGACCGGGGTCGTCTTCTGGCCCTGCTTCGTCACCGGCTTCTTGCGGATCTCCATGAGGCACGAGATCACGTTCATGTTCGGCTGGTACGGAATCGAGAACTCCTCCCAACGTGACGACGCCGTGGGCGAGTCCTGTCGCTTGATGCGCAGTTCGATCGTCTGGCGGGACATGTGGGAGGTCTCCTAATCGTACTTTCGTGCGACCGGCTTGCAGAGCGACACGTCGATGGGCTCGTAGCTGAACTTCGGGCCGCCGGGTGTGAACGTCGCCCGCGTGGTCTTCATCCACTTCTCGTCGTCGCGGTTGGGGAACTCGGGCTTGTAGTGCGCGCCGCGGCTCTCGTCGCGGGCGAGCGCGCCCAGCGTGACCACGCGCGCCAGGTGCAGCATGTTCCAGAACTGGTTCATGAACGACAGCGGCGCGTTGGACCACTGGCCGTCGTCCAGGATGCTGGCGCGCTGCCAGCGGTCCTGCAGCTCCTGGATCTTGGCGTCGGTCTCGCGCAGCCTGGCGTTCTCGCGCACGATCGTCACGTTCTCGAGCATGACCTTGCCGAGCTCGTCGAGCAGCACGTACGGGTTCTCGGGACCGTCCTTCTTCGCCAGGTCGGCGTAGCGTGCGACCCACTTCGCCTCGGCGGCCTCGAACACGGAGGCCGGCGTCTCGGCCGACGCCTTCGCCTGGTTCTGCGCCCACTTCACCGCCGCCGGGCCGCCGATCTGGCCGGCGTACACGCACGACAGCAGCGAGTTCGCACCCAGCCGGTTCGCACCGTGGTACTGGTAGTCGACCTCGCCGATCGCGTACAGGCCCGGCACGTCGGTCATCTGGTTCTTCGCGCTGGCCAGGTCCACGAAGCCGTCCGCGGTGCGCTCGTAGTCGCACCAGAGGCCGCCCATGGAGTAGTGCACGGCGGGGAAGATCTTCATGGGCTCGTCGCGCGGATCGTCGCCCGTGAACTTCTCGTAGATCTCCATGATGCCGCCGAGCTTCTTGTCGAGCATCTCGCGCGGGATGTGCGTGAGGTCCAGGTAGACGCACATCTGGCCGTCCACGCCCAGGCCGAGGTTCACGCACACGTGGTGGATCTCGCGGCTCGCCACGTCGCGCGGAACGAGGTTGCGGTACTTCGGATACTTCTCTTCGAGGAAGTACCAGCGGTCGGCCTCGGGGATCGACTTCGCGGGGCGCTTGTCGCCCTGCTGGCGAGGCACCCACACGCGCCCGCCCTCGCCGCGCGCGGACTCGCTCATCAGCCGCAGCTTGTCGGCGCCGGGAATCGCGGTGGGGTGGATCTGGATGAACTCGCCGTTCGCGTACGTGACGCCTTCCATGTACGCGGCGGCGGCGGCGGCGCCCGAGTTGATGATGGAGTTCGTGCTCTTGCCGAACAGCAGGCCCGGCCCTCCGGTGGCCAGCATGGTCGCGTCGGCGCGGAACGCCTTCGGCTTCATGGTGCGCTGGTCCAGCGAGACGTGGCCCACGCAGCGGCCGGAGTCGTCGCGCACGAGCCCGACGAACTCCCAGCCCTCGTACTTCTGCACCAGCCCGGCGGCCTCGTGGCGGCGCACCTGCTCGTCGAGCGCGTACAGCAGCTGCTGCCCGGTGGTGGCGCCCGCGAACGCGGTGCGGTGGTGCAGCGTGCCGCCGAAGCGGCGGAAGTCGAGCAGGCCCTCGGCGGTGCGGTTGAACGTCACGCCCATGCGGTCGAACAGGTAGATGATCCCCGGCGCGGCGTAGCACATGCCCTTCACGGGCGGCTGGTTCGCCAGGAAGTCGCCGCCGCGGCACGAGTCCACGAAGTGGATCTCGGGCGAATCGTTCTCGCCCTTCACGTTCACGGCGCCGTTGATCCCGCCCTGCGCGCACACCGAATGCGAGCGCTTCACGGGCACGATCGAGAACAGGTCCACCGGCACACCGGCCTCGGCGATCTTGATGGTCGCCATCAGGCCGGCCAGTCCGCCTCCGATCACGGAAACGCGCGGCTCGGCCATCAGTGCTGCCCTCCCTCGAAGACCACCGACGAGTGCTGCGCGTGCGGCTTTTGGAAGATGTTCAATCCCTTGCCCACGAATCCGAGCAGTCCGTTCAGGCCCACGAGCGACAGCACCACGAACACCGCCAGCCCGAAGCGGGCGGCGTTGCGCTGCGCCTCGCGGCCGGTGGCGATGCCCCAGTGGATCGCGAAGCCGAACAGGCCGTTGCCGAAGTGGAAGCTGGCGGACGTCAGGCCGAGCGCGTAGAAGACGAACACCGCCGGGTGCGACAGGTGCTCGCGGACGAAGTCGTAGGCGCTGACGGAGTTCAGGTACTCGCCGCTGAAGCGCGTGCTCCACGTGTGGTAGACGAGGAACAGCACCAGGAAGAGCCCCGACGCGCGCTGCAGCATGTACTGCCAGTTGCGCGCGTAGCCGTGCTTGCCGACCGTGGCCTGCCCGGTCGTGGCGATCACCACGCCGAGGACCATGTGCAGCAGGATCGGCAGCCAGATGCCGAACGCCTCGATCAGCACGACGTAGGGCAGGGCCGCGAGGTCGCCGGCCGCCTTGTCGAAAGCCGCGGGGCCCTGGACGGCGAAGGAATTCGTCAGGAAGTGTTCGATCAGGAACAGACCGATCGGAACCACTCCGGTGAGCGAGTGCAGGCGCTTGAGCGCGAAGTACTGCCGGTCAGTGACCTTCATGGTCGAGCCTCGCCGGAACGTGAATGAACGGACCGTGGCGCACTATAGCAGAAGGTCCAGCGCGTCCGACCACCCTGTCGCACATGGTTTTGGCCGCTTTCCTGCGGTTGGAGAACGGCCCCCCGCATGGTAGCTTGCCTGCCCGTCCGGTCGGTTCACCCGTGAGCCGGCCGCCATTCCGGATCAAGCCCCGCGCGGCGTGTGTGCACCGCCGACCGGGTTCGGCTCTGCACAAACGAGATCACGCGGCATGACCGTTTCGGTTTCGGAACTCATCGAGCATCAGCTTCTGCCTCGCGTTTCGAAGCCGAACCGCTACCTCGGCAACGCGCTGCACGTGCCGCGCAAGCCCCTGGACGAGGCCGAGGTCCGCGTGTTGCTCGCGTTCCCCGACGCCTACGAGATCGGGCTCTCGAACCTCGGGCTGCGGATCATCCACAACGTGCTGAACAACCGGCCGGACTGCGCGGCCGAGATGACGTTCGCGCCGTGGCCCGACGCGGAGACCGAGATGCGACGTCTCGGTATCCCGCTGTTCTCGCTGGATTCGCACACGCCGGCCGACCGGTTCGACGTACTGGGCTTCTCGCTGCAGTACGAACTGCAGTACACGAACGTGCTGATGATGCTGGAGCTGGCCGGGCTGCCGCTGCACGCGCGCGACCGCGACGAGCGGCACGCGCTGGTGATCGCCGGCGGCGCGCAGGCGTTCAGCCCCGAGCCGATGGCCGAGTTCATCGACGCGTTCGTGATCGGCGACGGCGAAGAGGTGATCCACGAGGTCGTGCAGCTGGCGAAGCTCGCGCGCCGCGAGAGCTGGCCGCGCAC
>JBGAMH010000092.1:0-15031 GCA_044223135.1 Candidatus Eiseniibacteriota bacterium | reverse complement strand
CGTCGGTGTACGTGACCGGCGGCTACACGCACGTGGGCGCGCTGACGCGCTCGGGCCCGCTCGCGCTCGACGCCACGACGGGCGTGCCGTCCACGTGGGCGGTGGGCTCCGACGGCGGCGTGACCGCGATGGTCGCCGACGGCGCGGCGGTGATGATGTGCGGCACGGGACGCAGCTTCGGTGGCCGCTCGCGCAGCTGCCTCGCCGCGCTCGACGCCACGACCGGCGCCGCCACCGCGTGGAACGCGGGCCTCGCGAACGGCTTCCCCAACCAGGTGAACGCGCTCGCGGTGAGCGGCGGGCGGCTCTACGTGGGCGGGCGCTTCCAGTTCATCGGCGGCATCCCGCGCAACGTGCTGGCCGCCGTCGACGCGACCACCGGCTTCGTCGCCGACTGGATTCCCGTCGTGGGCGGCTCGTCGGTGGAGTCGATCGTGGTGGCCGACGGCCGCGTGTACGCCGCGTCCACGTCCGGGTTCCCGGGGCAGGTCGCCGCGTTCGACGCGATCACGGCCGCCACGGTGTGGTCGAAGAGCGCGAACGCCCCCGTGCGCGGCCTGGCGCGCGCCGGATCGTCGCTCGTCGCGGTGGGCGAGTTCACGACGCTCGACGCGCAGGCGCGCAACCGCGTCGGCGCGCTCGACCCGGCCACCGGGGCGCCCCGGTCGTACAACGTGGGCGCGACGGGCCCCGTCTACGCGATCGCCGCGGACGGCGCGACCGTGTACATCGGCGGCAACGCGATGCTGTCGGCGGGCAACGGCGAGTACCAGTTCGGCCTCGGCGCGTACGACGCCGAAACGGGCACGCCGCAGCCGTGGAACGCGAGCCCGAACGGCGCGGTGTCGTCGCTGGCCGCGAGCGGCAGCCGCCTGCTGGTGGGCGGCGCGTTCACGACGATCGGCGGGCAGTCGCGCCGTTCGATCGCGTCGCTCGATCGCGCCACGGCCGGCGCCGACGCGTGGGACCCCTCGCCGCTGTTCGCCGTGGGCGTGGGCGACCCGGTGGCATTCCACGTCTCGGGCCAGAACGTGTACGTGAGCGGCGACTTCGCGCTGCCGACCGGCGTGATTCGTCCTCACTACGCCAGCTTCGCGGTGCCGGGCCTGGCGGTGGATGCCGGCACGCCCGGCGCGGTGGCCGCGCTCGAGCTGGCCGCGGGGCCCAATCCCGTGCGCGGCCGGTCCACGTTCCGCTTCGCGCTGCCGTCGGCATCGCGCGTGTCGCTGCGCCTGTTCGACCTGGCCGGGCGGCGCGTGGCCACGCTACTGGACGACGCGGTGCTGCCCGCCGGCGCCCACCAGGCGGTGCTCGACGCGCGCGCGCTGCCGGCCGGCGTGTACCTGGCGCGGCTGTCGGCGGGCGCGGACCGTGCGACTCGCAAGGTGATGGTGCTGCCGTAGCGCGAATCCACCCGCTCGATCGCCCGCCGCTTCGCCCGGAGCGGCGGGCGATCGCGTGCCGGGCACTGCGTCCTCGCCGCGCGGCCAGCGGCGGGCGATCGCGTGCCGGGCACTGCGTCCTCGCCGCGCGGCCTCCGGGATGCGACACTGCGCGCGCGCTCGTCCCTTCGATCCGGAGACCCCCCTCGTGTCCGACATGAACCTCACGGGAATCCTCTACTGGTTCCCGGCGTTCCTGATCTCCACCACGTTCCACGAAGCCGCGCACGCGTGGGCCGCCATGCTCGGCGGCGATCTCACCGCGTATCGCGGCGGGCAGGTGTCGCTGAACCCGATCGCGCACATCCGCCGCGAGCCCGTGGGCATGCTGATCGTGCCGCTGATCACCAGCCTCACGTCGGGCTGGGCCATGGGCTGGGCGAGCGCGCCATACGACCCCGCGTGGGCCGAAGCGCATCCGCGGCGCGCGGCGTGGATGGCCGCCGCCGGGCCTGGCGCGAACCTGCTGCTGGCGCTGGTGGCGTTCGCGCTGCTCAAGGTGGGGCTCGCCACGTCGGCGTTCGGCATTCCCGAGACCGTCGGCCTGTCGCGACTGGTGGCGGCGCCCGACGGCGCGTGGGGCGTGGCCGCCACCGCGCTGTCGGTGATGCTGTCGCTGAACCTGCTGCTCGCGGTGTTCAACCTGATCCCGCTGCCGCCGCTGGACGGCGCGACGGCGATCGGGCTGGTGCTGCCGCCGGTGGCGCGCCTGCTGCGCGGCGCCAGCGGCATGCTGGCGATCGCGGGCCTGTTCGTGGCGTGGAACGTGTTCCCCCGGCTGGTGCCGCGCGTGCTCGACGTGCTGCTGGCGGTGCTGCACCCGAGTGTGAGCTATGGCCGCTGACGCCCGGGCTCGCGTGCGCGTGATCACCACCGCGCGGCTCGACCTGCACGCCGCCACGCTCGTGCACCTGGACGCCGAGCTGGAGGGGCCCGAAGCGCTCGCCGCGGTGCTCGACGCCGTGGTGCCCGCGAGCTGGCCGGCGGGCGAGTACGACGCCGACGCGATCCGCTTCTTCCGCCAGCGCCTGATCGAGGACGGCGAGCACGCGGTGGGCTGGTACGGCTGGTACGCGGTGCGCCGCCCGGAGGGCGCGCCGGTGGCCACGCTCGTGGGCTCGGCGGGCTTCTTCGGCCCGCCGGCCGCGGACGGCACCGTGGAAATCGGCTACTCGGTGGCGCCCGAGCATCGCGGCAACGGCTACGCCACCGAGATGATCGAAGCGCTGCTGTCGCGCGCGTTCGCCGACGAGCGCACCACGCGCGTGATCGCGCACACCACCGACGAGAACGCAGCGTCGGTGGCGGCGCTGCGGCGCGCGGGCTTCCTGCGCGCGGGCGCCGGCCGCGAGCCCGGGCAGGTGCGCTACGAGCGGGGGCGGTAGCCGCCGCGCGTCGATGCATCCGCCGCGCACGACGACGGCCGCCCGGGCGAAACCGGGCGGCCGTCGCGCGGCGTGGGGAGATCAGCGGTACAGCGCCTTCAACGCGCCCCAGCTGTGCGTGCGCGCGTCGACCACCGCGCCCACGTTCCAGCCGTACCACGTGCCGACGCCGCTGTAGCCATCGGTCGACGTGAACAGCAGCCCGTTCACGAACTTGAGCGAGAAGCCGTAGTCGCCCTGCGGCATCACGTAGGACTCGATCAGGTTGCCCGCGAAGTCGTACACGGACGTCATGTTGCCGTCCCACGTGTAGATGCGGTTGTCGCTCACGCCCACGGCCTCGTTCGAGGGATATCCGCCGTAGGCGAAGCCGGTCATCGTGTTCAGCAGCGCGCCGCTGGCGAAGTCCAGGAAGCGGATCAGGCCCGACTCGTGCTCCAGGATCGTGAGCCCGTTCGAGGTGATCGCCGGCGAGCTCTGCGCGAAGGCGAACATGCCCGCATGCACGAGCGACGCGCCACCGGTGACCGGGTCCACGCGCCAGAGGTCGCCCTCGAAGGTCTTCGCGTACAGCAGCCCGTCGGCGCGGTTCCAGAGCAGCGCGCGCATGTCCAGGTTGCACGCGACGCGGCGGACCAGGTTGCCGGACAGGTCGAAAGTGCTGATGCGCCCGGCGGCCGCGTTGCCGCCGTCGCAGGTGTAGTAGAAGAACCCGTCGGAGGCGATGCCCATGTTGTGCAGGTTCGACTGGTCCGGGAACGAGATCGTCAGCACGGGCGGCGACAGGATCACTTCGCCCGGAGTGGGGGCGACGACGATCGGTCCCTTGACCGTGGAATCGCCGGCGTGGGCGAACGCGGCGGGCAACATCACCGCCAGCATCAGTGCAGCGGCCAACCGGTACGCGTGGCGCATGGATCGAATCCTCCCTCGTTGCGGGTGAACGCACGGGGCGCGCGAGTGTGCGCGTCTCGACTCCTCGCTGTGGATTCGCGCGGGATTCTCGACCTTCGGTGGGCGGGGGCAAGCGCGAAGTCGCGGGCGCGGCGCGAAGCATGCGCGGGGCCGCGGAGCGTGCCACGGTGCACGGCGGGAGAGCGGGACGGCGGCCGCACCGCGATCGCAGCGGGTTGCGCGGGCGGTCGCGCTCAGCGCGCGTTCTGGCGCAGCACGAACGGATCGATGTCGGCCCCGTTCGGCCACTCGATCGTGCCGGTGTCCGCGTTCACGCGCACGCGCGCGAAGTACTCGGGGTCCGCGAGCGCCGCGAAGCAGCCCTCGAACGGCACCAGCGTGGCGACGTCCACTTCGCCCGTGAAGCCGTCGTCGAAACGGAGTCGGAGGCGATGGCCAGGAAGGGGCGTGGCTTCGACGACCTTCGCGATCATGGTGCGTGCTCCGGGCCAGATCCGACGATGCGGGCGGTGCGCGGCGTGCACGCAGCGTACGCGAACGCCCGCCCGCGCGGACAGTGGCATCCCGAAAGCACGAAGCCCCGCACGATGCTCCGTGCGGGGCCTCTTCGTTTCGGCGCTCGCGCGCCGGTTCACCACTTCGCGTTCACGAGCATCCCGGGGTAGCGCGCCAGGAACGCGATCGCGTGCTGCAGCTCGCGCGTGTCCAGCGCCTCGCCGATCTTGTGCGTGTTCTGCTCGATGCCGGTGCCCATGCCGAACATGGCGGCGTGCGTGTACTCGCCCGCGTCCACCCAGCGCTTGCCGGCGGGCACGGTGAGGTGCGGCAGCGTCTTCGGCACGGGCCAGCCCACGCCGTCGGTGCTGAACACCCAGCGGTCCACGCGCGGCTCCTTGCGCATCGAGCCGCCCTGCTCGTTCGCCTCCTTCACGTACGGCGTCACCGACGCGCGCCACGCCGCCACGGCGGCCTGGATCGCGGGGTGTTCCTCGGGCGTCGCCCAGCCCATGTAGATCTGCGGGTTGCCGGGCTTGAAGCCGCGCCACGTGAGCTGGTCGTACGTGGGTACGCTCACCGTGACCGTGAAGCCCTTCGCGCGCGCGGCCTTCACCGACTCGAGCGCGTCGATCGCGGCCACGGCCGCGTCGGGCGTCTCGCCCACGGTGAGGCGGCGGTCGAAGCGGAACGTGAACTTCTCGGGCACGGCGCAGTCGCTCGGCGTGTCGAGCTGCGCCCAGCTCGCGGTGCGCGTGCCGGGGCCGAGGAACGGATCCGACAGGAAGCCCTCGCCCTTCTCGTACTTGGCGGCGGCCTCGGCCAGGATCGCGCCGCCCGCCTCCAGAGGGTTGCGGCCTTCCCACGGCATCGAGCCGTGGCAGCTCTTGCCCTGCACCACGACCTCGATCTGCATGCGCCCGCGCTGGCCGCGGTAGATGCCGAGCGCGCCCTTCTTCGCGTCGCCCGTCGAGTCGGTGAGGATGACCACGTCGGGGATCATGTCGGCCGGCGCGCCCGGCAGCACCTTGCGCGTCAGGTACAGCGGGCCGCCGCCGTCGTTGTCCTCTTCGGCGACGGTCGCGTAGCCGCGCCAGATGACGCCCTTCAGCGCGCCCTCGCCGCGCAGCTCGTGGAGGATGCGCGACGCGAAGATCTGCGACACGACACCGCCCAGCTGGTCGGCGGAGCCGCGGCCGAAGATCAACTGGTTCCACTCCGCGTCGGGCGGCAGCCAGCCGAGTTCGTTGCGCATCCACTCGCGCTTGAGCTTGCTCGCGTCCACCAGGCCGAGGTGCGGGTGCAGGCCGCCCGTGTTCGCCAGCCACTGCTCGCGCAGCGGCTTCACCGTGTCGACGTGGCCGTCCAGGTAAATCACGCGCTTCTGCTCGCGCGGCACGCCGTCGGTCCTGTCTTCGAGCGTCCAGTACAGGTTGCCGAACGCGTCGAAGCCGACGTCGTCGGGGTGCGCCACCGCGCCGACCTCGACGATCACCTTGCGCAGGTACTCGAGCCGCGGGCCTTCGTGGTTGCTCAGGCCGCACTGCGGATCGCCGCCCTGGTCGGCCGGCTTGTCCACGTGGTCGGCGGGAATCCGGATGGCCTCGACGAGCACCTTCACCGCCAGCGGCAGGTCGCGCTCGGCCAGCGCCGCGATCCGGGCGTCGAGGTTCGTGGTGGTGGCGCTCATCGCTCGAGGTCCTCCAGCCGCTTCACCAGGTCGGGCACCTTGGCCACGGCCAGCAGCGCCATGATCACGTACACCTTCTTGTTCGCCTGGCGCGCCACGTTGATGCGGTGCTTGGCCATCACGCCCGGCGTCACTTCGTCGCCGATGTCGGCCGGCAGGCAGTGCATGTACAGCGCGTCGCCGCCCCGGGTGAGGCCCATGCGGCGCTCGTCGCAGATCCAGTCCTTGTGCGACGCGTTGCGCTCCAGTGCGCGGCGCTCGATGTCGCCCATGCGCGCCTTGTCGCGCGCGTTGTTCGCTTCCACGCGCTCCAGCATGAGGTCGTACGGGCCCCAGCTCTTGGGGTACACGACGTCGGCGTTGCGGAACGCGTCGTCCATCGATTCGACCATCTGGAACGAGCCGCCGGATTCCTTCGCGTGCTTCTCGGCGGCGGCCAGCGTGTCGTCCATCAGCCGGTAGCCCGGCGGGTGCGCCAGCTGCACCTCGGCGCCTTCGCGCGTCATCAGCATGGCCAGGCCCTGCGGCACCGACAGCGGCTTGGCGTAGCTCGGCGAGTACGCCCACGTGACCGCGATCTTCTTGCCCTTGAGCCCGCCCGGGAACCGCTCGCGCAGCCACATCAGGTCGGCCAGCGTCTGCGTGGGGTGGTCGATGTCGCACTGCAGGTTCACCACCGGCACCTTGCGCGGGTCCCTGGTGGCGGACAGGTAGTCGTCGATGCCGGCCTTCACCGAGCGCATGAACGTGTTGCCCGCGCCCAGGATCAGGTCGTGCCGCACGCCCATCGCGTGCGAGTTCATGCCCAGCATGGCGCCGGTCTCTTCGGCCGTCTCGCCGTGCTCCACCTGCGTGCTGCTGCCGTCCACGATGACCGGGCGCATGCCCAGGCGGCTCGACGCGCCGGCCCACGCCGACTTCGTGCGCGTGGAGTTGTCGAAGAACATCGCGTACGCCAGCTCGTTCGGCAGCAGCGCCGTGGAGCGGCCCGCGCGGTCGGCGGCTTCGAAGTGCGACGCCACGGCCAGCAGCGCGTCGATCTCGGGCGTGGTCCACTCGCGCGTGATGAGCAGGCTGCGACCGTACAGGCTGGCCACGCGGTCGCGGTTGATCTCGGGCAGGTTCGACGTGTTCATGTGGCTCATGCGGGATCCTTGCGAATGCGCGTACCCGCGCGGCCTTCGAGGGCCTCGCTCAGCGCATCGGGGTGGCAGACGATGACCTCGTCTCCGCCGCGCTGCAGGAAGTGGATCGCGGCTTCGACCTTGGGGCCCATGCTTCCGGGCGGGAACGGGTTCGCTTCGTTCATGCGCAGCAGTTCGTTCACCGTGACCTCGCGCAGCGGCGTGCGCTTGTCGGTCAGGTAGTCGCGGTAGATGGCGTCCACGCCGGTGGTGATCACCATGCGCCTGCAGCCCAGCTGCAGCGCGAGCAGCGCGCTCGCGCGGTCCTTGTCGATCACGGCCTCGAGCCCGCGGATGTGGCCCGTGTCGTCCCGCATCACCGGGATGCCGCCGCCGCCGCACGCGATCACCGTGACGCCGGCCTCGACCAGGCGCTTCACGGTTTCCAGCTGCACGATCGAGATGGGCGAGGGGCTCGGCACCACGCGGCGCCAGCCGCGGTGCGAGTCCTCCACCATCGGCCAGCCGCGGTCCTTCATGAGCTGTGCGGCCTCGTCGGCCGAGTAGAACTTGCCGATCGGCTTCGTGGGCTCCTGGAACGCGCGGTCCTTCGGGTCCACCTCCACCTCGGTGACGATGGTGGCCACTTCGGCGGTGAGCCCGCGACGGCGCAGCTCTTCGCGCAGGTCGCGCTGGATCATGTAGCCGATCGCGCCCTGCGAGTCGGCCACCAGCGAGTCGAGCGGCACTTCGTGGATGTGCTGCTTCGACATCTCCACGCGCAGCTGCATGAAGCCCACCTGCGGGCCGTTGCCGTGCGTGAGCACCAGGTGCATGCCGCGGGCGATCAGGTCGGCCACGGGAATCACGGCGCGCTGGGTGACGGCGAACTGGTTCTCCACCGTGGGCGGGAGCTTGGGATCGAGCAGCGAGTTGCCGCCCATGGCGACCAGCGTGGGCGGCTCATGGGAAGGCACGGGCCCGCGGGCGGAACCAGCCGAAGGTGCGGGCGTCGGAACGGGATTCAAGGGATCCTCCATGACCCCGCTGTCAGAGCCGGTGCCGGATTGGCAGAAATGCTTCGCCACCGCCGGGCAGCACGAATCGGCTGGCGGTCACGAAGGCCTTGTCCGGCACGGCCCGCGCGGGGCGGACGGTGCGGAACCTCCGGAATAGACGAGGTTTCGACGGCTCTACTGCGCGAAGCATGCCAGCGGAGCGTGGCGTAGGATGCCCCGCGCGTCGGCAGGGCGGGAGCGCTCGCGTCCCCGGCCGGAGAACGGCGCGGAGCGCCCGCGATCGGGCTCGCACTCCCCGGCGCGGCAATCGGCGCCGGGGTGCCGCACGACGAACACACTCACGAAGACGAGGAATCGCCATGGACGTTCCCGCACACAACCGGGCCGCGTGGGACAAGCAGGTCGAGCAGGGCAATCGCTGGAGCGTGCCGGTGAGCGCCGAAGAGGTCGCGCGCGCACGGCGCGGCGACTGGTCGGTGGTGCTGACGCCGGTGAAGCCCGTGCCGCGCGAGTGGTTCGGCGACGTGGCCGGCCGTGACGTGCTGGCGCTGGCGTCGGGCGGTGGCCAGCAGGCGCCGATCCTGGCCGCCGCGGGCGCACGCGTAACCACGCTCGACAACTCGCCCGCGATGCTCGCGCGCGACCGCGAGGTGGCCGAGCGCGAAGGGCTGTCGATGCGGCTGGAACTGGGCGACATGCGCGACCTGTCGCGCTTCGCCGACGCGAGCTTCGACCTGATCTTCCATCCCGTGAGCAACCTGTTCGTACCCGACGTGCGCCCCGTGTGGCGCGAGTGCGCGCGCGTGCTGCGCCCCGGCGGCCGGCTGGTCGCGGGCTTCTGCAACCCCCTGATGTTCCTGTTCGACGAGGCCGAGTACGACCGCGGCGAGTTCAACGTGCGCTTCTCGATTCCGTTCGTCGATCCCGCGCTGCGCAGTCCCGAGGCGCTCGCCGCGAAGCAGGCGAAGGGCGAACCGCTGGAGTTCGGCCACACGCTGCAGGACCAGATCGGCGGCCAGACCGACGCTGGCCTGGTGATCACCGCGCTGTTCGAGGACGGCTGGGAAGACCACCCGTTCAACCGCGTGTCCACGTGCTTCGTGGCGACGCTGGCGAGGAAGGCGCCGCTCGACTGAGGGGCGCGGTTGATCGCGGGCTCGCGGGCGTGGCGCTCTCCCTTCGGAGACACGGCTTCGCGTTGCCGCGCCCCGTTCGCGCGGGATAGGCTCTGCTCGCGTTCCGCCGCCACTTCGCGGCGGAGCGCGTCGCCATCCCACTTCCGCGCGTCCCCCGCCAGGAGGAAGCCCATGCCCGTCACCACGTTCGCCCCGCTGGTCTCGCTGGACGGCGAAACGTTGATGCAGCCCGTCGTGACGCACGACGCGGCCGAGGAAGCGGCTTTCCTCGACCACGTGCGGCGCGGCGTGATCGGGTCGGACGCCCGCGTGACCACGCCGGAGGGCGAGAAGCCGCTGCTCTACTTCGACTACATCGCGTCGGGCCGCTTCCATCGCGAGGTCGAGGACGCGCTCAACACGCGCGTGCTGCCGTTCATGGCGAACACGCATACCGAGACGTCCACGACCGGCCGCATGATGACGCACTGGTACGAGCGCGCCTTCCGCCGTATCGCGGGCTACCTCAACGCGGGCCCCGACGGCGTGGTGCTGCCGGTGGGCTCGGGTTCGACGGCGGCGGTCAACCGCATGATCCAGGTGATGAGCCTGCGCATCCCGAGCGGGCTCGAGGACCAGTTCCACCTGTCGCGCCTGATTCCCGACAGCGAGCGGCCGGTGGTGTTCCGCAGCTCGATGGAGCACCACAGCAACGACATCACGTGGCGCGAGACCATCGCCGAAACGGTGACGGTGGACTTCGACGACGCGGGCCGCATCTCGGCGGCCGACCTCGACGCGAAGCTGCACAAGTACGCGCACCGCGCGCTCAAGATCGGCACGTTCTCGGCGGCGTCCAACGTGACGGGCATCCGCAACGACTGCCACGAACTCGCGCGCGTGCTGCACCGCCACGACGCGCTGGCGTTCTTCGATTACGCGGCTTCGGGGCCGTACGTGGACATCGACATGAACCCGCGCCGCGCCGACGGCACGCCCGACCCGGACGCCGCTCTCGACGCGGTCTTCCTGTCGGTGCACAAGTTCCTGGGTGGGCCGCGCACGCCGGGGCTGCTGGTGGCGCGCCGCGGGCTGTTCGCCAACCGCGTGCCCAGCGAGCCGGGCGGCGGCACGGTGCTGTACACGTCGCCCACCGAACACGTGTACCTGCGCGACACGTCGCACCGCGAAACGGGCGGCACGCCGCCGATCGTGGGCAGCATCCAGGCGGGGCTCGCGTTCGACCTGAAGGCGTCCATCGGAGCGGCGCGCACGCGGCGCGTGGAGCTGGAGTACATGGAGCGCGCGGTGGGCGAGTGGGTGAACGAGGGCGGCATCGAGATCCTGGGCAACCTCGAGGCCGAGCGGCTCGGCGTGGTGTCCATGATCTTCCGCGGCCTGCATCACAACTTCGCGGTGGCGCTGCTCAACGACTATTTCGGTGTCCAGGTGCGCGGCGGCTGCATGTGCGCCGGCTCCTACGGACACGAGTTGCTCAACATCGACCACGACGTTTCGGAGGGGATCAAGCGGCTGCTCGAACAGGGCCACTGCGGCGTGAAGCCCGGCTGGGTCCGGGTGAGCTTCTCGCCGGTCACCACCGAACGGGAATTCCAGGCGCTGCTCGAGGGTGTGCGATTCGTGGCTCGCGAGGGCCATCGCCACCTCGACAAGTACGAGTTGGTGGATCAGACCGGCGAGTGGCGACGAAAGGGTGCGGCGAACTCCTAGCACGAGCGCCGCGGCAAAGGAGACGAAGACGATGTCGGCCACGATGCACGGGATCGAAACCAACATGGCGAACCAGGGCGTGTACGACCGCGCCATCCAGCGCTTCCGCGACAACAAGATCGCGCTGCCCACGTTCGCGCAGCTCGCGGATCCGTCGAAGATCCCGGCGGGCATCACCAGGGCGCTGGCCGCGATCGAGCCCGACGCCCCGCACGCGCTGAACCTGTTCCGCGTGCACTGGTGGAACGACCGCACGCGCAAGGGCCGCGCCGCGGTGCCCGAGCACGTGGTGCTGCCCAGGAGCCTCACCGGCGTGGACGCGCCGATCCTGGTGGCATTCGGCGACCGGTTCCCGATGATCACCGCGCACAAGGTGCTGGCCGCGTACGCGTGCCTGGCGCCGCGGCTGGTGACGGGCCGCTTCGACCCGAGCACGCACCGCGCGGTGTGGCCGAGCACGGGCAACTACTGCCGCGGCGGCGTGGCGATCTCGCGCATCATGGGCTGCCGCGGCGTGGCCGTGCTGCCCGAGAACATGAGCGCCGAGCGCTTCCGCTGGCTCGAGAAGTGGGTCACCGACGGCTCCGACATCATTCGCACGCCGGGCTCCGAGAGCAACGTGCGCGAGATCTACGAGAAATGCGACGAGCTCTCGCAGGATCCGGGCAACGTGATCCTGAACCAGTTCTCCGAGTACGGGAACCACCTGGGCCACTGGTTCGTCACCGGCCGCGCGCTCGCAGCGGTGTACGAGGCCGCGCGCGCGAAGCACGGCTCGCTCAAGCTGGCCGCGTTCGTGTCGGCCACCGGCTCCGCGGGCACGATCGCCGCGGGCGACGCGCTCAAGGACGCGTACGGCACGCGCATCGTGGCGGCCGAGCCCACCGAGTGCCCGACGCTGCTCGAGAACGGTTTCGGCGAGCACAACATCCAGGGCATCGGCGACAAGCACGTGCCGCTCATCCACAACGTCATGAACACCGACCTCGTCGTCGCCGTGTCGGACCGCGCGACCGACCAGCTCGGGCTGCTCGCCTCGACGAAGGCCGGGCTCGAGTTCCTGCGCGGCCGCGGCGTGCCCGAGCCCGTGCTCGGCGGCCTCGCGTCGTTCGGACTGTCGAGCTGGTGCAACGTGCTCGGCGCGATCAAGACCGCGAAGAAGCTGGGCCTGGGCCCCGACGACGCGGTGATCACCGTGGCCACCGACGGCGCGGCGATGTACCACAGCGAGAACGAGCGCACGCTCGCGCGCGACTTCGGCGGCAAGGTGGACGCCGCGTCGGCCGCCGAGACCTTCGGCCACTGGCTGTACGGCGCGCAGGAGGATCACACGCTCGAGATGACCGAGGCCGACCGTCGGCGCGTCTTCAACCTGGGCTACTACACGTGGGTGGAGCAGCGTGGCGAGAGCATCGAGTCGTTCACGGCGCGGCGCGACCAGTCGTTCTGGCGCGGCCTGCGCGGCGCGATCCCGCAGTGGGACGCGATGATCGACGAGTTCAACGCTCGCACCGGCGCGCTGAACGGCCTGTGAGATCGCGTCACTTCCCGGTGCGGGTGCACGTCGCGTGCGCCCGCACCCGTCCCCCGGGAGTGACGTCGTGACCCCCGCCACCCGACTCGCCTGCGCCGCCTGCGGCGCCGCGCCCGCGGAGCGCGACCCGTATCCGTTCCAGTGCCCGCACCGGAACGTGCCCGACGGCCGCGACCACGTGCTCGCGCGCACGCTGAACCGCGACGCCGTGCAGTTCGTGCACGAGCCGTCGGTGCAGCCGTTCGTGCGCCATCGCGACCTGCTGCACAGCCACACGCGCGCCCTCGCGCTCGGCATGACCGACGCCGCGTGGGTGGCGATGGTCGAGGAACTCGACCGCGCCGTGGCCGCCGTGGACCATGCCGGCTTCGTGGTGACGCCGTTCGCGCCGTCGCTGCGGCTGGCCGCCGCCACCGGCGCGCACGAAGTGTGGGTGAAGGACGAGACGCGCAACGTGGGCGGCTCGCACAAGGCGCGACACCTGTTCGGCATCGCACTGCACCTGGAAGTCAGCGAGCGCACCGGGCTCGTGAAGCGCAGCGAGAGCGACGAGCGGGGATTGGCGATCGCCTCGTGCGGCAACGCCGCGCTCGCCGCCGCCGTGGTGGCGCGCGCTTCGCGCCGCCCGCTGCGCGTGTTCATTCCCACCGACGCCGACCCGCGCGTGGTGCAGCGCCTGCACGCGCTCGGCGCCATGGTGGCCGTGTGCCCGCGCCGCGACGACGTGCCCGGCGACCCGTGCGTGCACGGATTCCACGACGCCATCGCCGGCGGCGCGATCCCGTTCGGTGTGCAGGGCAACGAGAACGGCCTCACCGTGGAAGGCGGCGAAACACTCGGCTGGGAGATGGCCGACGCGATGCGCCGCGACGGCCTCGAGCTGGACCGGCTGTTCGTGCAGGTGGGCGGCGGCGCGCTGGCGAGCGCGTGCATCCAGGCGCTGCGCGAAGCGCGCGACCTCGGCGTGATCGCGAAGCTGCCGAAGCTGCACACCGTGCAGACCGAAGGCGCGTGGCCGCTGCGGCGCGCGTGGGCGCGTGTCGCCGAGCGCGCGATGGACGAGATGGGCCACACCGTGACGATTCCGCCCGAGGACGGCTCCGGCCACCCGGAAGTGGCGCATCGCCTCGCGCAGCCCGAGAGCGCCGCCGCCGTACGCGCCGCCATGGCGTTCGCGCGCGAGCACCGGCCGCTGCACATGTGGCCGTGGGAAACCGCGCCGCGCAGCGTGGCGCACGGCATCCTGGACGACGAGACGTACGACTGGGCCGCCGTGGTGGAAGGCATGCTGGAGACCGGCGGCTGGCCGATCGTGGCGGACGAACCGACGCTGGTGGCCGCACGCGCGCTCGCGCACGAGGCCGGCGTGCGCGCCGACGCCACCGGCGCCGCGAGCCTGGCGGGCGTGCTCGACCTGGCCCAGCGCAACGGCATCGGCGCCGGCGAACGCCTGGCGGTGCTGCTGACGGGCGTGGAGCGGTAGCAGGCGGGGAGCACCGCGTGCGTGGGTGCGAAGTGACCTTCGCCCCACGCGCGCTCGTCTGGTGGCGATGCGCCGACGGCGGCGTTCGTCATGCGGCTCGCGAGCCGTCGGGCGCCACCTTGCGCGTGCCCGGAGGCGCGAGGCTCTGGATGGCCAGCCGCAGCCGCGCCTCGAACGGCGCATCCGGAATGACCTCGGCCTTCGCCGCGGCCTGTCGCGCTCGTTCGAGCGAGCAGCCGAGCGATCGCAACGGCGGCACCAGTTCGTCGATACGCGCCTTCACGTCGGCGGCAGCGGCTCTCCCGGCTTCCGTGGCGGCGCGTTGTTGCTCTCGCTCCGCGGCCGCAGCCGCCCGCGTCGCTTCGGCCGCCGCTCGCTGTTGCTCACGCTCGGCGTCGCGGGCGGCGCGGGCAGCGCCGGCTGCGGCGCGCTGGTGCGCGCGATCGACTTCGCGTGTCGCCCGTGCAGCGTCCGCTGCGGCGCGATGCCGTTCTCGTTCGGCTGTTGCGGCAGCCCGGGCATCCTCGGCTGCGGCGCGCTGCTGCGCCCGCTCGGCGTCGCGTGCGGCGCGTTCCGCATGGGCGGTCGCGCGTTGCCGCTCGCGTTCGGCGCGCTCGGCCTCGCGCTGCGCCTTCGCCGCCGCGCGCCGGGTCTTCGCCTCTTCGCGCTTGTTCTGGATGAAGCGCCGCCCGTAGAGCTTCTCGGCCGCGTGCAGGTTGTGCGCCCGGCAGCGGAGCCGGACGTTGCCCAGCGACCCGTCGCCGCCGCGATCCGGCGGAATGATGTGATCGAACTGCAGGTCGTGCGTCTCGTTGCAGCGCTTGCCGTTCGCGCCCACGAACGTGCAGCGCGCGTCGTCGCGCTTCCAGCACAGGCGCATCACCACCGGCGTGATGTACCAGGGGTCCTTCGAGCCCCGGCACCGACCGGTGCCCGCGCCGAGCTTGCGCATCAGCAGGTCGTCTTCGAGCAGCCGGAACGCGCGCTTGATGACGCCCGCGATGTCGTGCGGCGACACCCCGCGGCCGCGCAGCGCCTGGATGCGGCGCAGCATGTCGCACGACTCCTGGTCGAGCGTGGCCTCCAACGCCCAGGCGT
>JBGAMH010000091.1:0-15389 GCA_044223135.1 Candidatus Eiseniibacteriota bacterium | reverse complement strand
GGGGCGCGATCCGCCGCGGATCCGGGCGGCCGCTTCGCGATGGCACCGGCGTTGCCAGCCGTGGTGGGTTCCATCGTCTCGTCCCGGGAGGCTCCGTGAAACCGCACGTGCTCCTCGCCACCCTGATCGCGCTGCGGCTGCTCGCCCCCGTCCGGCTGGAAGCGCGCGACTTCCCGGAGGCGCCGGCCTCCGACACGCTCAAGCTGGCGCCCGCCGACTCGCTGCCGCCGGCGCCGGCCATGGGCATCCGCTTCTCCCCCGCCGACAGCCTCGACCGCCTGGTCGAAGCGCCCGACGTGCGGCTGGAAGCCGAGGACACGTGGCTGCGCGCCCCGTTCGGCGACCGCATGCTGACGCCCGCCGAGGTGTGGCTGTCGCGCCACCCGCGCGCGGGCCGCGAGGACGTGCAGGCGTCGCTGATGCTGGACTACAACCGCGTGGATCCGCTGCGCATGGGACTCGGCTGGGAGGCGCAGCGGCCGCTCACGATGCGGCCGCGCTTCGGCGCCCGGGTCGAATACGCCACCGGCCGCGGGCGCTGGCTGTGGGGCGTGCAGGCGGAGCAGCCGCTCGCGCCGCCGAGCCGGCTGGTGGCAGGCGTGAGCTGGGTGCGGCGCACGGATCACAGCGACCTGCAGCAGGTGGACGACCTCGAGAACACGCTGGCGCTGCTGCTGGGCCGCCAGGACTACCGCGACTACTTCGAGCGCGAAGGCGTGGGCGCGTACGTGGCCTGGCGGGTGCCCGACCTGTCCACGATCAGCGTGCACGTGCGCGGCGACCGCTACCGCTCGCTGGCCACGCGCTGGGGCACGCGCTCGTGGCTGCACCGCGACCGCGAGTTGCGCGAGAACCCCGCGATCGACGACGGCGAGGAGCGCAGCGTGCTCGTGCGCAGCGAGCGACTGGCGCACCACACGCACCGCACGCGCGGCGGCCTCTACCACTGGATCGAGATCGAGCGCGCCGGCGGCTCGCTCGGCGGCGACTTCGAGTTCACGCGCGCGCTCGCCGACATGCGCAGCGTGGTGCGGCTGGCGCCGGGCAGCACGCTGTCGCTGCGCGGCGTCGCCGGCGTGACGGCCACGGGCACGCTGCCGCGGCAGAAGCAGTTCCTGGCCGGCGGCGTGGACGGGCTGCGCGGCCATTCGTTCGGCGAGTTCCGCGGCGACCAGCTGGCGATGGCGCAGGCCGAGTGGTCGCTCGACCTGTGGCCGATCCGCACCGAGAACCTGGACGCGAACCTGCAGGCGCTCGCGTTCGTGGACGTGGGCCGCGCGTGGGCGAATCCCGAGCACACGTGGGACGTGAACCGGCAGGCGTTCGCGGCCGACGGCGGTTTCGGCTTCGCCACGGCCGACGACGACCTGCGCGTGTACGTGGCGCGCGACCTCCAGGATCCGGAAGCGAGCTTCGTGTTCAGCGTCCGGCTGCAACGGCCCTTCTGAGACGCGCGCCGATGCTTCCCGGACAGCGCCGCCTCCTCCGGCTCACGCTCACGCTGCTGCTCGCGGTGGGCGCGGTCGCGGTCGCGCACGCCTTCGCGCTCCGCGTGTCGATGCCGCACCTGGAGGACGGGCGCGTCTGGGCCACGGTGCGGCTGGGCGACCCGCTGGACGCCCGCATCGAACGCACGCTGCAGCGCGGGGCGCCGGCGACACTGATGCTGCACGCCGAACTGTGGCGCCGGCGCGGGGGCTGGTTCGACCGCTTCGAGCAGTCGTTCGATGCGTCGCTGCGGCTGCGCTACCTGGTGGCCGACGACGCGTACGTGCTCGATCGGGCGGGCGCGCCGCGGCTCGTCACGCACACGCTCGACTCGCTCGAACTGGCGCTGTCGCGGCCGATCGGCCTGCCCGTGGCCACCGAATCCCAGCTCGAGTCCGGTGCGCGCTACTACGTGGTGGTCACCGCCACGCTGAAGCCGCTGTCGGTGGAGGATCTCGAGGAGGTCGAAGGCTGGCTCAGCGGCGAGGCGCGCGAGCAGCGCGCGTCCGGCGCGGGCGTGATCACCGCGCTGCCGCGCTCGGTGTTCGACGCGTTGCGCAACGTGGTGGGCTTCGGCGACACGCGCGCGCGCGGCAGCAGTCCCGACTTCACGGTGCCCTCGGGGCCGTAGCCCCCCGGCTCAGGGCAGCAGGGTGAGCCGCAGCGCCGCGCCCCGGCCGTCGCGCGGCCGCGCGAAGACGACGCCCGTCACGCGCCGGCCGCTCTCGTCGCGACCGTTCCAGCTCCAGTTCGCCGCACCGGCGCCGCCCGTGGGAGCGAGCGTCGCGAGCCGGCGACCGCTCACGTCGTAGAGATCCACCGCCACGGCTTCGCCGGCGCGCGCGAACGCGACGGCGCCCCGCGCCGGGTTCGGCCACGCGGCGAGCGTGGCGGGCATCGCCGCGTCGCCCGACAGGCCGCGCAGGAACGCCGTGAGCCCCGCCACCTGCGACGGCGGCGCGAGGTCCGGGTTCTCGATGGTGCCGGAGTAGTTCGCGAGCGCGCCGCCGAACAGCGCGCGGAAGTCCTCGGCGAAGATCTCGTGCGGACGGTCGGAGTGCGGAGCCGACGAGGAGAACGTGCTCGCGTCCTCGATGCCGCGCAGCTCGCGGTAGCGCTGCCAGCCGGCCGCGTCGGAGTCCGGCAGACGCTGGTACTGCACGACGTGACCGAGCTCGTGCACCGCCTCGGCGTGCTGGTGCTCGGCGCTCAGCGGACGCGTGCCGGGCGACAGCAGGATCAGGCCCGGCGCGGCGGCGGATTCGAGGCCCGCGCGGCGCGGGTAGGGCAGCACCAGCACGTCCACGCCGATGCCGGCGCGCGGGTACGTGACGGCGTCGAATGCGCGCTGCACCTCGTCCGGGTCGTAGGTGTGGAACTGGCCGTCGCCGCGGTTCGCGATCGCGGGATCGTCGACCGACGTGACCAGCTCGAACTCGAGACCGCCCGGCAGCACCAGCCACAGCTTGCTGCCGCGCCACTCGCCGTATCGCTCGAGCGTCTCCTTCGGTCCCACGATGCGCAGGCCCGCGGCGCGCGCCGGCGCGCCCGACATCTCGTTCGCGTGCGCGGCGAGCACCGTCGCCGCCAGCGCGAAGAGCGTGGCAACCAGGCCGAGCGACAGGCGACGGAAGAGAGCGAAGGCGGTCATGCCTCTACCCCAACGCCACGAACGTGCCACGCCGCGCGCCGGGAGTGGCCTGGGCGTGCACCGCGCAGCGCCGCCGCAGATCGTGTCCGAGCCGCCACTTGCGCGCGTGCCCCGGGCACGTCCCGGCGGGGCGCGAACGGCCGCCGCCGGTCGGCGGCTCGCGGGCGGAGCCCTCTCACCCAAACGACGCGCGGCCGGGGGGGGTTTTCCCCAATGCCGCGGCGATCGCGGAACTCAGACGGCGGGTGCGGGCGGCGCGGGCGCGACCGCGGCGGGCGCCGGCGCGGGCGCCGGCTGGCGGTGCGCCGAGCCGAAGCGCGAGAGCAGGAACGCGCCGGTGCCGATGCAGGCGAGCCCGCACATCAGCAGCAGGCCCACCAGGTGGAAGAACAGCGCCACGGTGCGCGCGGCGCCGGGCAGCGTCCAGAGCACGGCGCCGATCGCGAACAGCGAGGCCACCAGCGTGTGCCCGGCCACCATCGCGGGCAGCGGCGAGCCGTCGCCGGGGCGGCGGCGCGTGAGCCGGCAGCCGAGCAGGAACGTCGCGGCGAGCTGGCCCGCGTACACGAGCACCACGCTGACGAACGGCAGCAGCACGGCCAGCACGACGCCGATGATCGTGATCGCGAGCAGCACCATCAGCACCACGAACAGCGGGCCCGAGGCGATGCCGAGCGCCAGCGACGCGGCGGTGCGACGCGACGCCATCTCGGACACGCGCTGCAGCCGCTCGGGAAACAGCACGCCGAACATCCATCCGAAGAACAGCGACACGAGCCAGCCCAGCAGGATCGTGGCCAGCACCACGGGCAGCGCGGGCAGGCCCAGCGTGAGCGGCAGGAACCCCACCGAGACGCTGTCACCCGTCACGCGCGAGCCGTCGGCCGCGTCGAGACCTCCGACCACCGCCACGGCGTCGCCCGCCACCGTCGCCCTGGGGCCGAGCCGCACCGAGCCGAACACCGCCACCACGTTGCCGGTGACCTCGCCCTCCACGGTCGCGGAGCCGAACACCGCCACCACGTCGCCGTCGATGCGCTCGTCTTCACCCACGTGGGCGTCGGAGAACAACCGCACGAGGCCGGCGCCCTCGGTGTCCACGACGACGTGCGAATCGTGGGAGTCCACGTCGAGCGTCACGTCCACGCTGTCGCCGTTCGCGCGCGTCACTTCGATGCCGCGATCCGACACGCGCACGCGGCTCACCACGCGCCCGCTGTCGTCCTGCACCACGGCGCGCGCCACGGTGCGCGCTTCCGCGAGCGCGGCGAAACCGCCCAGCAGCAGCGCCGCCGTCACCGCGAGTACGGCGCGGCGCCGCGACGACTCAGAGACCCAGGAGACCGACATCCTGCATTCCCCTCCAGGAGCGTCCCTCGCGCGGCCGCATCCACCACAGCAGGGCGCCGCACGTGACCAGGGCCGCGAAGACCGTGGCGACCACCATCGGCTGCTGGAACAACTCGACCACCGCCCGGCCGAACGGCGTCAGGCGCCCGCCGACGGACGCGAAGAAGCGGCCGCTGTCGGCCACGCGCAGCACACCGTCGTTGATCGAGGTGAAGACGAACAGCGTGGACGACACGACCGATCGCACGGCCGCGAACGCGATCTCGTGCAAGGCCGAACGGCCGGAGGGCGTCACCATCGCGATGCCCAGTCCCGCGACGCTCGCCACCACCGCGGCGCCATAGGCCCAGGCCAGCGGTCGCCACCACGCGGGGCGGGCGTCGCGCGCGATCGGGAGCTCGGGCAACACCGCGGCCAGCACGCGCTCGGTGAACTCGGGACCGGGATCCCAGGTGGGAAGCGCCTCGAGGCTGCCGAACAGCCGCCGGAAGCCCGCCCACTCGGCCGCACAGGATGCGCATGTGGCGATGTGCGCTTCCGCCGCCAGTCGCTCGTCGGGACCGAGCTCGCCGTCGAGCAGGTCCTGCAGCGTTTCGGGATCGAGATGTCGGTTCATGTGGCGTCGCCTTCGATCCGGGCCTTGAGCAGCGCCCGTGCGCGGTGGATGCGGGCCTTCACCGTGCCGAGCGGCATCTGCAGCGTGTCGGCGATCTCCTCGTAGGACAGGTCCTGCTGGTGGCGCAACAGCACCACGATCCGATAGTGCGGCGGCAGCGAGTCGATGAGCGCCGACGTGATCTTCTCTTCCTCGCGATTCGAAGTCACCACGTCGGGCCCGGGGCCCTCGTCGGGGACCTCGATCGTCCGCTCCTCGTGCGAGCCGGGCTCCACCTGGCTCAGCGAGATGGTGTGGAGCCGGCGCTTCCGGATGTGGTCGATCGCGAGCCGCGACGCGATGGTGAACAGCCAGGAACTGAACGGGCGTTCCGGATCGTACCGGTCGAGCGCCCGGAACATCTTGACGAAAGTCTCCTGGGTCAGGTCTTCGGCATCCTCGGCACGACGGACCATGCGCACGAGGATCGAGAACACCGGGCGCTGGAAGCGCTGGACGAGTTCCCGGCAGGCCTTCTGGTCACCCGCCAGACATCGCCGGACGAGTCCGGCCTCCTCGCTGATCACGCTCTCGCCGCCCTCAGTGGGGCCGCTTACGGATCGACGCGGGGGTGGGTTTCATGGGGCGGCACATTAGGTGGGGCCGTTTAAAAGGGTCAAGAACCGGTCCGGGAACACCGGGCCGGATTGGCCCCCATCGGGCCGTTCCGGGCTCTTGCCCGGCCGGAGTGCAAGGGCGCCCGGGGTCCTTGACCGTCCGGAAGCACCCACCTAGCCTGCGGGCATGACTTCCATTTCGTCTCTCCGGGCCCGTGAAGTCCTCGATTCGCGCGGAAATCCGACGGTCGAGGTCGAATGCCTGCTGGAGGGTGGCGCCACCGGGCGCGCCATCGTCCCCTCCGGCGCCTCCACTGGTGAACACGAAGCCGTCGAACTGCGGGACGGCGACGCCAAGCGCTACAAGGGCAAGGGCGTCCAGAACGCCGTCCGCAACGTCCACGAGACCATCGCCCCCGCCCTGCTGGGCTGGGACGCGCTGGACCAGAAGGGTCTCGACGCCCAGCTGATCAAGCTGGACGGCACCCCCAACAAGGGCCGCCTGGGCGCGAACGCCATCCTCGGCGTGTCCATGGCCGTGGCCCACGCCGCGGCGAACTTCATGTCGCTGCCGCTCTACCGCTACGTCGGCGGCGTCCACGCGTACCGGCTGCCGGTGCCCATGATGAACGTGCTGAACGGCGGCAAGCACGCGGACAACAACGTCGATCTGCAGGAGTTCATGATCGTGCCGCTCGGCGCGCCCACGTTCCGCGAAGCGCTGCGGTGGGGCGCCGAGGTGTTTCACACGCTGGCGGGCGTGCTGAAGAAGCAGGGCCTGTCCACGTCGGTGGGCGACGAGGGCGGCTTCGCGCCGAACCTCAAGTCCAACGAGGACGCGCTCAAGGTGCTGGTCGAGGCCATCGAGAAGGCCGGCTACAAGCCGGGCGAGCAGGTGGCGCTGGCGCTGGACGTGGCGTCGAGCGAGATCTTCCAGAAGGACGGCGGCACGTACACTCTGGCCTGCGAGGGCGGCAAGAAGCTGACCTCGGCGCAGGTCGTGGACTGGTACGCCGACCTGTGCGGGCGCTACCCGATCGTGAGCATCGAGGACGGCCTGGCGGAAGACGACTGGGCGGGCTGGGCGCTGCTCACGCAGAAGCTCGGAAGCCGCATCCAGATCGTGGGTGACGACCTGTTCGTGACCAACGTCGAACGCCTGGCCCGCGGCATTCGCGAGCACGTGGCAAACTCGATCCTGGTCAAGGTGAACCAGATCGGTACGCTCACCGAGACGCTCGCCGCCATCGACATGGCGCACCGCGCGTCGTATACCTCCGTCATCTCGCACCGCTCGGGCGAGACCGAGGACGTGACGATCGCCGACCTGGCGGTGGCCACGAACGCGGGACAGATCAAGACCGGCTCGCTCTGCCGCACCGACCGGGTCGCGAAGTACAACCAGCTGCTGCGGATCGAGGAGCAGCTCGAGGGCTCGGCGCAGTACGCCGGCCGCTCGGCGTTCCGCCTGCTCGGCTGATCCACACACGGGGCGCGCCCCACGGAACGGGGCGCGCCACCGGCTTTGCCGGCGTCACAGGGAGGTGCCCCATGCCCCGCGACATCACGGGCCGCGTGCTCGGTCGTTCGATCACGTCGCCGTTCGCCCCGCCCGAACACCCGCTGCGCCGCCGCCTGGGCTGGGTCGTTCTGGGCGTGATCGCGTGGGCTCTCTACGCGGGCGTCTTCAGCGACCACAGCGTGCTCCGCATCGCCCGCATGCGCGCCGAACTCGCCGCCTCGCAGCGCGAGCTGGCGCGCGTGAAGTCCGAAGGCGGCTCGCTCGAATCGCAACTCGACGATCCGAAGGCGCGGCAGCAGCACGCCGAGGCGATGTTGCGCGAGGAGCACGGCATGGCGAAGCCGGGCGAGATCGTCTACCGCTTCCGGGACGGCCGGCCGGACTCCAGCGCCGCGCGCTGACGCCCAGGACGCACGACGGGCCGGCCTCCGCGAGGAAGCCGGCCCGTCGTGCGTCGATGCGTCGCTACAATCCGATCGCCAGCCCCAGTCGCGCTCCCATGCCGCTGACGTTCACGTGCAGGGGGTCGCCCCGCTGGTCGCGCAGGATCGCGCCGGTGTTCTCGTCGATCAGGTTCGTCACGTCGCCGCTGCGGTAGAACGCCGACACGAGCACCGAGTAGCGCAGCGCGAAGAACATGTGCACGCCGCCTTCCACGTAGTAGCCCGGAGCGTCCTGCGTGCCCGAGAGCTTGAACGAGCTGCCGAAGCGCTCGATCAGCGTGGTGTCGGGGTTCGTGAGCACCTGCTGGATGCTCGTGCGCGTGTGCGTGTAGCTGATCAGGCCGCCGCCGAAGAAGCCGCGCGCCTGGAAGTCGCCCTGGTTGTAGGGCTGCATGTAGTACGACGCCCCCAGGTGCACCGGCACCGTGATCAACTCGGCCTGCACGTTCACGGCCTGGTTCAGCGCCGGCAGGAACTCGCGGCGGTTGATCGAGCGGAGCTGCGAAACGCCCGCGTTCACGGAGAGGTTCGGACGCACGAAGTACCGCAGCTCGCCCTGGAACTGCCAGCCGAACCCGACCTTGTCGACGGGCTGGTACAGGATCGGATTCAGCACCGTCTGGTTGTAGCGGTCGATCGCGTCGTTGAAGCCGTCACCCTGGATCGAACTGGGCATGCCCGAGATCACGAGGCTCAAGCGGTGGATCTCGGCGGCCGCCCGCGCCTGGCCCGCATGCAGCACGAAGGCGCACAGCAGGACGGCGGCCAGGGCGGCTCCGGGCCGGAATCGGATCAACGGAAACCTCCGGAAAGGGGTTGTGAGGGCGGAACGTGCGGACACCACCCGGTCGGGCTCGGCAGGGTACTAAGCGCGTTGCAGGCACGCAACATCCACCATCGCGACTTCACCGGTGGGAGCGCGCGGGGCAGGCGTCGGTGCCCCCGGCCGGACCACGCGGTCCGCGATGCGAAGGCGTGGTCATGCGGGCTGGGTGCGGCCCGAATCGCACGGACCGCCACGTTCGGCGGCGCGGCCCCGCGGCCACCTCGCTTGACAGTGCCCGCTGTGGCGGATAGGTTCCGGCGCGTCGCAGCAAGTTGATGCGGGGTGGAGCAGCCTGGTAGCTCGTCGGGCTCATAACCCGAAGGTCGCTGGTTCAAATCCAGCCCCCGCTACCAAACCGGGTCTCGCGAGGTTCGCCTCGCGGGACCCGTACCCTTTCCGGGGCATGCGGCGAGCCGAGATCCGCCCCGCGCGCCCGCGACGGGCCGTGAGCGCGCCCGCCCCGCTCCCGCCCTACGCGACCCAGCGCCAGACGGCGTCCACCGTCAGGCACAGGAACAGCGCGAACAGGTACAGGATCGAGAAGCGGAACAGCTGCACCGCGTGCGGCGTGGTGGGCTGGCGACGCAGGCGCTCGGCCCCGGCCACGAACAGCGCGCCCAGCAGCGCGGCCGGCACCACGTAGACCGGGCCCACCAGGCCCGAGGGCACCAGCGCGAGCGTCACCGGCACGAGCACCAGCGAGTAGAGCAGGATCTGCTTCCGCGTCTCGGGCTCGCCGTGCGTCACCGGCAGCATGGGCAGCCCGGCGCGCACGTAGTCGTCGCGCCGGTACAGCGACAGCGCCCAGAAGTGCGGGGGCGTCCAGAAGAACACGATCGCCGCCATCAGCACGGCCGGCAGCTCGAGTCGCCCGGTCACGGCGGCCCACGCGATCAGCGGCGCGCTCGCGCCCGCGCCGCCGCCGATCACGATGTTCTGCGGCGTGCGGCGCTTGAGCCACATCGTGTAGACGACCGCGTAGTAGAAGATGCTCACCATCGCGAGAACCGCCGCGAGCGTGTTCGCGGTGGTGGTGAGCACCAGCCACGACAGCGCGGCCAGCGCGAAGCCCAGCGCCAGCGCGCTCGCGGGCGGCAGCACGCCGGCCGGCAGCGGCCGCGTGGCCGTGCGTCGCATGAGCGCGTCGATGTCGCGGTCGTACCAGTGGTTGAAGCTGGCGGCCGAGGCGGCCGACAGCGCGATGCCGGCGAGCGCGCCCCAGAACACGCCGGCCGACGGCATGCCGCGCGCGGCCAGCAGCAGCGCGGGCACGCCGGTGAACAGCACCAGCATCACGATGCGCGGCTTCGTCAGCTCCAGCCACGCCAGCGCCACGCGCCGCACGTCGGGGGCGACGGCCGGGGTCGCCACGCTCACGAGCGCACCGCCGCGGGTCCACCCGCCATCGCGGGCTGCCGCGAAGGCAGCGCGGCGATCCGGAACGTGGAGATCAGCGCCAGCGCCAGCATCGCGGCGGCGTTCGCCAGGTGCAGCGCGGACACCCACACGGGGATGCCCATCAGCACGTTCGCCACGCCGATGCCCACCTGCAAGAGCACGAGCACGGGCAGCACGATCGCGAGCGAGCGCACCGCGGGCTCGCCGGCGCGACGGGCGCGCCACGCCGTGGCGAACACCAGCACCGTCAGCGCGTACGCCACGAACCGGTGCGTCATCTGCAGGCCGACGAGGCCCTGCATGGACGGGAACCACTCGCCGCCGCACGTGGGCCAGTCGGGGCACGCGAGGCTCGCGTGGTTCGTGCTCACCATGCCGCCGAGCACGGCCTGCAGGTAGATCGCCACCGTCGTCGCCACCAGCCACGGCAGCAGGCCGGCGGGGCGCGCGACGGCCGGTGCGGGGCGCGACTCGTGGTGCGCGATCAGCGTGAGCGTGAGCATGGTCACGAACAGCAGCAGCGCGACCGCGAGATGCCCGCTCACCACCGACGGGTCGAGCAGCTTCCACACGGTCAGCGCGCCCAGCAGCACCTGCGCCAGCAGCAGCGCCACGGCCAGCACGGCGAGCCCCCCGAGCCGGGCGCGCAGTTCGGCGCGCAGGGCGACCCACGCCACGGTGCCGGCCAGCAGCAGGCTCACCAGGAGCGCGATCAGCCGGTGGAACCACTCGACGAGGATGTTGAACTGGAGCGGCGGGATGAGCCGCCCGTGGCACAGCGGCCAGTCCGGGCACGACAGGCCGGAGCCGGTGGTGCGCACGACGGAGCCCACCACGATGAGACCGAACATGAGCGTGGTGGTGAGAGCGCCGAGCCGATAGGCCAGGGCGAACGAGCGCGTCGGGGACATGCGGATCCTGAAGGGACGAAGGGGCGCGAACGGCCGGTCGAGGCGCGGCCGGGGCGCAGATCGGGCGGGCACGCTAGCACAGGATTCTCCCGCCCGAGAAGGCGGGAAATCCTTCGGCCGTCGCGATCTGGCGGCGCGGCGCGCCCGGCCCTCGAAGGCTGAGGCGGGCGTCGGACGCGGGCGTGGACGGCGGCGGGTCGGGCGTCAGGGCCCGACGTGGGCGTCCTGGATCGCCGCGGGCGGCACCGAGTCGGGCGGCGCCAGCGTCGAACGCAGCAGGAACAGCGCGTCGCTGGGGTTCACGGTCACCTGCGTCACCGAGGCACCGTCGTTCGTCGCCGTGTCCACCAGCCCGAGCAGGCGGCGGAACGTCTGCCCCAGCGGCACCTGCAGCGCCTGGTCGGCCGGGTTCACCAGCACGATGCCGTTCGTGAAGTCGCGCCGGTACAGGTTCGTGGCGCCCTGCTGGAAGTGCACGTCGTCCAGCCACACGTCGCCCGCCTGCGCGGCCAGGTAGAACTGCAGCGACGAGTTGCCGTTCGCCGAGGGCTGGAGCACCACCTGGTACTGCTTCCACTCGGGGCCGATCGTGATCGTGCGGCTGGCGAGCGAGCCACCGCCGGGGCGCGTGGCGATCACCGGCACGGTGCGGGCGGGCGAAGCCTTCGCCCAGAACGTGGCCGAGTACGTCTGCCCCACCGTGAGCGGAATCTGACCGTTCGACGTGAAGCTCACGTGCCAGTCGGTCGCGCTCGCGGAGGTCACCGAAATCCGCGCGGACGTGCCGCCCACGGCGGCGGTGGTCGCGTCGGCGGTCAGCGTGGCCGCGGCGGGCGCGAACGCCGCGAATGCCCAGCCGGTGGTGACGCTCGATTCGAAACCGGGATTCGTGCACGCGTCGGGATTCGAGCCGGCCCAGATCATCTGGTACGCGGGGCCCTGCGGCTGCCCGAGCCAGCCGGTGTGCGCGAGGCTCGTCGACGAGTGGCCGTTCGCCAGGTTCACCGCGTACTCGTCGTACCACCACTCGTGGTACGGCGCGGTCTGCACGTTGCGGTCCGACGGTCCGAAGACGCCGTACCCCTCGCCGAGCGAGGCGCTGCCGAGCCCGAAGCGCACCTTGCGCGTGTTCGTGGACAGGTACTGGCTGCCGGTGCCGCCGAGCATCGCGGTGAAGATCCAGTTGTGCGCGGGCGCGCGATAGTTCGCGTCGTCCGCGAAGTAGCCGTGCTGGCCGTCGAGCATGTTCTCGTACCAGTTGCCACCGCCCTGGAACGGGAAGTTCTCGCGCATCCAGCCGTTGAACACCGCCTGGTGCGCGCTCTGCGCGCAGTTGCCCACCAGCACCATGCCCGCCGGCGCGCGGCGGCGCAGCCGGTTCGCGAGCGTGTCGGAGCCCGCCTGCCATGCCGCGTCGAACGCGGCGGAACTGGCGTAGCCGGCGCGCGCGAAGTCGATCTGGTGCGTGCCGTCCTGCGTCCAGCTCAGCGTGGAGCAGTACACGTCCAGGAAGATGCCGTCCCACGCCCCCGTCGCGAGCACGCGGTCCACGAACAGGTCGGCGAGCGCCTCGGCCACCACGAAGCGGCCGCTGATGTTGCGCTTGGCCAGGTTCACGTTCGCGCCGGCGTAGAGCTGGCCGGTCACGCGGTCGTACAGGAATCCGTCGAGGTCGCGCACGGTGCGCCGGTACAGCGTCGGGTAGTGGTTCAGCGAATCCGGATCGGCCGCCGGCCAGATGTCGTGGCCGAGCACGTAGGCGAGTGCGCGGATGTCGGGGTTGCGCGTGCGAAGCGCCGTCAGGATGTCGGGCCGGTACGGCGTGATCGGGTTCACGTCCAGGATCACGACGTCGTAGCGGGCCGCCTGGTCGAGCGCCACCGGGTTCAGCGCCCCGCCGGTCGCGAGGTACGGCGTGCCGTTCCCCGAGATGGAGCCGTACAGACCGAGCCGGGGGTACGCCTGGGCGCGCGCCCCGGAGGGAGCGAGCGAGGCCGCGAGAAGGCACGCGGCGGCGAGAGCGAGTGCGGAGGTGCGCATGCGGGAACCCTGCCGTTATCGGCCCGCGGCCCGGACCTCTTGAGATGGGGCGTGGGTCCCCGACAGTACACGCCGGGCGTCCCGCAAAGGGCGCCCGGCCAAGGATTTCACAACGTGGGGAAGACCCCGGGGTCAGGGCCTCACCGGGATGGCCCGCAGGTCGGTCACGGTGGCCGGGGCGTGCACGTCGTCGCCGATCAGGAACAGGGCGTCCTCCGGTGCCAGGCTCATCACGTTGCTCACCGAACCGTCGTTCGTGTACGGGTCGATCACACCGAGGATCTTCTTGTAGTCCCGCTCGAGCGGCACCGAGACGTACGAGGTGCGCGACGGGTTCACGAGCACGATGCCGTTCTGGAAGTCGCGGCGGTAGACCACGGACGATCCCTGCTGCAGGTGCACGTCGTCGAACCACACCGAGCCGCCGTCCTTGCCCAGGTACAGCTCGAGCGAGGCGTCGCCCTCGTAGTCCTCCATCAGGAACGGCACCTGGTACTGCTTCCACTCGGTGGTCAGGTTGATGCGCTTGTTCATGACCATCTGGTGGTTGTCGTACCGCGCCAGCACCACCGGGATGTTGCGCGGGCTGGTCGCGCGCGCCCAGAACGTCACCGAGTACGTGTTGAACGGCAGCACCGGGAACGGCGTGGCCGAACGCAGCGTGGTCTTCCACTCGACCGGGTCGGGATTCGGCACGTCGACACGAGCCGCGATGAACCCGGTGGGCGCCGAGGCCTGGCCGTCGCGGGCGATCGTGCTGCCGTTCAGCGTGGAGAAGCCCCAGCCGGTCAGGTTCTGCTCGAAGCCGGGATTCGTGATGCCGTCCGGCACCGAGGGATCGATCCAGATCACCTGCTGCAGATCGGTGAGCGGCTGGCCGAGCCAGCCCGTGTGGTTGCGATCCTCCGAGGCGACGCCGCCGCCGTCGAGGTTGACGCCGTACTCGTCGTACCACCAGTTGTGGTAGTCGGCGTGGAATGCGTCGCGGTCGGAGCCACCGAACACGCCATAGCCGTCGCCCATGGTGGCGCTGCCGAGCCCGAACCGCATGATGCGGGCGTTCGTGTAGGTGCGGTAGTCCGAGCCGACCTGGAAGCTGAAGATGTAGTTGTGCCGCGGCTGGCGGAAGTTGCGGTCGTCGGTGATGTAGCCGCCCGGCTCCTGGAACATGTTCGAGTACCAGTCGCCGCCCCCCTGCCGCGGGAAGCCTTCGCGCATCCAGCCGTTGAACGTGGAGTACTTGGTCCCGAGCGCGCAGTTGCCCACGATGATGAAGTCGTCGCCGCCCCAGCGACGCATGCGCGTGGCGATGCTGTCGGTGGCCTCGCTCCAGCTGGCGTTGAACTCGGGGAACGAGTTGTAGCCGGCGCGGATGAAGTTGATGCTGTCGCCCTTCGTCTGCGGCCAGCCCATCTCGTCGCAGAGGATGTCGTAGAAGATGCCGTCCCAGATCCCGGGCGTGATCGACACGTCCCGCCACAGCAGCGCCAGCGAGTCGGCCACGATCAGTTCACCGGCCGCGTTGCGCTTGGCCAGGTTCACGTTGCCGGCGAAGTACTCGCCACCGGTCTTCTTGCTGTAGAGCCGTCCGTTGTTGTTGTCCACGATCCGGCGGTAGCGCGTCGGGTAGTGCACGAGCGAATCGCGGTCGCGCGCGTCCCAGATGGCCTGCCCGACCACGTACGCCAGCATCTTCGCTCGCGGGTTGCGCGAGCGCAGCGCGGTGAGCACGTCGGGTCGGTACGGGAACACCGGGTTCACGTCGAGGATGATCTCCTCGAAGCGCGACACCTTGTCGATCACCGCCCAGTCGAGCGAGCTGTCGGGAAGGATGAACGGGTAGCCGGTTCCGCGGATCGAGCCGTAGAAGGCGAGCCGCGGGTAGCCCACGCCGGGTGGGGGTTGCACCGAGGCCATGGCGATGTTCGCCAGGCAGAGTGCACTGCCCACGAGGAGCGTGAGAAGAGCCGCGCGGGTGCGAAGGGCAAGGGGATTGGGCATGGCGGGCGGGCGACTCCCGGACGGTGATGCTCGGCGAAAATGCCGTGCAGAATGAATGGACAAGTGCGAAAGAACGCGCGGAGTATAGTGGCCGTCATGTCTTTGCCAAAGGCTGAACTCACCCCCCCGGCGGGGTCCGGGACCGGCGACATCGCCTGGTGTTTCACGGTGCTGCCCCGGGTTTCCCGCACCTTTGCGCTGAACATCCGCCTGCTCGGGCCGGACCTCCGGCTGCCGGTGTGCGTCGCCTACCTGCTGTGCCGGGTGGCCGACACGCTCGAGGACGCCTGGCCGGGTCCCGCGGCGGACGTGCGCGCGCGGTTCGGCCTGCTGCGGCGGGCGCTGGCCGGCGACGGCTCAGCGGCCCAACGGCTTGCGGCGGAGGCGGCGGCTCTGAAGGGCGGACGTGACGACCACCAGGTGGTGGCCGAACTCCCACGCCTGCTCCGGGCCCGGGACACCTTGTCGGCGCACGAGCAGCTGGCGCTCGCGGAGGCGCTCGAGGTGATGACCGCGGGCATGTGCCGGTACGCGGCACGTTCGGCCG
>JBGAMH010000090.1:0-15479 GCA_044223135.1 Candidatus Eiseniibacteriota bacterium | reverse complement strand
GGCGCGCGCCGACGATCCGCGGCTGACCGTGCGCCACGGCCGCGCGCGCCGCGGCGGCGCGCTGCTGCGCGTGGTGTGCGACACGCGGCTGTCGCTGCCGCGCACGCTGCGCGTGTTCCAGGGCGCGCTCGCGCGCGGCACCGTGGTCGCGTGCGGCCCGGACGCGCCGGTGGCGCGTCAGCGCGCGCTCGAGGCCGAGGGCGTCACGGTGTGGCGGCTGCCGCTCGCCGGAGGCCACGTGTCGCCGCGCGCGGTGGTGGCGCGCCTCGCGCGCGAGGGGCACCACGAGGTGCTGCTCGAAGGCGGCGCCACGCTCGGCACCGCGGGGATGCGCGCGGGCGGGGTGGACCGCGTGGCGCTGTTCGTCGCGCCGATCGTGCTGGGGGGCGAGGGCCTGTCGTGGCTCGGCGCCCTGGGCCGCACGCTGGAGACTTCTCCGCGCGGCCGGCTGCTGTCGCTGTCGCGTGCGGGCGACGACGCCTGCGCGCTCGTGGAGGTGTGCTGATGTTCACGGGCATCGTGGAGGAGCGCGGCGCCGTGGCCGCGATCGAGGAGCGCTCGGAGGGCCGGCGGTTCTGGCTCTCGGCGCAGCGCGTGCTGGAAGACGCCGAGATCGGCTCGAGCATCGCGGTGAACGGCGTGTGCCTGACGGCGGTGGCCCTGGAGCCGGGCCGCTTCGCCGTGGAGGCGGTGCCCGAGACGCTGCGCCGCACGACGCTCGGCGCGCTCGCGACGGGCGACCCGGTCAACCTGGAGCGTCCGCTGCGGCTGGAGGACCGCCTCGGCGGGCACCTGGTGCAGGGGCACGTCGACGGCGTGGGCGTGGTGAGCGCGGTGCGCGCCGAGGGTGACGGCCGCCGCGTGGCCATCGCCGTGCCGGAGTCGCTGCGGCCGTACGTGGCCGAGAAGGGCTCGCTGTCGGTGGACGGCGTGAGCCTGACCGTGGCCTCGCTCACGGGTGACGGCTGCGAGATCGCCTACATTCCGCACACGCTCGCGGTGACGAACGCCGGCGCCTACGCGCCGGGCGTTCGCGTGAACCTGGAAGTGGATCTGCTCGCGCGCTACCTGGCGCGACTGCTGGAAGAGTCCGGCCGGCTGGGGAGGAACTCGTGAAGCCCACTGCTCTGTCCGCACGCTCTCGCCGCGCCGCCGCGCGCCGGCCCGCCGCGCGGGCGCCCGGTCCGTGAACGGCGCCGAATCGCGCCCCACGCGCGAACTGATCAGCGTGGAGGAGGCGGTCCGCCGCATCCGGACCGGGCGCATGATCGTGGTCGTGGACGACGAGGATCGCGAGAACGAGGGCGACCTCGTGTTCGCCGCCGAGAAGGCCACGCCCGCGATGGTGAACTTCGCCACCAAGTTCGGCCGCGGCATCCTGTGCGCGCCGATGGTGCCCGAGGTGGCCGACCGGCTCGAACTGAAGCTGCAGGTGGCGCAGAACACGTCGCGGTTCGGCACGCCGTTCACGGAATCCGTGGACGTGCGCCGGGGCACCACCACCGGCGTGTCGGCGTTCGACCGCGCGCTCACGCTGCGTTCGCTCGCGAAGCCCGGTGCGAAGTCCGCCGACTTCTCGCGGCCGGGGCACATCTTCCCGCTGCGCGCGGTGCCGGGCGGCGTGCTGCGCCGCGCCGGTCACTCCGAGGCCGTGCCCGACCTGTGCCGGCTCGCGGGCCTGCAGCCGGTGGGCGCGCTGTGCGAGATCCTGGCCGAGGACGGCCGCATGATGCGGCTGCGCGAACTGCAGAAGTTCTCCGCCGAGCACGACCTGGGCATCCTCACGATCCGCTCGCTGATCGAGTGGCGCAGCCAGCGCGAGCGGCTCGTGCGGCGCGTGCTGCAGGTGCCGCTGCCCACGGCCGCGGGCGTGTTCCAGCTGCACCTGTACCAGAGCACGCTCGAGGGCGATCACCACATCGCGCTCGTGCGCGGCCGCGTGGGCGGCAGCAGGTCCACGCTCGTCCGCGTGCACTCGCAGTGCCTGACGGGCGACGTGTTCGGCTCCGCGCGCTGCGACTGCGGGCCGCAGCTGCACGCCGCCATGCGCGCGATCGCGAAGCGCGGCGCGGGCGTGCTGCTGTACCTGCGGCAGGAGGGCCGCGGCATCGGGCTCGCGAACAAGCTGCGCGCCTACCAGCTGCAGGACCGCGGCTACGACACCGTGACCGCGAACCTGAAGCTCGGCTTCCCGGCCGACCTGCGCGACTACGGCATCGGTGCGCAGATCCTGGCCGACCTGGGCGTGCGCACGATCGACCTGCTCACGAACAACCCGCGTAAGATCGTGGGGCTCGAAGCCCACGGCCTGGAGATCGCGCGCCGCGTGCCGCTGCAGATCAAGGCGACGCGCTTCAACCGCCGCTACCTGGGCACGAAGCGGGACAAGCTCGGGCACCTGCTCGATCTCAAGCTGGGGGAGACGTGAACGCCACCACCGTAGCGAAGCCCGACCCGCGCACGCTGCGCTTCTGCGTGATCGCCGCGCGCTGGAATGCCGACCACGTGGACCGCCTGGTCGACGCGGCGCGCGTGTCGCTGGCCGGGCTCGGCGTGCCGGCCGAGAACGTGGACGTGCGCCGCGTGCCGGGCAGCTTCGAGCTGCCGGTGGCCGCGCTGTGGGCCGCGCGCTCCGGCGCGTTCGACGCCGTGCTCGCGTTCGGCGTGGTGATCCGCGGCGGCACCGAGCACTTCCGGCTCGTGGCCGACGCGTCGTCGCAGGGCCTGCTGCGCGTGTCGCTCGACACCGGCGTGCCGGTGTTGAACGGCGTGCTGGCGTGCGAGAACGCCGACCAGGCGACCGCGCGCACGGGCGGCGAGATGGGCAACCGCGGCTCCGAGGTGGCGCTCGCGGCGTTCGAGATGGCGTCGCAGCACCGGGTGCACGCGTCGTGAGCGGGCCCGTGGCGGGCGCGCGCCGCATCGCGCGGGAGTCGGCGTTCAAGGCGGCCTACCAGGCCGACGTGGCCGGCGACGGGTACGAGGCCGCGATGCGCATGCGGCAGGAGGACGAGCCGCTCTCGGGTGACGGCCTGGAGCTGGTGACCGACGTGGTGAAGCTGCTCGAGGCGCGCCTGCCCGAGGTGGACGCCGAGATCCAGGCGGCCGCCGAGCGCTGGCCGCTCGCGCGCATGGCCGCCACCGACCGCGCGGTGCTGCGCGTGGCGGTGGCCGAACTGCTCGCACGCGCCGGTTCGCCGGCGCGCGTGGTGCTGGACGAGGCCATCGAGATCGCGCGCCGCTACGGCAGCGACGAATCGGGTGGCTTCGTGAACGGCGTGCTGGACCGCATCGCGCGGCGCCTGCGGCCGGCGGAGTTCTGATGCGACACGTGATCCTGTCCGACGTCCACGGCAACCTCGAGGCGCTCGACACCGTGCTCGCGCACGTGGAGGCGGCGGGCGCCGACACCATGGTGTGCCTGGGCGACTTCGTGGGCTACGGCGCGGCGCCGAACGAGTGCATCGAGCGCCTGCGGCCGCGCATCGAGGCGGCGGTCGCGGGCAACCACGACCTCGCGGCATCGGGCCGCATCCGGCTCAGCTACTTCAACGACGACGCCAAGCGCGCCGCGCACTGGACCACGCGCACGCTCACGGCGGAGAACACCGAGTACCTGCGCAGCCTGCCGTTCAGCGTGCCCTGGCGCGGTGCACGGCTCGTGCACGCGTCGCCGTCGTCGCCCGAGAAGTGGCACTACGTGTTCTCGCCGAACGACGCCGCGATCGAGATGGAGGAGTGCGAGGAGCGCCTGTGCTTCATCGGGCACTCGCACTACCCCGGCACGTTCGAGCTCGAGGGCCTGCGCGTGGCGTACGGCCGCGAGTCGCTCGTGCGCATGAAGCCGGGCTGCCGTTACCTGGTGAACGTGGGCAGCGTCGGGCAGCCGCGCGACGGCGACCCGCGCGCCGCGTACCTGGTGTGGGACGACGAAGCGGGCACGATCGAGCACGTGCGCGTGGACTACGACATCGAGGCGGCGCGCCAGCGCATCCTCGGCGCGGGCCTGCCGGCGTTCCTCGCCGACCGCCTGCAGTGGGGGGAGTGACGATGGCGCGCGTGTCCACGCTGGATCACTGGGAGTCGTACTGGAAGGGGCACCGCCAGGACATCGACGACACGTACTCGACCGGCGGCCGGCTGGTGCGCGAGGTGCTCGCGGACGGGCCGGTGCAGGGCCGCGTCGTGATGGAGATCGGCGCCGGTTCCGGCCGCGACCTCATCGAGCTCGCGCGTCTCGGGGCGAAGGGCGTGGTGCTGGACTACTCGCCGGCCTCGCTCGCGATCGTGCGGGACAAGGCGCGCGAGCAGGGCGTGCCGGTGATGCTGGTGCGCGCCGACGCCACGAACATGCCGTTCCGCGACGGGACGATCGACGTGTCGTTCCACCAGGGCCTGCTCGAGCACTTCCGCGACCCGATGCCCCTGATGCGCGAGAACGCGCGCGTCACGCGCTCCGGCGGTCGCGTGGTGGTGGACGTGCCGCAGACGTTCCACCTGTACACGCTCATGAAGCAGACGCTCATCGCGCTGAACCAGTGGTTCGCGGGCTGGGAGACGCAGTTCACGCCCGCCGAGCTGGAGCGGCGCTGCCGCGAGTCCGGGCTCGAGGTCGTGCGCACGTACGGCGACTGGATGGTGCCGGGCCTCGCGTACCGCGTGCTGCGCGAATCGCTCAAGCGCGGCGCCGGCGTGCGGCTGCCGCTGCACCCGAAGGGGCCGGGCTGGTGGTCGGCGGCGTGGGACGGCCTGCGTGACGGCCTGCGCGGCCAGCGCTGGGCCCTCTACACGTGCCACGTGATCGGAACGGTGGCGCGCAAGCGATGACCCGCCCGCGCCGCCTGCTGGCCGTGAACTTCCGCGACCCGGGTCACCCCGAGGCCGGCGGAGCCGAGCTGCACCTGGAGCAGATCCTGCTCGAGGCGCAGCGGCAGGGCTGGCAGGTGACGTGGCTCGCTTCGGGCTTCCGCGGCGGCGCCTCCGAGGCGGAGCACAAGGGCCTGCGCGTGGTGCGCCGTGGCGACTGGTGGGACTTCAACCTGGCCGTGCCTCGCGTACTGACGACCGAGTTCACCGGCGACGCCGCGCCGGACCTGGTGGTCGAGGACATCAACAAGGTGCCGTGCTTCTGCGCGCAGTGGACGCCGAGCCCGGTGGCGGTGATCGTGCCGCACCTGTTCGGCGACACCGCGTACCGCGAGGCGAACGCGCTGATCGCCACGTACGTGGTGGCGCTCGAGCGGCTGATCCCGTGGGCCTACCGGCGCTCGCGGTTCCTGGTGATCTCCGAGAGCACGCGCGACGACCTGATCGCGCGCGGCGTGGCGCGCGACCGGATCTCGGTGGTGCACTGCGGGCTCGACCACGAGCGCTACCGGTTCGATCCGTCGGTGGCGCGCACGAGCGAGCCGACGATCGTGTACGTGGGCCGTCTGCGCCGCTACAAGGGCGTGGCGTGGCTGCTGCGCACGCTGCCGAAGGTGCGCGAGCGCGTGCCCGGCACGAAGCTGGTCGTGATCGGCGTCGGTCCCGACCAGGCCCGCCTGCAGGAGGAGGCGCGCACGCTCGGCGTGGCCGATGCCGTGGAGTTCTGCGGCTTCCTGCCGTTCGCCGAGAAGGTGAAGCGCATGCAGTCGTCGTGGCTCGTGGTGCAGCCCTCGCCGAAGGAGGGCTGGGGGCTGACCGTGGTGGAGGCGGGGGCGTGCGGCGCCGCGGTGGTGGCCGCCGACAGCCCGGGCCTGCGCGACTCGGTGCGGCGCGACGAAACCGGCCTGCTCGTGCCCTACGACGACGACGCCGCGCTCGTGGATGCGCTCGCGCGCGTGCTCGCCGACCCGGTCCTGCGCGACCGTCTGGCCGCCGCGGGCCGGGAGTGGGCGGCGCGCTTCCGCTGGGACGACTGTGCGCGGCGCTCGCTCGCCGCGCTGACGGGCGCGGGGGAGACCGCATGAGCGAGCCGAAGCGCAAGGGACACCCGGTCCTGCTGTTCGCCGCGAAGATCGGCATCAGCGTGCTGCTGTTCGCGTTCCTGTTCCAGCGCGTGCAGTGGGACCGCATCACGCAGGTGATCGGGCACGCGGATCCGCGCTGGCTCGTGGGCGCGTTCCTGCTGCTGGTGGTGAGCAACGTGCTGGGCTCGTGGCAGTGGAACCGGCTGCTGCGCGCCGTCGACATCACGATCCCGTTCTGGAAGGTGTGCGCGTACTACCACGTGGGATTGTTCTTCAACAATTTCCTGCCGGCGAACGTCGGCGGCGACTTCGCGCGCATCCTCGACGCGTCGCGCGGTCGCGCGTCTCGCGCCACGGCGCTGTCCACGGTGCTGATGGACCGCTTCATCGGCACGATCGCGCTCGGTGCACTGGCGGTGGTGAGCACGCTGCCCGTGCTGGACCGCTTCCACCTGCAGGTCGCCTACCTGGGCGTGGTCACGTTCTTCGGCATCGCCGTGTTCATGCTGTGGGCGGTGTTCCATCCCGGCCTGCTGCCGGCGCTCGAACGCGTGCTGTCGCGGATCGGGCTCGGCCGGCTGGGCCCGTCGCTCGACGAACTCGCCGACCGGATGTCCCGGTACCGCGGCCAGCGGCGACTCATTCTGGAATTGTTCGCGATCGCATTTGGCGTGCAGGTGATGCGCATCGGCGTGCACGTGCTGGTGGCCCGCGCGCTCCGGCTGGACGTTCCGGTGACCTACTTCTTTCTTTTCGTGCCGTTGCTGGCGGTGATAGTCTCGCTGCCCATCTCATTGAACGGCATCGGGGTGCGCGAAGGGGCCGGCATCCTTCTGTTCGGCCTCGTGGGGCTCGACAAGGCCTCGGCGTTCTCGCTGCAGTTCACCACGTACCTCGTCGCGGTCGCGGTCAGCCTGATCGGAGGGCTGGTGTTCCTCGTTCGTATCCCGCACCGACGTGCCGAGGACCGTTCCACGCGGAGGCCCGGAGCATGACCCTGTCCCAGCGCGCGGCATCGCTGGTGGCGTTGATCGCCCTGTTGATCGCGGGGGCGGTCTACTTCCTGACGCTGACGCCCACGGTCCCGTTCTGGGACTCCGGTGAGTTCATCGCGGTGTCGTACATCCTCGGCGTGCCCCATCCCCCCGGCACGCCGTTCTTCGTCCTGATCGGCCGGGTCGCCACGCTGATTCCGCTCGGCAACGTGGCGCAGCGGGTCAACGGCCTGTCGGCGGTCTCGGCGGCGCTGTGCGTGCTGCTGACCTACCTGTCGACGCTGCGGCTCATCCGCAAGGCGCAGGGCAACGAGCGCCAGCCGTGGCACGAGGGCGTGGCGATCGTGGCCGCGCTGATCGGCGCGCTGATGCTGGCGTTCTCGGACACGTTCTGGGAGAACTCGATCGAGGCCGAGGTCTACCAGATGATGAGCCTCGCCCAGATCCTGGTGTTCTGGCTGGGCCTGAAGTGGTGGGAAGCGCACGACGTGAAGCCCACGATCGGCCCGCTGCTCGTGGCCACGTACGTGATGTGGCTGAGCGTCGGACTGCACCTGGGCGTGGGCATCATGGGCATCCCGCTGCTCGTGCTGGTGGCGCTCGTCGACCGCGACGTGGCGGTGCTGTTCCTGATGCCGTTCCTCGTGCTCGTTCGCGTGACCGAGGGCTTCGAGAAGATGGCGGGCTTCGTCATCCTGTTCTCGCTGGTCACGTTCCTGATCTACGCGTTCAAGGGCAAGCTCCCCGGCCTGGTCGTGGCCGCGGCCACCGCGGTCGGGGCGTTCGCGATGTACTTCGCGTTCGGCGACAAGCCGTTCGGCGCCGTGGCCGTGGCCGCGGGTGTGCTCGCGGTGGTCGGCCCGATGGTCGTGCTGTCGTTGAAGCACCGCGAGGGGCGCGTGCTGCTGGTGGCGCTCGTGCTGATGATCGCCGGCTACTCCACGCACGCCTACCTGCCGATCCGCGCCAAGCTCGCGCCGGCCATCAACGAAGGTGCGCCCGCGAGCTGGGACAAGCTCCGCGACCTGCTCGAGCGCAAGCAGTACGGGCAGATGCACCTGATCCCGCGCCGCGGCACGATGCAGACGCAGCTCGACAAGGAGTTCTGGCGCTACTTCGGCCGGCAGTGGCCGCTGTACAACGCGCAGGCGCAGCCGGGTTCGATCGTTCCGAAGTTCTGGCTCGGCTCGTCGTGGGACCGGCCGCTCGCCGGCCAGCCGGTGGGGGCCACGATCCCGCTGTTGCTCGGGCTCGCCGGCGGCATCTGGCAGATGTCCCGGGAGAAGAAGACGTTCTGGTACACGTTCGTGTTCCTGGGATTGAGCACCGTGGGCATGATCGCGTTCCTCAACTTCAGCAACAACGAGGTGCGCGACCGCGACTACTTCTTCCAGAGCGGGTTCCACGCGTACGCCATGTGGATCGGCCTCGGCGTCGCGTGGGCGATCGCCTACGTGCGCCGCGCGTTCGACGGCGAGGGCGCCCAGCGGATGGCCACCGTGGGCTCGAGCGCGCTGTTCGGCGTCATGCCGGTGCTGCTGTGCGCGAACCTCTGGTACACGCACGACCGCAGCGGCAACTGGGTGGCGCACGACTACGCCTACAACATGCTGGCCCCGCTCGCGCCGAACTCGTACGTGTTCACGAACGGCGACAACGACACGTTCCCGCTCTGGTACATCCAGGAGGTGGAGGGCTTCCGCAAGGACGTCCGCGTGGTCAACCTGAGCCTGCTGAACACGGACTGGTACATCCGCCAGCTGCGCGACGAAGAGCCGAAGGTGCCGATCACGTTCGACGACCGGATCGTGGACGAACTGGGGCAGGGCGCGGTGCAGGACTCGTCGGGGCGCATCATCTACACCAACGAGATCATGGTGCACCACATCCTCGACAACTCGCGGCGCGCCGACGGCACGTGGACCAAGCAGCCGTACTTCGCCGTCACGGTGCCCGAGCACTTCGGCTACGACCGCCAGTTCGCGCTGCAGGGCCTCGTGTACGACGTCAAGACCGACACGTCGCAGGCGGGCTTCGACGAGCCGGCCACGCGCAAGGCGATGTACGAGACGTTCAAGTACCGCGGGCTCTTCATGCCCGACGGTTCGTGGGACAAGAAGGTCTACAAGGACGAGAACGCCTCCACGCTCACGCGCAACTACGCCGCCGCGCACCTGCAGCTCGCGTTCCACTACCACGAGCAGCGGGACCTGCCCAAGGCGATCGCCGAGATGGAGCGCGTGGAGCGCATGTTCCCCGAGTTCGCCGACGTGCTGTTGCCGCTCGGCAACTTCTACATGGAGGCGGGCGACACGGCGAAGGCGCTGCAGCTGTTCAGCTCGCTGTCGCAGCGCGACCCGGGCAACCCCGAGGCGCGCTACTACCACGCCGCGGCGCTGGCCTACCAGGGCCAGGTCGAGGCGGCCGTGAAGGAGTTCGACGCCAGCATCGGGCTGGATCCGAACTACCTGCAGGGCTACATGGGCGCGTACACCGCGCTGTGGCAGGCGGGGGCGCGCGAGCGTGCACTCGGCTACCTGCAGCGCTGGATCGAGGGGCACCCGAACGATCCGCAGGCGCTGATGCTGCTGGAGCAGAGCCGCCGCGAGCTCGGACTGCCGCCGCTGCAGATGCGCACGCCGGGAAGCGCGCTGCCCGCGCCGCCCGTCAACCTGCCGTAGGAGGGATCCCTTCGTGGCCGCGACGCGCGCCCTGGTGACCGGCTGTGCCGGCTTCATCGGCTCCACGCTCAGCGAGCGCCTGCTCGCCGACGGGGTCGAGGTGACCGGTGTGGACTGCTTCACCGACTACTACGACATCGCACTGAAGCGCGCGAACCTCGCGCCCGCGCTCGCGCACCCGAAGTTCCGCCTGCTCGAGCTGGACCTGGGCGCGGCCGACCTCGCGACGCTGCCCGACGTGGACGTGGTGTTCCACCAGGCGGCGCAGGCGGGCGTGCGCGCGTCGTGGGGGGCGGACTTCGCCACCTACACGCACCACAACATCCTGGCCACGCAGCGGCTGCTCGAGCGCTACAAGCAGGTGAAGCTCGAGCGCTTCGTGTACGCCTCGTCGTCGTCGGTGTACGGCGACGCCGAGCGCTACCCCACCGACGAGACGCTGCTGCCGCGGCCGTTCTCGCCGTACGGCGTCAGCAAGCTGGCCGGCGAGCACCTGGTGCTGCTGTACGGCCGCAACTTCGGCCTGCCCGTGTCGGCACTGCGCTACTTCACCGTGTACGGCCCGCGCCAGCGCCCCGACATGGCGTTCCACAAGTTCTGCAAGGCGATGCTGCGCGGCGACGAGATCCCCGTGTACGGCGACGGCCGGCAGTCCCGCGACTTCACGTTCATCACCGACGCGATCGAGGCCAACGTGCGCGCGTGGAAGCGCAGCGCACCGCAGGGCGTGTACAACATCGGCGGCGGCTCGCAGGTGGACGTGCTCGAGGCGATCGGACTGCTCGAACAGGCCCTGGGCGTGAAGGCGAAGGTGCGCTTCGAGCCGCGGCCGCCGGGCGATCCGCTGCGCACGCGCGCCGACGCCACGCGGTTGCAGCAGGACCTCGACTACCGCACGCAGGTGGGCATCGCCGACGGGCTCGCGGCCGAGGCCGCGTGGGCCCGCACGCTCTACGGGGGCGCGGCGTGAGCGAGCGGCCGTGGATCTCCGTGGTGATCCCGGCCTGGAACGAGGCCGAGAGCCTGCCGCAGCTCAACCGTGAGCTGACCGAGGTGCTGAGCGCCACGGGCCGGCCGTGGGAAATCGTGTACGTGGACGACGGCTCGCGCGACGGCAGCGAGCGCGTGTACGAGGAGCTGTCGCGCGCCGACGCCCGCGTGCGCGCGATCCTGCTGCGCCGCAACTTCGGCAAGTCCGCCGGGCTCGCGACGGGCTTCAAGGCGGTGCGCGGCGACGTGGTGGTGACGATGGACGCCGACCTCCAGGACGACCCGCACGAGCTGCCGAAGCTGGTGGCCGAGCTCGACAAGGGCTGGGACCTGGTGTCGGGCTGGAAGCTCAAGCGCCACGATCCGATCACGAAGACCGCGCCGTCGAAGCTGTTCAACCTGGTCACCTCGTCGGTGGCCGGGATCAAGCTCCACGACTTCAACTGCGGCTTCAAGGCGTACCGCCGCGAGGTCGTCGACGCGCTCGAGGTGTACGGCGAGCTGCACCGGTTCATGCCCGCGCTCGCGCACTGGCGCGGCTTCCGCGTCACCGAGCTGGCGGTGAATCACCGCGCGCGCATCCACGGCCGCTCCAAGTTCGGCGCCGCCCGGTTCGTGAACGGCTTCCTCGACCTCATGGCCGCGGCGTTCATCTCGACCTCCGCGCTGAAGCCGCTGCACGTGTTCGGGCGCATCGGGCTGATCTTCTTCCTCGGCGGCATCGGGCTGGGGCTGTGGTTCGTGGCGCAGTGGCTGCAGGGCGATCCGATCCGCGTGCGGCCGCTGATGCTGCTCGGCGCGGGACTCGTCGTGCTGGGCATCCAGCTCGTGCTCATGGGCCTGCTCGGCGAGATGATCGCGCACCAGTCGGCGCGCATGGACTACCCGGAGCGCCGCCGGCTCAACTTCGACGAGCGTTCATGAAAGCCTTCATCCTCGCGGGCGGCCTCGGCACGCGCCTGCGCCCGCAGTTCGGCGACCTGCCCAAGGCGCTCGCGCCGATCGGCGGCCGGCCGTTCCTCGTGCACCAGCTGGAATGGCTCGCCGCGCGCGGGCTGCGTCGCGCCGTGATCCTGGCCGGCGTGGGCGCGGAGCGGTTGCGCGACGCGCTCGGCGACTGGTCCGGCGGCGTCGCGCTGGAGTGGTCGGTGGAGCCCGAGCCGCTCGGCACCGGCGGCGCGCTGGCACTGGCGACGCCGTTCGTGGAGGGCCCCGTGCTGCTGCTGAACGGCGACACGCTGGCCGAGGTGGACCCGTGGTGGCTGGAGCGCGCGCGCTGGGAGAACGGTGCGCTCGGGGCTGTGGCCCTGTTCCGCGTGGACGAGGCCGCGAGCCGCGGACGCGTGGAATGCGGGGAGGACGGCCGCATCGCGCGCTTCGTCGAGAAGGACCCGGCGTTCCGCGGGCCCGCGTGGGTCAACGGCGGCGCGTACGTGTTCTCGCCGCGGCTGTGGCGCCTGCTGCCGAAGGGCGCGTTCTCGCTGGAGCGCGACGTGCTGCCCGGCCTCGCCGAACGCGGCGAGTTGCACGGGCTCCCGTCGCCCGGCAGGTTCTGGGACATCGGCACGCCCGACGACTGGGCGCGCGCCGAGAAGGAGCTCGCGCGATGAAGGCTTCGGTCAGCCGCTACTTCCGGGCCCGCGCACCGCTGCGGATCTCGTTCTGCGGCGGCGGCACCGACGTGTCGCCGTATCCCGAGCAGCACGGCGGCTGCGTGCTGTCGGCCACGATCAACCAGTACGCCTACGCGCTGCTGCGCCCGCGACGCGACACGCGGCTGACGCTGGCGAGCCTCGACTACGACCTGATCGCGAAGTACGACCACCCGCGGCGGCTGCGCTTCGACGGCCAGCTCGACCTGCTCAAGGCGGCCGTGCGCGCGCTCAAGGTGCACCGCGGCGCCGACCTGTGGACGCACTCCGACGCGCCCCCGGGCTCGGGCCTCGGCGCGTCGTCCACGCTGGTGATCGCGATCCTCGGCGTGCTGCGCGAGTGGCTGAAGCTGGACCTGTCGCCGTACGACTTCGCCGAGCTCGCGTACCGCATCGAGCGCGTGGACCTGGGCCTCGCGGGCGGCCGGCAGGACCAGTACGCCGCCTCGTTCGGCGGCTTCAACTTCATCGAGTTCGAGCGCCAGCGCACGGTGGTGACGCCGCTGCGGCTGCGGCGCGAGACGGTGGAGGAGCTGCAGTACCGGCTGCTGCTCGCCTACGTGGGCCAGACGCGCCAGTCCGCCAGGATCATCGAGCGCCAGACGTCGTCGTACCTGAAGGGCGAGAAGAGCACGGTCGACGCGTTGAGCGCGCTGAAGGCGCAGACCCGGGAGATGACGCGCGCGCTGCTGCTGGGGCACATCGACGGCTTCGGCGAACTGCTGCACCAGGCGTGGGAGCACAAGAAGAAGCTCGACGAAGGCATCTCGAACTCGCACGTGGACGAGCTCTACCGGCTCGCGCGTCGCGAGGGCGTGATCGGCGGCAAGATGCCCGGCGCCGGCGGCGGCGGGTACTTCCTGCTGCTGACGAAGTTCGACCGCCGCCACCGCGTGGCCGCCGCGCTCGAGAAGCACGGCGTGCAGGTGGTGCCGTTCCAGTTCGAGAACCGCGGTCTGCAGTCGTGGTCGGTGGGGCGGGAGCGCTGACGCGCCGCCGCCGATGAACGCGCCGCCACGCACCGGGCCCGCGGCCTCGCGCCGCATCGCGCTGGTGGGCCCGCTGCATCCGTGGCGCGGCGGGCTCGCGCAGTACCTGGGCCTGCTCGGCGAGGCGCTCGAATCCCATGCCGAGGTGCGCGCGGTCACGTTCACGCGCCAGTACCCCGACTTCCTGTTCCCGGGCACGAGCCAGTTCGACCCCGACGCGCCGAGGCCGCGCTTTCCCACCGAAGCCATGCTCGACTCGATCGGCCCGTGGACGTGGCGCCGGGTCGCCGCGCACCTGGAGCGATTCGCGCCCGGAGCGGTGATCCTCAAGTGGTGGATGCCGTTCTTCGCGCCCGCGTTCGCGAGCAGCGTGGGCCCTTTGCGGAAGCGTGGCACCCGCGTGGTGCTGGTCTGCGACAATCTCGTGCCGCACGAGCCCAAGCCCTACGACGCGGCCTTCTCGCGGTGGATGATGCGCAACTCGGACGGCTACCTGGTGATGTCGGACTCCGTCGAGCGCGACCTGGACGTCCTCAAGCCCGGCGCGCCGCGCCGCCGCGTGCCGCACCCGTTCTACGCGCAGTTCGACCGCGGCCGGTTCACGCGCGAATCCGCGCGCGCGAAGCTCGGCCTCGCCGGAGACGTGGCGCTGTTCTTCGGCTACGTGCGCCACTACAAGGGGCTCGACACGCTGCTCGAGGCGTGGCCACTCGTTCGGGCGAAGCGCCCCGGCGCCACGCTCGTGGTGGCGGGTGAGTTCTACGAGAAGCCGGACGCCTACATGGCGCTCGCGAAGGCCGCGGGCGAAGGGGCCGTGCGGATGCTGAACCGCTACATCCCCGACGACGAGGTGGAGGCGCTGTTCCGCGCCGCCGACGTGACGGTGCTGCCGTACCGGTCGGGCACGCAGAGCGGCGTGACGCACGTGGCGTACGCGCTCGGCTCGCCGGTGATCGCCACCACGGTGGGCGGCATCACCGAGACCGTGCGCGACGGCGAGACCGGCCTCACGTGCCCGCCCGAGGACCCGCGCGCGCTCGCCGACACGGTGGTGCGGTTCTTCGAGCAGGGCCTGGCGCCCGCCATGGCGCCGCACATCGCCGCGCTGCAGGCCGAGCACTCGTGGGCCGCGCTCGCCGCGAGCACGGTGGACCTGCTGGACGAGCTGAAGCCCGGAAGGGGCTGGGCGTGAGCGCGGCCCGTCCCCGCACGCCGTTCTGGATCGCGCTCGCCGCGTTCCTCGCGTTCGCCCTGTCGGGCGGCGGCCGCATCGTGGGCAGCGACGAGGTCACCATGTTCGACCTCGCGCACGCCATGCTGCGGGGCGGCATCGCGGTGCCCGAGGGTGCCACGCTGCAGGGCCCCGACGGACGCTTCTACAGCAAGAACACCGCGGGGCAGGCGGTGCTTGCGCTGCCGTTCGTCGCGGCCGGGGAGGCGGCTGCGGCCGCGGCCGGGTTCCGCACGGAGAAGCAGGTGCTCGCCGCGCGCTTCGTGGCGTCGTTCTTCAACGCGCTCGTGACCGCGCTGCTGCTGGCCACGCTGTACGCCGTGCTGCGCGGCTTCCGCGTGCGCGCGGGCGCCGCGTTCGCCGCCACGTTCCTGCTCGGCTTCTCGACGCCCGTGTGGGTGTACGCCAAGAGCTTCATGGCCGAGCCGCTCGAATCGCTCGGGCTGCTGCTGGCGCTCGCGGGCGCCGCGCGCGCCGGCGCCGACGCGTCGCCCTCGGGCGCGCGGCGCGGCGAGTGGACCGCCGCGCTCGGCGCGTTCCTCGCGATCTCGGCCAAGCTCGCGATGGCCCCGCTCGCGCTCGCGTGCCTGGCCGCCGCCGGCTGGCGCCGCCCGCGCGCGTGGCTGCTGCCCGTGGCCGGCATGGCGCTGGCCGTGGCGGGGCACGCCGTGTACAACGCCGCGCGTTTCGGCACGCCGCTCGAGACGGGCTATGGCGCGCAGGCGTCGCCCGCGGCGTTCAGCACGCCGCTGCTCGTGGGCCTGTACGGGCTGCTCGTGTCGTCGGGCAAGGGCGTGCTGTGGTTCGCGCCGGCGGTCGCGATGGCGCCGTGGGGCATCGCCGCCATGGTGGCGTCGCGCCAGCACTCCGCGGCCGCGCGCCGCGGCGCCGACGTGCGCCGCGCCGCGTGGGCGGCGTGCGCCGCGTGGGCCGTGGCGCTGCTGCAGTTCGGTCGCTTCCAGCACTGGGCCGGCGACGGCTCGTGGGGCC
>JBGAMH010000089.1:2803-15860 GCA_044223135.1 Candidatus Eiseniibacteriota bacterium | reverse complement strand
CGCGCGATCCGCTCGCCACTCGCGCGAGCGCGAGCCGCATGCCCGGGGCGAGGATGCGAGAGGACACGCGAGAATCAGTCTTTTTGCTTGGGGATGTTCCGAGGCGCCCGGAGTATGAGGATGCGGAGGACTCCGAGCGCATGCCCCCGAAGTCCGTACGGCGCCTCCCACGCGGCCGCAACCACGATTCGCGAGTGTCCCTTCCCACTCCTCGAACCGGAGGTCCGCATGCGCAGGTTTCCCCTCGGTCTCGCCGTGCTCCTGCTGCTCACCCCCTCGCTCGCGCGGTCCGAGTCGCAGAACGGTGGCGCCGCCATCGCGCTGCACGACGTCGGCATCCGCGTGCCGTTCGTGGTCGCACCCCAACCCGACTCCGGTGCGCTCGTCGTGAGCGCCGACACCCGCAACGGCTTCACCGAGGCCTTCGCCCAGCGCGTGGACCGACGCGGCGTCCCGCAGCTCGGCGCCGGCGGGTCCCCGGTGTGGACGGGCTTCGGGAACACGTCGCTCTACAGCATCTCCCCCGACGGCGCGGGCGGCGCGCTGTTGCTGTGGACGCAGACGAGCCCCACCACGGGCGTGGACGTGTACGTGCAGCGCATCGTTCCCAGCGGCGCGCTCGCCTACGCTCCGACCGGCCTCGTGGTGTGCAACGCACCGTTCGACCAGACCAGCCCGCAGGTCGCCGTCGGCGCGTCCGGCTTCTACTACGTGTCGTGGGTCGACCAGCGCGCGAACGTCTCGGGGCAGGCCGACGTCTACGTGCAGCGCTGCAGCCTGGCCGGCGCGCCGACGTTCGCGGCGAACGGGCTGCTCGTGAACACGATCGCGTTCCGCACGAACTCGTACGCCTCGCCGAGCTGCGCGCCCGATCTCTCGGGCGGCCGCCTCTGCTTCGTGGCCCGTCGCCTCGCCGGGCGGCGTGCGCGCCCAGCGCGTGAACGCGGCCGGCACGATGCTGTTCGGAGCGACGGGCGCCTCGCTCGCCGACCCGACCGACTACTCCGCGACCATCGCGCCGGACGGTTCGGGCGGGCTGTGGGCGTACACGACGCGCTACTCGAGCCCGAACACCACGCCCTACGCCCACCACCTGAACTCCCGGGCGTGTCGACCTTCCTGCCCGCCGGCATCGCGTTCCACTCGAGCGTGGGTGGCCTGTTCAGCCTGTCGCTGGTGCGAAACGCGTCGGGGGGCTGCTTCTTCGTCGGCACGTACTCGTACTCCCCATCGGTCACCAGCTACACGCTGTTCCGCCAGGAGGTCAGCGGCACCGGCACGCTGCTGCGCGGACCCGATGGCGAGTACCTCTCGGGGAACTGCGCCCTCTTCGTGTTCATGGACGCCGGCTCGTCGACGCTGCTCGCGTCGTTCGACGACGACTACGGGCTCGGGTCGCGGTACCTGCGCCTGCAGCGGTTCGCGTTCGACGGCACGCCGGCGTTTCCGGGCATGGGTCGACTGATCGGGCGCAGCCGGCCCACCACGAACCAGACCGTGATCAACATGGGCGCCACCGCGTCCGGCATCGTGATGGAAGCGCACGCGGACGGACGCTTCATCACGCCCACAAGGCCGTTCGTCTACCAGGTGTTCGGCCAGGCGTTCGACACCGCCGGCAACCCGCTGTGGGACGACGCGGAGAACCCGGTGCTGGTCTCGGCGCAGGACGCGCCGGCCGACCAGGGCGGTCGCGTGCGCGTGTCGTGGAACGCCGGCGCGGGCGACGCTTATGACGGCCGCCGTGACCGGATACCGCGGCTGGCGCGCGCTCGGCACCGCGCTCGCCTCGAAGGCCGCCGCGCGCGAGGCCGTCCCCGACGCGCCGTTCGAGATCGAGGGCCGGGTGGTCGTGCCGCACGCGAACCAGTACTGGGAGATGGTCGGCGAGGCGCCCGCGGCGCAGTGGCCGACGTACGCGCTCACGCTGCCGACGGGGCAGGACTCGAGCGCGGCGGGCCACGCCGACGAGTCGTTCATGGTGGAGGCGTACGACGACTCGCTGCACCACTGGTGGTCGGGCGTGAAGGTGGCCCACTCGGTGGACGATCTCGCGCCGGCGATGCCCGCGCCGTTCACGGGCAACTACGCGGGCGGCGTGAGCTACCTGTACTGGAACGCGAACGTCGAGCCCGACCTGGCCGGCTACCGCCTGTACCGCGGCAACACGCCGGGGTTCGTGCCGGGACCCGGCAACCGGATCGCCACGCCCGCCGAGCCCGGGTGGGTGGACCCGGCAGGCGGACCGGCGATCTACAAGCTGTCCGCGGTGGACCAGCACGGCAACGAGTCGCCGTTCGCCACGCTGACGCCGTCGGGCGCGCTCGCCGTGGGCGACGACGTGCCGCGGGCGGTCGCGCTGTCGCTCGTGGGCGCGAATCCCTCGCGCGGCGGAGCCTCGCTGCGCCTGGCGCTGCCCACCGCGCAGCGCGTGAAGCTCGCGGTGTACGACGCCGCCGGTCGGCAGGTGCGCTCGCTCGTCGACGGCGATCGGGCGGCCGGTGCGTGGACTGTGGGCTGGGACGGCATCGACGAGGCCGGGCGCGCGGCGCCGAGCGGGCTCTACTTCGCCCGCCTCCGGTGCGCCGGGCGCTCGCTCGCGGTGCGCATCGTCACGCTTCGCTGACGCGGCACCGGGTGCGGCCGGCGCGACCGCGCGCGCGGGGACCTTCGCTCCCCGCCGTCCGTCGCGACCGGCCGTGACCCGGCCCCCCCCGGGCGACCCGCCGCCCGACCCCGCGAGCGGCGTGTATCAATCCCGCCCCGCCCCCCACCTCTCCGTGCGAACCCCCGGTCCACGCGGGCCCGGCTCCACCGGCCCGGCCGTCCGAAGCCTTCGCTCGGAGAGTCCCCATGCGCCGTTCCCCGTTCGCCGCCGCCGCCCTGGCTCTCGTTCTCGCCACCAGCGCGCACGCGGCCCCGCGATTCCGCGTGCTCGACCTGGGCTTCGTTCCCGGGGGCACGTCCAGCGTGCCGAATCGCTTCGGCCACACCGGCGCCCTCGTGGGCTGGTCGGACGTGCCCGGCACGTTCGGCGGCCATGCGGTGCGCTGGGACATGGACCCCGCGGGGACCACGGCCACGGCCACGGACCTGGGCGGGCTCGCCGGCTTCGACTGGAGCTACGCCCGCGGCATGAACAGCGCGGGCTGGATCGTGGGCCACAGCAACACCGCGAACCCGCAGCCGCGCGCCGTGCTGTGGCGCGACGGCCAGGTGGTCGACATCGAGCGGGCCGCCGACGGCAACGCGAACATCTACGCGATGGACATCAACGACGCGAACGTGATCTGTGGCTTCCTCACCAAGAGCGGTGGCGGCGGCGGATGGGACGCGGTGATCTGGACCGAGCAGTCGAACCACCCGGGCCGATTCGACCGCGTGACACTTCCGCTGCCCACGGGCGTGAACCCCGTCAACTCGTGGACCGAATCGCAGGAGATCCTGAACGACGGCCGCGTCTTCGGGCGCACCGCGATCGGCGGCGGCGGCGACCGCACCACGCTCTGGGAGAACGACGCCACGCACACGGCGGTGTTCCTGGAGCCGCTGCCGACCGGCTCGCTGCAGTCGATGCCGGGCGACATCAACGAACTCGGCGACGCGGTGGGCTACACGATGATGCCGTACAGCTTCGACATCCCCACGCGCTGGTCGCGCGACGCGGCGCACGCGCCCTCGGCGCTGCCGCTGCTGCCGGGGGACACCGGCGGTCGCGCGTTCGTCGTGGATCCCACCGGCACGATCGTGCTCGGCCAGTCGTACCAGGTCGACAACTCGGTGTTTCCGTGGACCTATCCCGTCTTCCACATGGTGATGTGGAAGGACGGCGCGGTGTGGGACCTGAACCACCACCTCGACGCGAGCGGCTCGGGCTGGATCGTGGACGGCGTCAACGACGTGAACGCGAGCGGCTGGATCGCGGCCACCGCGACGAAGGCCGGCGCGCAGCACGCCGTGCTGCTCGTGCCGGTGACCGAGGTGGCCGGGGCTCCGGGCGCCGCCGCCGCGGGCGTGGCGCTCGCCGCGCCGTGGCCGAACCCCTCGCGCGGCGAGGTGCGCGTGTCGTTCACGCTGCCGCGCGCCGCGGACGCCCGGCTCCGCATCGTGGACGCGCAGGGCCGCGCGGTGGCCACGCTGATCGACGGCGCGAGCGAGGCGGGCCGGCACGACGTGTCGTGGTCGGGCGCGGACGCGTCCGGCCGGGCGGCCGCGCCGGGGCTCTACTTCGCGCTGCTGGAGTCCGAGGGCGCACGGGCGCTCACGCGCATCGCCCGCGTGCGCTGACGCACGACGGCGCCTGCGGGAACGCGGCCCCGGCTCGTTCGCCGGGGCCGCGTCGTCTTCCGCGGGGCGGCCTCAGTCGGTCATGCTGTAGATCTTGAAACGGCCGCGGCGCTCCACGACCGCCCGCAGCCAGCGCCACCGCTGGAGCTGGCCGTGGTCGTCGCGCACGACCATCGTGAGCCGGCCGTGCATCGTGAAGTTGCGGTACTTCGTGGTCGAATCGACCTCGAAGCGCACGAACTCCACCCAGCCGCCGCCGAAGTCCTGCACCGCCTGACGGCTGCCCGCGAGCAGTCGGTTGCCGAGCGCGGTCCAACCGTCCTCCCACGTGAGCCCGGTCGCGCGGCGGCTCTGCGTGAACTCCGGCCACAGGATCACGCGGAACTCCGCCTCGCTCACGCCGAGCGCCTGCAGTGAGTCCAGCTGGTTCCGATGCAGATGACGACAGATCGTGCGCCCCAGTTCGTCCATGCTGCGTGCGCCCCCCTTGAAGGGCACCGACACGACCGGCGCGTTCAGCATGCGGCCGGCGCGCACCGACGCCGAGTCGGGATCCACGAGCGGGCGATAACCGGGGGAGTCGGCCACGGACGTCGGCCGCGGGCTCGCGACGAGCGCGGACGACGCGGCGGGAGCGGCCGCAGCGAGCAGGAGCGCGAGCAGCCCCGCGCAGGCGAACACGCGCGGCGGGGCGGGCCCCCGGCGCGCGCTGTCGTTCGATCGGGCGGCCATGCTCACGACCCCAGCGACAGCGCAACCGAGTACGAACGGCCGTCGCGCGTGCTCGACACTTCCTTGTCGCCCTGCAGCTGGCGGATGCGGCGGTCGAGCAGGTTGCGCGCGGCGAGCTTCAGGCGCAGGTGCCTGCCGGGTGCCACGCTCGCCGTGCAGTCGAGGCTGGTCGACGGCTCGTCGTAGACGTCCGGCAGCGGCAGCAGCCCGAGCGTCCGCAGCCGGCGGCCCGTGGCCCCGAACAGCACCGACACGTCGGCCTTCCCGCCCCCGGGCGCGTAGCTGAGCGCGGCGTTCACGAGATAGCTGGCCTGTCCCTGCAGCGGATGCGTGGACGACCCGAGCGCGGAAAGCTGCTCGGCCAGCCGGACGCGCGAACGGATGAACGACGCGTTCGCGTTCAGCGACAGCCGGCCGAGCCTCGGGTGCAGGCGGCGCAGGCCGGAACGGAGTTCCAGCTCGACGCCGCTGTTCTCGCCGCGGTCGGAGTTGCGCGGCACCAGCACGGGCGGCGCGCCGCCCTGGATCACCTGCTCGATCGGCTGGTGCAGGCGCTTGAGGAAGAGCCCCACGGCCACGACTTCGGACAGGCCCGGGAAGCCCTCGAAGCGCAGGTCGTAGTTGTCGATCCGGGCGCGCTGGAGATCGGGATTGCCGGAGACCCGCATGCCGCCCACGTATTCCAGCGACGGGCTGGGCGAAAGTTCGTTCAGGTCGGGCCGCGACAGCGTGCGGCTGGCGCCGAGCCGCATGTTGATCGAGCGGGTCAGCGCCAGCGTCACGTTCGCCGAGGGCAGCCAGTCGCTGTTCCGCAGCCGGCCGTGCGCCGTGATCCGCGACGGGGTGAACAGGTCGAAGCTGCGGACGTCCTGCAGACCGTCCTCCACGCGCACGCCGAAGGTGCCGCGTCCGCGCGATCCGAGCGGCACGTCGAACGTCGCGAAGCCCGCCTCCACGCGCTGGTTCGCGCGGTAGTTGTCGATGTCGAGCGTGGCCTCCTCCGCGTAGGCGGAATAGGTCCCGCCGTCGAACTGCCCGGGCGCGAACAGCGACTCCGGCGGCGCGGACGGGTCGGTCGCGAGGTTCCGGTACAGGTTGAACCGGCGGTAGGCGTTGCGCCGCTCCTTCGCCTGGCGGTCCCAGCCGATCACCGTCTTGCCCGCGCCCAGGCCCGGGAGGCGCCACGGGAACGTGGCGTTCAGCGTGCCTCCCCAGCCCTCGTCCCTCAGGTCCCCGTACTCGCGGCTGCCCGTTGAGCCGAGCCCCCAGTAGCCGACGAGGTTGCCGTCGCCGTCGACGTAGTAGCCCCGGTCGTACGTCGTCTCGCGACGATCGGGCTGCTCGCGCTCGGCGCGCGAGCGCGTGATCTTCCAGTCGACGTTCGCGCCGAACACCTTCGAGAAGTCGTGCCGGCCCTCGATCGAACCCGAGAGGACGCGACGCTCCACGTACATCAGCCGGGTGGCGCGATGGACCAGCCAGGTGCCGGTCGTGGGCTCGGTGCGGTTGTGGTCGGGTCCCTCGTAGGTGCGCACCTCGTCGTCGGCGCTCTGCGTGAACAGGCCGCGCACGTGGAAGTCGTGGCGCGGCGAGAGCCTCCAGCTCCAGCCGGAGATGCCGCCGAGCTGCGTGGACTGCCGCGAGCGCGAAACGGCGTAGTCGTACAGCGTGTCGCTGGCGCCCTGGAAGAAGCGCTGCGCCTCGTCCTGGCGGTCGTAGGCGCGCGACAGGCTCCACGACTGCACGACGCCGAGCGGGCGGCCGAGCACGCGGAACTCGTCGCCGTAGGTGACCGAGTAGCTGCCGTTCGGGAGCGAGCGCGTGTTCGTCGGACTCCAGACGTTGTTGAACGAACGGCCGAGCGAGGCGAGCGTCGTCTTCCGGAATCCGACCGCCGGGTTGCCGCTGAGCACCAGCGGCCGGCCCGCCGCCACGTCGAGCACGTCCTGCGGAATGCCGCGGTCGCCCGTGCCGAAGCCGAGGAAGTTGGAGCCCCGGCTGCGGTACGTCTGGCGGTCCTCGCCCGTCACGCCGTCCGCGAAACCCTGGGACACGGTGAACGACCACGTGCGCGCGCCGGGAAAGTCCTTCGTGCGCACCTGCACGTCGCCGCCGCCGAACTCGCCGGGACGGTCCGCGGTGTAGGTCTTCTGCACCGTGATGTTCTCGAGCAGGTTCGCGGGCAGCAGGTCGAGCGGCACCACGCGCTTGTTCTGCTCGGGCGTGGCGATGCGGACACCGTCGACCTCGGTGGAGCTGTAGCGCTCGCCGAGTCCGCGCACGAACACGTACTTGCCGTCCGACACCGACAACCCGGTGACCCGGCGCAGCACCTCGGCGGCGTCCTTGTCGGGCGAGCGCCGCACCTGCTCGGCGCTCACCGCGTCACCCACGGTGGCGGCCTTGCGGCGCACGGCCAGCAGCGAGTTCTCCGTGTCCTGCCGCAGTCGCGCCTCCACCACCACCTCGTCCTGGCGGATCGCGTCGGACACGAGCGCCGCGTCGAACGGCAGCAGCTTGCCCGCCTCGATCCGCAGGCCCTCGAAGCGCTTGCGCGCGTAGGACAGCGCCCGGATCTGCAGCGTGTAGCCGCCCGGCGCCGCCTCGAGCAGGAACGTGCCGTCGGCGTTCGTCAGCCCTCCCACCTTGCGCATCGTGGTGTCGGCCGGGATCAGCAGCACGTCCGCGAAAGCGACGGGGTCGCCGCTGTCGGCGGCGACGACCTTGCCCTGGATCCGGCCGGTGGGGCCGTTCGCGTCCGATCGGGCGCCGGACACCAGTGCGAGCACGAGCAGGGGCACGACCGCGAGAGCACGCGCGATCGGGCGCGTGGCGAGGCGGGACAGCACGACGGCGAGGTGATTCATCCCTACGACCTCCGGTGTTCGGAAATCCTCACGGGAACTTCGGAACGACTCGCCCCCGGACAGCCGCCCGGCGGCGACGGACCGAAGCCCGCCGCCGCCGCGCTCGCAGCAGGGGGAATGCCGCGGCTCAATCCACGCGCACGAGCTTGCCGGTGGCCTGCGCGTCCCCGGCATGCACGCGATAGAAGTACATGCCGCTCGGCACGGACCTGCCGAGCTTCCAGGCGAGCGAGTGCGAGCCGGCCGGCAACTCGGCACCGTCCGCGATCGTGTCGACCAGGCGACCATCCGCCGAGAACACGTCCACGGTCACCTTCGACGCCCTCGGAAGCGTGAACTCGAAGCGCACGCTGTTGCGGAACGGGTTCGGGGCGCTGCTCGCGATCAGGACGCGGCCCGTTCCCACGAGGTGGGCGCCGACCGAACCGGTGCAGAACTGCGCCGGGGCCGCCGGCGGGGCATTGCAGTGCGCGAGCCACGTCGCGGCGTCGTCCACCTTGAGTGCGGCCGTCTTGAAGTTCGTGACGATCGAGTTGACGAACGTGCCGCCCGTGCCGCGACGGAAGTTCACGCCCGACGAGACGCCCGGGTACAGCGCCCCCGCACGCTTGTCGCCGACGAACGTGCAGTTCGCGAGCTGGCAGAGCGAGCGGCCCGCGCACTGCAGCTGGTCGTTGTTGAACTCGTTGTTGTCCGCCTCGATGCCCTTGTCGCCGAACTGGCCACCCGACGGGGCGAGCTTCGGACTCACGCGCACGATCACGAACTGCGCCCGGCAGCGCGAGCCCATCTGCCAGTCGTAGCCGTCGTCGGTGCCGTCCACCGCGAGCAGGTGCTTGTTCGACATCGCGCCGCCGAACCACTCGAAGCCGTCGTCGGCGCCGAGGAACGCCTCCAGGTAGTCGGCCCTGGTGTTCGCGCCGCAGGCGTTGAACGTGAACGCGTTCAGCTCGTTGTTCGGCGTGATCTCGCGGCCCGCGAACTCCACGCGCACGTAGCGCAGCGCGCCCGAGCCGTCGTTGTCGTCGTTGCCGCCGTAGTAGCCGGCCGCTCCGCCCTCGCTGGCCGCCGAGTCGCCGGCGCAGGTGTTCGCCGCGTTCGTGCGGGCGCGACCGTGGATCACGATGCCGCCGCCCGCCCCCGTCGCCATCGAACCGGGAGCGTCGTCGCCGGTCACGATGATGGGTTCGCACGCGTTGCCCACCGCCCAGATCTGCCCGCCGCGCTCCACGACGATCGTGCCGATCGTGGCGCGTTCCTCGAACACGACCACGCCGGGTGCGATCGTGAGGCTGCCCTGGGCCTTCACGCGCAGCTGGCCGCGCACGAGGTAGTTGCTGTCGGGCGACCAGTACTTGCGGCCGTACACGGCCACGTTGTCGTAGATCGCGAGCGGGCGCGGGTCCGGCATGCCGGCCAGGTGCAGGTCGCTGCGGCTGGCGCCGGTGGAGTCGTAGGTCGTCCAGCCCTGCGTCCAGTCCGCGCCCGTGCCCGAACCGATCGCGCCGCGATAGCACGTCTGCTCGAAAAACCCGTCGTTCGGCACCACCACGGCACCGCCGAACGCGGGGCTGCCCGCGGCGGGTTGCCAGTTCGGCGCCACGCCCGGCTGGTAGATCGCGCCGGACAGCAGCGGATCGGCGTAGCCGTTGTGCGTGTAGGTGACCGTGCCGAGCTGGGCGGCGGTCAGCCCGTTGCACGGCGCGCCCGCCGGGGCGGTGCCCACGAACTGCCCGGCCAGCGTGCCGGAGGCGTTGTTGTTGAACAGCAGGTTGCCGTCAAAGACCATTTGCGCCGTGGCGCTGCTCGCCGAAAGGACGAGCAGGCCCACCGCGATGGCGCCCCGGCACCGCGAACCGATGCCGACCGAAGCGATGAAACGCATGTTGCCTCCCTCGTGGATGCCCGCGTGTTGTCGTGTCGGATTCGTGCGTGTCCGGGATCGTCCCGGGGCGAGTCCGGCCCCGCGCGCGCTTCCCGGTCCGGTCGCGACGACGGCGGCACCGCTCGTTCGGGGCCGGGCGCGCGACGCTCGTGCGTGCATCCGGCGTCGTGCGGCCGGCGGAAGCCCGCGCCTCCGCGACCACGGCGAAACTAGGCGGCGGCTCACCGCCATCGCGTGAACCGCGCGTGAACGACGCGCGAAAAGTCGGTGTCCGGGATGTGACGCCGGCTGCCGGAATCCCGCCCGGGGCGCCGATCGGCACGGGCCGGCGCACGGTCTCCGACCGGCCGCTGGCCCCGCAGTGGCTGGCATTTTGCCGCCGCACGCCCCCCTGTCGGCGCCTCGCGATCGCCAACCCCGCGCCAATCGCGCCCGATCGCAATCCGCACGGCGGGTCCGGGTCTTGCAGAGCGACCGGCTGCCCATTTCCACGCCACCGCCTGGACTCCACGCCGGTCGGGGGCGAACCCCCTCGCGTGGCCGGACCGGGTCCCTGCCGATCCGCGGACGGCGCGACATCAAGGAGTGCCCGATGCCCCCGCTGCTCAAGAACCTGCTCGGCAACGGCGAGAAGGACCGCGAACTCGTCGAGGAACTGCGCACGCTGCTGCGCGAACTCCAGGAAGAGCGCCGCCGCTGCGAGCTGCTCAAGGAGACCACGACCGCGGCCGCCGGCCGGCTCGAACAGCTGAACGAGCCGATCTCGAAGGCGAGCAACGAGGTCAACTCGGTCGCCGCCCGCCTCACCGGCCTGGAAGAGCGCTTCGAGGCGATGGCGCGCCTGACGACGATCTTCCACACGCTCGACGCGCGCGCGGAGACGCTCGGCGCCAGCCAGCAGGAAGCCGAGGCGCGCATGAGCAAGGCCGTGGAGGAGTCGGAGAGCGTCCGCGCGCGGCTGGAGGAGCTGGCGCAGAAGATGGACGAGGCCGACGCGCTGAAGGAGCGCCTCGCGACGTTCCTCGAGATCGAGCGCCCGTTCCAGCAGCTGCGCAGCGAGGCCGACTCGATCCGCGAGCGCGTGGACGGCACGAGCGAGCACCTGTCGCGCGCGCGCGAGCAGCACGAGCGCCTGATGGACGCGCACAAGACCGCGCTCGTGAAGATGGAGGCGCTCGACCGCCGCCGCGACGAGATCGGCCGCTCGCTGACCGACAAGGAGCGTCGCATCGCCGGCGTGGAGGCCGCGGTGCGCGGGCTCGACGGCGTGCAGAACTCCGTGGACGACGTGCGGCGCGAAATGGGCACGCTGAAGGCGCTCAGCGACACGGTCATGCAGAAGACCGCGGCGCTCGAAGCGCAGCGCGAGGCCATCGAGCGCGCGCTGGGCGAGGCCGAGCGCCTCGACCGCGCGATGCACCAGATGAACGCCGGCATGCGCCAGATGCAGGAGAACGAGAAGGCGCTCGGCAACATGCAGGAGCAGGTGTCGGCGTTGCGCACCCTGCAGGAGGCGGTGGTCGAGCGCTCCGGCGAGATCTCGCGCCTGCAGCGCGAGACCGACGACCGCACGCAGGGGGCGCGCCAGGAACTGGCGGCCATGACCGACGAGATGAAGAAGACGGTCGACCGCTTCGACTTCGAGAGCCGCGGCCTGGAGTCCGTGAGCGAGCGCGTGGCCGGCCTGCGCAACGCGCTGAGCGACTTCGAGAACCGCTGGAAGGGCCTGAGCGAGCAGAGCCAGGCGGTGGCGGAACTGCGCTCGCGCACGCTGACGATGGCCGAGCACCTGCAGACGCTGTCCGACGAGGTCGGCCAGGTCGACGGCGAGCTGCAGAAGCTGCGGTCGATGCGCCGCGACCTCGACGAGGCCGGCCGTCGCGCCGAGGAGATCGCCGGCCGCATCGGGCGGATCGAGAGCCTGCAGCCGGCCATGGAGTCCGCGCTGCGCGACGCGTCGCAGCTCGCGGGCCTGCACGCGCAGGTGAAGGACGCGCTCGAGCAGACGCGGCTGGCGCACGGCGAACTGGCCCGTGCCCGCGAGTCGCACGCCGAGACGCGCACGTGGCTCGACGGCGTGGAGCGCCAGGTGGGCGAGCTGCGCGAGCAGGTGGCCGAGATGAACGAGCTGTCGCCGGTGGTGCAGCACGCGCTCGAGCGCGCCGAGCAGGTGAAGGCGTCGACCGAGGTGATCGAGGCGCGCCGCGAGTTCGTGGACCAGCTGCACCAGCGCGTGGCCGAGCTGGGCGCGGTGACCGCGCGGCTCGACGACCGCGGCCAGCAGCTGCAGTCGCGGATGGAGGCGGCCGAGCAGCGCTTCACGAGCCTGAACGACCAGGCCGAGCAGGCGGCGAGCCTGGGCGAGACGATGACGACCGTGAGCGCGAACGTGCGCGAGTCCGAGCGCAAGGCGGGTGCGGTGCAGAAGGCGGTGGCCGCGGTCGCGAAGCGCGCCGAGTCGGTGGAGGCGATCGCCGAGCAGACGCGCGTGCTGCACGCCGAGATCGAGCAGCGTCGGCAGGCGCTGGCCGAGGCGTCGCAGGACCTGGCCCGCGTGTCGGGCGAGCGCGAGAAGGCGGCCGCGTCGGCGCAGCAGCTCGACGAGATGGTGCAGCTGCTCGAGGACACGCTCGCCACGGCCACGCAGCGCGCGACGCAGACCGACGCGCTGGCCTCGCAGCTCGAGGATCGCGCCGGCAGCCTGCGCGCCGTGGAGAAGCGGCTCACGCAGTTCGAGGAGCGCATGGCGCGCTGGGACCTGATGGAGCAGGACATCGCCCGCTCGCTGGAGCAGATCAGCTCCCGCCAGGGCACGATCGAGGCGCTGCAGGCCGACCTCGACCGCATGTTCGCGATGGCCGAGAAGACCGCCACGAACGTGCGCGAGATCACCGCGGCGCACCAGGAGGTCGAGGAGAGCCGCACGCTGCTGCACGACGTGATGGCCCAGCTGCAGCAGGTGCAGGAGGCGTCGAACTCGCTCGACGAGCGCAAGCGCCAGATGCAGCGCGCGGAGGAGCGGCTCGCCCGCGCCGACGCCCTGCTGGTGGACGTGCGGTCGGGCCTCGAGGCGCTGCAGGGCCAGAAGGCGCTGGTCGACGAAGCCATCGAGAAGGCGGGCTCGCTGCAGTTCCTGCTGAAGCAGTCGGAGGCCATGATCGAAGGCCTGCGCCAGGAGCGTTCGATGGTCGGCCGCATGCGGTCGGCGGTGTCGATCGTGCGCGACGACGAGGACGACGCCGACGAGGACGAGTCGCAGGCGAAGGTGGCGTAGGCCCGGCACGAA
>JBGAMH010000089.1:0-2759 GCA_044223135.1 Candidatus Eiseniibacteriota bacterium | reverse complement strand
AGGCTCGTTCCGCGCCGCGTCGCATTCCGGCGAGGCGGGGATTCCGTGCCGCGCGGCGGCCACGGAGGGCTAGACTGCGCCCGTGGCGCGCAGGGGCGCGCCGGCTTCGCACGGAGGACGCCATGGGCAAGAGCATCCTGATGCTGGTCGGCGACTACGCCGAGGACTACGAAGTGATGGTGCCGTTCCAGACGCTGCTCACGGTGGGACACACCGTGCACGCCGTCTGCCCCGGCAAGAAGAAGGGCGACAAGATCCGCACGTCGATCCACGACTTCGAGGGCGACCAGACGTACAGCGAGAAACGCGGCCACGACTTCGCGCTGAACGCCTCGTTCGACGACGTGAAGCCCGAGGCCTACGACGCGCTCGTGATCAGCGGCGGCCGCGCGCCCGAGTACCTCCGCCTGAACCCGCGCGTGCTCGCGATCACGAAGCACTTCTTCGACGCGAACAAGCCGGTGGCCGCGGTCTGCCACGGTGCGCAGGTGCTGACGGCCGCGGGCGTGGTGAAGGGTCGCCGCGTGTCGGCGTACCCGGCGGTCGGGCCCGAGGTGACGCTCGCGGGCGGCGAGTACGCGGACATCCCGATCGACGGCGCCGTGGTGGACGGCAACCTCGTCACCGCGCCGGCGTGGCCCGCGCACCCGGCGTGGATGGCGAAGTTCCTCGAGGTGCTGGGCACGCGCATCACGCACGAGGCGCCGGCGGCCGCGCGCTGAACCACGACGCATCGGGGGCGCCGCGGGGCCCCGCTCGTCCCGACACCCCGCCGTGGCCGGGAACTTGCGTTGCCCCTGCGGCGGTCCACACGGGAGGGCGTCATGATTGCAACTCGCACGAGTCTGCGGCTCGCCGCCGTGCTGTGCGCATGCGCGCTCGGCGCGTGCGCGAAGTCGTCCGGGCCCACCGCGCCCGACGCCGGCCTGCCGCTGGCGCCCGGCGACAGCGTGGTGCTGCTCGCCGACCTCACGGCCACGCCGCTCTTTCCCGCCACGAACTGGTGGAACGTCGACGTGTCGGGCGCACCGGTCGACTCGAACTCGGCGGACTTCATCGACTTCGTCAGCGGCCGCACGCCGTCGAATCCCACCGCCACGCGCCGCGCGCATCCCGACTTCGGCCCGCCGCCCTACGGCATTCCCTACGTGACCGTGGGTGCGAACCAGGCGCTCGTGCCGGTCACGTTCACGCTGTACGGCGGGCAGAGCGACGCCGGAGCGCCGGGGCGGCCCGCGGGCTACCCGATCCCGAACGAAGCGCGCGTGCTGCCGAACTACATCGAGGGCGGCGAGCCGGGCGGCGGCCCGAGCGGCGACCGCCACCTGCTCGTGGTGGACCCCGCGCGCGGGCTGCTGTTCGAGACGTGGGCCACGCGCTGGAACGCGACCGCGTCGCGCTGGGAAGCCGGATCGGGCGCGGTGTTCGACCTCGCGTCGAACGCGCGCCGGCCCGACGGCTGGACGTCCGCCGACGCGGCGGGGCTCGCGATCCTGCCGGGCCTCGTGCGCCACGACGAGGTCGCGGCCGGCACGCCGATCCGCCACGCGTTCCGCGTGACCGTGCGCGCCACGAACGGCTCCGTGTGGCCGGCGTCGCACGAAGCGGGCTCCACCTCCGGCGCGCTGCCGATGGGCGCGCGGCTGCGGCTCAAGGCGAGCAAGAACCTGGGCGGCTACCCGGCCGACGTGCAGCGCATCTTCCAGGCGATGAAGACCTACGGGCTCATCGTGGCGGACAACGGCAGCGACCTCTACGTGTCGGGCACCATGGACCCGGCGTGGGACAACGACGTGCTGAACCCCGCGTTCAGCAGCCTCACCGCCGACGACTTCGAGGTGATCGAGCTGGGCTGGCAGCCGACGCTGGTGGGCGTGCCGCGGCCAACGCACTGAAGACGGCGCGGGACCGACGTCGAGCGGACGTCCCGCCGCGTCCGAAAGCAGGCGTCTGCCCGCGCGGTCGCGTGCTAGCCTCGCGCGATGCTCGCCCCCTCGCGCTGCGCCGCGCTGCTGTGTGCCGCTCTCGTCACCCTGTCCACCGCCTTCCCCGCCCACGCCGCGTACGTCGACGCGAACGCGATGATCTACCAGGCCGGTGGCAACACGCCGCCCAACGCTCTCGATCCGGTGCTGATCGCCGTGCCCGGCGGCGCAGGGCTGGGCGTGTCGTTCGTCGTCTCGGGGAGCACGGACTGCGACCTGAACGGCACGGCCTGCAGCCCGTGGACGGGCGACGGCAACCTGGGTGACGACGTGCTGCTGGGTTCCATCGGCGCGCTGAGCGGCGTGCGTTACCGAGGCTTCTACTCCCTGCCGCTGTTCGGCGTGTTCCTGGGGCCCGCGTTGCCCGGGGTCTCGCCCACGGCGCTCGACTTCCGCGGGGCCGAGGACTTCGTCCACCTCTTCCCGCAGCTGGGGCAGGTGTTCTGGATCGGGGATGGCCTGCACCGCACGGGATTCGGCGTCCCGCAGGAGTTCCACGTTCCCGCCGGAGCCACGCGGCTGTTCGTGGGCTTCTACGATCCGATCCCCAACGACAATGCGGGTGGCCTCAACGTGCTGCCGAGCTTCCATGCGACGACGGACGCGCCGGCGACCGCCCCCGGCACGCTCGGGCTGACGGCCAGTCCCAACCCGGCGCGTCGCGACACCCGCGTGCGTGCCACGCTGCCCGGCGCCGCGCGGGTCGTGGTGCGCGTCACCGACGCGGCCGGCCGCCACGTGCGCACGCTGGCCGACGACGCCTGCACGCCGGGT
>JBGAMH010000088.1:0-15897 GCA_044223135.1 Candidatus Eiseniibacteriota bacterium | reverse complement strand
GCCGGCTCTACCCCGCGCCGCCGGCCGCGGCGTCGCCGCGCTTCGAGGCCGGCGACGTCACGCTGCCGCCGCCGGGCGACGACGCTCGCTGGACGTTCACGGGCGAGCCGGGTGGCGAGACGTTCCTGGTCGCGCGCACCGACCGCGATACGCCCGACGCGGCGCGACTGGAGGCGCTGGCGCGCGCCGCCGCCCGCCACGGCACGCCGCGCGACTCGGTGATCGCGGACGTGCGCGCGGCGATCGAACGCGCCGCCGGGCCGGTGCTGCGGCTGGACGCGACGCACGGGCGCTGACACGCCCGGCCGTCAGCGCGGCGCGCCCCGCAGGACGAACGCCGCCCACGCGGACGGATGCGCGGCGTTCGCCCGGCGCGACTCCACGCCGACGCCGCGCGGTGACGACGGTGCACTCGCGGGCGCCGGGCCCGCGATCGACTCGCGTTTCGTGCGCGCGAGCGCCTCGCGGGCATCGAGCCCGGCGCGCAGGTGTCGGTGGAAGCGCAGCATGAAGTCGGCGGTCGCCGCGTCGTCCACCTTCCACAGGCTCGCGAGCACCTGTCGCGCACCCGCCAGGCGGAACGCGCGCGCGAGCCCGAGCAGCCCCTCGCCGCGCAGCCAGCGTCCGCCGCCGCTCTCGCACGCCGACAGCACCACCAGTTCGGGCCGCCCGCGGCGCCGTGCCACCTCCCACGCCTGCGCGAGGCCGTCGGTGCGGCCACGCGCGAGCGTGTCGGCCGCCAGCACGAGCCCGGAGGCGTCGGGATGGTGGTCGTCCACGAACCCGTGCGCCGCCACGTGCAGCACGCGGGCGCTCCCGAGCGCCGCGAGGAACCGGGACTCGGTGGCGTCCGCGCCCACGTGCACGCGCGCACCCGGCCACAGCGCGGCGATGGCCTCCACTTCGCGACGGGCGTACGGCAGCGCGCCGCCCGGGATCGCGCCCGCGCCGGCGACGGGCGCCGCCGTGGCGGGATCGCCGAACGCCACGAGCCCGGCCGGCCCCGTGGCGGCGGGCCGTGCGGCGAGCGGCGGCAGCGACGACGGTGCTTCGAGGACGGCGATGCTCGCGCGCTCCACGAGCAGCTGGCGCTCGCCGCGCGCGTCGCGCGGACGCAGCACCTCGAGCGGCAGCACGCCGAGCGCGCCGTCGGGCACGACGTGCCACGCGCGCACGCCCGCGAGCGCGGCGGGCTCCGGCAGCAGCGTGTCGGCGAGCGCCGCGGCGAGCGCGCTCCAGTCGCCGGCGCCTTCGCGGCGGAGCCGCTCGTTCAGCGTGCGTACGCGTGCGGCCAGTTCGCCCTCGCCCCACGGGACCTCGCGCGTCACGAGCCGCTCGCGCGTCACCGCGAACACCAGCGAGCGATCCTCGCCGACCAGCCACGCGAGCAGGCCTTCGCCGGGCGCGAGCCGCGCGCGGAGCGCCGCCACCGTGGTCGGCTCGCCGAGCCCCCGTTCGCGTGCGTCCGCGGGCGACGCGCGCTGCAGCTCGCGCGCGAGCGCGTGGCGGCGCGCGCGCCAGTGCGCACAGCTCGCCTGCAGCTGCTCCACGCTGCGCTGCGAGCTGGCGCGCGCGGCCGCGGCGCGCTCGATCAGCTCGATCTGGCTCGCCACGAGCGCGCGCTCGGCGGCCGCCAGCTCGCGCGCGATCCGGCGTGCGCGTGCGCCGCGCGGCTCCACCTGCAGTCGCCCGGCGGTGCGGCGCAGTTCGCGCGACCGGCTGCGGTCCACGCACGCGAAAGCGGCGGCCGCGCGGCCGGCACGCACGCGCGCGAGCGCCAGGTCCACGGTCGCGGCGTGCCAGCGCGACTGCAGCTGCGCGCGGTCCTCGGACGACGCCAGCGCCTCGTCGAACTCCTCGCGCAGCACGAGCGCGCTGTCGAGCACGACGGCGGCTTCGGCCGCGGCACCCGCGCGCAGCAGCGCCGAGCCGCAGCGGCGCAGGCGCAGCGCGGCCTCGCCGGGGGCGAGATCGCGCGGCAGGCCGGCGAGGCTCGCGCGCAGCACGCGGGCGGCGCCCGCGTGGTCGCCGAGCGCCGCGCGGACCTCGCCCTCCATGGCCGCGACATCCCCCGACGGATCGGCGCCCAGGCGATCGCGCAGGGCGAGCAGCGTGTCGAGCCGCGCGCGCGCCTCCCCCGTCCGGCCGGCGGCGGCCAGCCAGCGCGCCTCGATCGCCAGCGGCAGGATGCGCTGGTCGGCGCCCTGCGCGCTCAGCAGCTCGCGCGCTCCGGCCGCCAGCCGGATCGCGCTGGCCACGTCGCCCCGCTCGCCCGCGAGGTCGGCGCGCAGCACGGTCCAGCCGGCGACGCTTCCCGCGAGCCCGGCGGCACGGCCGGCGGCGATCGCGCGGGCGAGGCTGCTGTCGGCTTCGTCGAAGTCGCCGAGCTCGTGCTGCAGCATCGCGAACTTGGCGTGCACGAACGCCTCGGACCGGCGCGAGCGCTGGCGGCGGGCCTCGGCGAGCGCCTGCTCGAGCCGGCCGCGCGCGCCGTCCATGTCGCCGCGGCGGCGGCGCACGGCGGCGAGCATCTCGAGCGCGCTCACGCGATCCGGCGACGAGCCCCGCGCCGCCTCGAAGCGCGCCGTGGCCTCGAGCAGCGCGGTCTCGGCTTCGTCCAGGCGGTGCAGCGTCATGCGCACGCGTCCCTGCTGGTAGAGCATCGCCGCCCGCCGGGGCGAGTCGGCGCTCGCGGAACGCGCGAGCAGGCGCGTCACGACGCTGTCGGCTTCGGACAGGCGGCCCTCGTCCACGAGCGCCGACGTCCACAGCAGCCCGGCCATGGCGACGGCCTCCTCCGAGCCGAGCCGGTCGGCCTCGCGCACGGCCTCGCGCGCGTGCACGCCGGCGCTGTCCGCGCGGCCGCGCTCGCCGAAGCGCAGCGCGAGCTGGCGGTGCAGGATCACGCGCAGCAGGCACGGCGCGTCGGGCATCGCGGCCAGCGCCGCGCGCAGCATCGCGAGTCGCGGCTCGTGCTCGCGCGGGTCGAGCCGCTCGGCCTGCTCCATCCGCACGCTCGCCACGAGCGCCGCGTCGCCCGCGGCCACCGCGAGACTCTCGGCGCGCGCGAGCCACGGGGCGTCCTTCGCGGCCGGCAGCCGGGGCGTCACGCGCGCCGACCGCCACAGCAGCGCGAACACCGCCTCGGGGACGCGCCCGCGGTCCCGGTAGAGCGCGTGCGCCCGCTCGAACTCGCGGCGGCTCGTCGGCGCGGCCCCGGCGGTACAGGGCCGTCGCGTCGCGGCGAAGTGCCCCCGGCGACGCGTCATCCGTCTCGCCCGCGAGCGAGTCGAACGCGGCGGCCGCGGCGGCGCTGTCCACAACCCGGTCGCCGCGATGCCCGGCAGCCAGCACGCCATGAAGTCGTCGGGGTCGCGTGTGCGCCGTGCGACGACGGCCTCGCGCACCTGCGCGAACGGCGCCACGACGAGCTGCGAGAGCGGCTCGTAGTCCGCCCACAGGTCGCAGGCGCCGCGCGACGGCCCCTGCGCGCGCGCGCCGGAGGCCGCGGCCAGCAGCGCGAGCGCGGCCACGACGAACGCGCGCGGGAGCACCGCGCGCACGGCCGGAGCCGGGGATCGCCGCATGCCCTACTTCATCAGGAACACGCGGATCAGCGTGTCGCCGATGCCGACCAGCGCCGCGCCCGCCACGAGGCCTGCGCACACCGGCTCGTGCGTCTCGATCCACAGCTTGTAGCCCGTGCTCGCGGGGCGCTTGCGGTACACGCGGTCCATCAGCCAGAAGAACGACGCGCCGGCGAACATCGCCATGGTCGACTCCGGCGGCACCAGCACGCCCAGGCCGATCGCGAGCGGGCTCAGCGGGAAGCGGCCCTTCGTGGCCACGCGCACCACCTCGAACAGCACGCCGACCACCGCGGCCACGATCATCGACACCAGGATCGAGTGCGTGAGCAGCGTGCCGTGGCCGCCCGGCGCGAACACCGACGTCACCAGGTCGGAGACGCCCTTCCACTGCACGGCGGACGGGAAGCTGAACTGCCCGCCCTCGGGCGCCATCGCGGCCTGCACGCTCATGCCCGGCTTCCAGTCGGACAGGAACAGCGCGTAGAACAGCGGCGTGGACGCGAGCGCGCCCGACACGATGCCGATGGCGTGCCCGATCGCCTGCTGGCGCGGCTTGGCGCCCAGCATGTAGCCGGGCTTGATGTCCATCAGCAGGTTCGACGCGTTCGACGCCACCTCCACGCACATCACGCCGGTCATCAGGTTCGTGGCCGGGTGCGTGGGGTCCATGGCGCCGAAACCGAACTGCGGGATCTTCGACAGCGCGCCGGTCGGCGTGATGCTGGTCATCGCGGTGCTGCGCGCGGCGATCAGCGTGAGCGCCACGATCAGCGGGATCGCGAGCCCGCCGAACAGCGGGTGCACGCCGAACCAGTACCACGCCATCCACACGCCGATGCCGCCGATCACGGGGATGCCCGCGAACGACACCCACAGCGGCAGCTCGATGTGCGCCAGCACGTCGGTGCGCGCGGGCTCGGCGCGGCGGCCGCGCTTGAACAGCATGCCGAACGCGTCCACGAACACCTGCGGCTTCGCGAACAGCGACACCATGGACGCCATCACCATGATGGCGATGCCCCACCACAGCGACCACGAGTTCACCACGTGCACGCGCCCGAACACGGCGGTGCCCTCGGCGACCGAGCCGGAGCGCGGCAGGATCTCGCCCGCGGTGATCATCCACGGCACCAGCACCACGAAGTTCACGAGCATGCCCAGCAGCACGCTCGAAGCGGTGCGGATGCCCATCAGGCCGCCGGCGCCGAACATGGCGAAGTCCATCGCCGGGCGCAGGCCCAGCTGGCGGATGTCCACGTTCGCGAGCCGCGGCACCGCGGCCACGCCCTTGTCCACCAGGTCGTACCACCACTGGTCCAGTTCGCGCGGCAGCTTCCACGCGTGCGCGCGGTGCAGCAGGCGCTCCTGGATCCACTTCATGTAGTTCTCGCCCGACACGAACGTGATCGTGCCCGCGACCGCCGCGGCCCAGCCCAGCGCGCGGGCCTTGAACAGGCCCACCGCCGCGTCGGCCGTGTACAGCGTGTCCAGCACGACGCCGCACGCGCGGCCCTGCGGGAACGGCTGCTGCTCGTCGTTGATGAACAGGCGCTTCATCGGGAACGCCACGAGCACGCCGAGCAGCGACAGCACCACGTTGAACCAGAACATCGGCGCGAACGGCAGCGGCTTGTTCTCGATCCACATGTACGCCGCGAGCCCGGAGATGAGCGGCCCGGTCATGTAGCCGGCAGCGGTGGCCACCGACTGCGTGCAGTTGTTCTCGAGCACCGTCATGTCGCGCACGCCGAACCGGGAGAACACCTTGAACAGCGCGAACGACAGGATCACCGACGTGAGCCCCACGCCCAGCGACCAGCCGGTCATCGCCCCCACGTACAGGTTCGTGGCGCTCAGCAGCCCGCCCAGCAGGAAGCCGGTCAGCGCGGCGCGCAGCGTCAGCTGGGGCGTGTCGCCGCGGTAGACGTTCTCGAGCCACCAGCGGTCCTTCTGCTCGCGGCTCCAGGTGCGCACCTGCTCGTCGGTGAGATGAGTCAGCGCCATGCGGTCCTCCGGGGCGGAATGCGTGAGCGGCGCAGGATACCGGCGCGCTCGCGCCGCACGCACGCGCGAAATGGTGGGCACGCCTCGATCGAAGCCGGACGCCGGAGCCGCGCGTTCCCCGAGCGGGGTCGGGACGACCGGTGGGCGCGAGTGCCGGTGCTATCCTGCGCGCGTCTCCCATCCTCACACCGGAGGTGAGCCATGATCCGTCGCATCGCGATCGCCATCGCGCTGCTGTCGCTGTGTTCCGCGCCTCCGGCACGGGCCGGAACGAAGCCGTGGACGCTGGACGACGTGCTGAAGGTCCGCACGGTGACCGATCCGCAGGTCTCGCCCGACGCGGCCCACGTGGCGTACGTGGTGAGCGAGCTCAAGGAGGACGGTGGCGCGTACCAGGCCGACGTGTGGACGATTCCCACCGCCGGCGGCGAAGCCCGTCGGCTCACCGCCTCGCCCGTGGCCGACGAGTTCCCGCGCTGGTCGCCCGACGGCCGCTGGCTCGCGTTCCTCTCCGACCGCCCGCGTCCCGACGCGAAGGGCGACGATCCCGAGGCTCGCCGCCAGGTCTGGACCATCCGCCCCGACGGCGGCGAGGCCGTCCCGCTCACGAGCGCGCCGGGCGGCGTGACGGCGTTCGCGTGGTCTCACGATGGAGCCTTCGTGGTGTTCCTGTCGCACGATCCGGAGAGCGAGGCGCGCCGGAAGAAGGCGATGGACCACGACGATGCCTACTTCCCCGAGAGCACCGTGGTGAACGGCCGGCTGTGGCGCATCGACGTCGCCACGCGCCGGACCACGCCGCTCACCGACGGCACGCAGCACGTGTCGTCGTTCACGATCGCGCCCGACGACAGGCGCGTCTGCTTCGCCGCGCAGCCCACGTCGCGCATCCCCGACTTGTTCGCCTCGGATCTCTGGATCGTGCCGGCCACGGGCGGAGCCGCGACCCCGCTCGTGCGGCAGCTCGGCCGGGACACGAACCCCGTGTGGTCGCCCGACGGGCGCTGGATCGCGTTCGAGTCGCAGGCGGGCCACGACGCCGAGTGGTGGTCGAACGTCCGCCTCTGCGTGGTCCCGGCGGCGGGCGGCAAGCCCGTGGACCTGACCCGCGACTTCGACGAGGAAGTCAGCAGTGGCCCGGGCATGGGCGGCGGCAACCTCGTCTGGGCGGCGGACTCGCGCTCGATCGTGTTCCAGTCGCTCTGGCGCACGGGCTGTCACCTGTTCCGCGCCTCGGCGCTCGATCCCGAGGTCACCCCCGTCAGCCACGGCGACGTGGTGGTGACCGCCGCGTCGAGCAGCCCCGACGGCACGGTGCTGGCGTTCCTGCGCCAGGATCCGACGCATCCGAACGACGTGTGGGTGCTCGAGGCCGGCGCCACCGAACCGCGCCGGCTCACCGACGCCAACCCCGAGGTGCGCGACTTCGCCGAGTTCCCGAAGACCGTGATGCGCTGGAAGTCGTCGGACGGGCTCGACATCGACGGCCTGCTGGTGTCGCCGCACGCGCCGCGTCCCGGCGAACGCGCCCCGCTCGTGCTGAACATCCACGGCGGCCCGTCGGGCTCGCACGTGAACACGTTCACGCCGAGCAAGGTGTGGCCGTGGGTGCTGCTGCTGCAGGACGGCTGGTCGATCCTGATGCCGAACCCGCGCGGCAGCGGCGGATACGGCGAGAAGTTCCGCGCCGCGAACGTGCGCGACTGGGGCGGCCGCGACTACGACGACCTCATGGAGGGCGTGAACTCGCTGATCCGCCTGGGCCTCGTCGATTCCACGCGCCTGGCGGTGAACGGCTGGTCGTACGGCGGCTACATGACGTCCACGATCGTCACGAAGACCCGCCGCTTCCGCGCCGCGGTCGTGGGCGCCGGGGTGACGAACCTCACGTCCATGGTCGGAACGTGCGACATCCCCGAGCTCAACCAGTCGTACTTCCGGGCCTGGCCGTGGCAGGACCCGCAGTTGTACGTGGACCATTCGGCGCTCTTCCACGCCGACCGCGTGAAGACCCCCACGGCGTTCGTGCACGGCGGCGCCGACGATCGCGTGCCCCCGACGCAGGCCTACGAGTTCTGGAATGCGCTCAAGCAGAACCACGTGCCCACGCAGCTGATGATCCTGCCGCGGCAGCCGCACGGCCCTTACGAACCGCGGCTGCAGCGCGCATGCGCGCAGTTCCAGTACGACTGGCTCACCCGCTGGACGCTGGGCCGCGGAGTGCCGAAACCCGCCGAGCGACCGTTGCCCCGACCGATGCCCGTCTCGCGCCCCGGCGCGACCACTCCCCGAACCGCCGCGCCCGGCACCACGGGCCGCTGAAGGACACGCATGGATCCGAATCCCGAAGACCTCAGCCGACTGCTCGGCCTGCTGTTCCACTCCCACCCGTGGCACGGGCTCAGCGCCGGCGCGCAGGCGCCCGCCGTGTGCACGGTGTACGTGGAGCTCGTGCCCAGCGACACGGTCAAGTACGAGATCGACAAGCGCAGCGGCTTCCTGAAACTCGACCGCCCGCAGCGCTACTCGAGCCTGTCGCCCGAGCCTTACGGCTTCGTGCCGCGCACGCTGTGCGCCGACAACGTCGCGGCGTTCGCGGGCAAGGCGCTCGGCCGCACGGGCCTCAAGGGTGACGGCGACCCGCTGGACGTATGCGTGCTCACCGAGCGCAGCATCAACCACGGCGGCGTGGTGGTGCGCGCGCGCCCGATCGGCGGGCTGCGCATGCTGGACGGCGAGGAGGTGGACGACAAGATCATCGCCGTGCTCGAGAGCGACCCCACGTACGAAGGCTGGAGCGAGATCGAGCACTGCCCGCCGGTGCTGATCGACCGCATCCAGCACTACTTCCTCACGTACAAGGACATGCCGGGCACCGCGCACGCGCGCGTGCAGCTGGCGGGCGTGTACGACGCCGCCACCGCGCGCGAGGTCATCGCCCGCTCGCAGGTGGACTACCGCCAGAAGTACGGCGACCTCGAGCAGGCGCTGGAGCGCGTGCTGGGGCCGTTGTACGAACGCGAGGGCTGAGCTCCGGACGAACGCGCGCCGCACAGAATGCCGGCCCTCTCGCACGTGGTGAGAGGGCCGTTCGTTCGTCGCCGGGAGCGCGCGCCGGGCTTCAGCGCACCACGACCACGCGCGCCGTGCGCATGTCCGCGCCCGCCGTCAACCGGGCGAAGTAGACGCCCGCGCCCAGCCCGCGCACGTCGAGCGTGCTGCTGTGCCCGCCGGCGGTCTCCAGCCCGTCGTGCAGCGTCTGCACGCGGCGGCCCGCCACGTCGAGCAGTTCGAGCTTCGCGTGTCCCGGCTGCGCCAGCGTCCAGTCGAGCCGAGCCAGGTCGCGCACGGGGTTGCGGCTCGCGGCCAGCGCGAGCGACGGGCCGGCGGGCGCGGGCGCGCCCACGGTGGAGCCGGTCGCGTAGTCCCACACGCCGCGCCCCCACGTGCCCCAGCGCATCGTGCCCTCCCACGTCACCGGGGCCACCGCGCGGAACGGCACCGCGGGCACCACGCCGCCCGCCGGCGCGAGGTCCTCCCACGCGCCGACACCGGTGTTCCAGCGGAACGGCCCCGAGTCGGCGGCGATGTAGACGTTCGCGGCGGGCGTGCCGTCGAAGGCGATGTCCCACGCGCGCGCCGGCGCCGGCAGACCGGCCTGCATCGTGGTCCAGTGCGCGCCGCCGTCGGTGGTGCGGATCACGCGTGTGCCCACCGCCCACGCCTCGAGCGGGTTCGCGGGGTTCACCGTGATCGTGACCGAGTAGTAGGCCGGGTCGTTCGGCAGCGGTCCGTCGCCGGCCGCGACGCCGAGCGTCCACGTGGCGCCGGCGTTCGCGCTGAACCACACGCGGCCGTCCTCGCCGGCCAGGTACCAGCGCGAGGTGTTCGACGGCGCGATGGCGAAGCCCGTACCGCGCACGCCGGAGCCGTCGAGCGGTGACGGAATCACGTCGTCGCTCCACGTGTCGGCCCCGCGGTTCCACGTCACGCGGTGCAGCGCGTCGGACGCCACCCAGAACCGGTACGGCCCGACGGGATCGGCGACCAGCGAGCCGTGCTCGATGCCGGCGAAGTTCGCGCCGTAGCCGGTGAAGACGCCGTTGCCGAACGTGGTGATGCCGCCCCAGCGGAAGTCCGCGAACATCACCGGATCGTCGGACGTCGGCTTCGCCGACGACACCACGTGGCCGATGTGCAGCGGGTAGCTGGTGATCGCGAAGTTCCACGAGATGTCCTGGGGAATACTCGGACCCCACTCGCGGATCCCGAGCACGCCCATGCTGCGCGTGGCCAGCACCGTGGAGTAGCGCACCTGCGCGTCGCGCAGCGGAAGCACGTCGCTCACCTGCAGCGTGCGCACGCTGCCGTTCGTGAACCGGTAGGCCGTCGTGTCCGCGAACGACCACGCGTACACGCCGCCCTCGGTGGAGAGGTAGAAGCGCTCGTCGCCGCCCGCCGCGACACCGCCTCTCGCGGCGTCCGGCCGCACGCGCACCGCGTTCGGCAGCGCACGCACCATCGACACGGTCCGGCCGTCGGCGCCGGGCTGCGTGACGGTGAACGTTCCGGACGAAGCGGCGAGGTTCCAGCGGAAGCAGTCCACGTTGCCCGCCGCGTTGTGCACGGTGCCGCCGCCCGGGAACGGATCCAGCGGCACCGGGTGCGCCGTCGTTCCGCCGTCGGGCGACCAGTAGACGCCCGGGTCCGGGGTCGTCCACAGGATCAGGTCGGGTGTCTGCAGCGACGTCCCGATGCAACGGTCGGTGTTCGACGCGACCTCGCGGACGGTCTCCCAGTTCGCGCCGCCGTCTACCGTGCGCAGCATCGTCCCCTCGGTGATCAGCCACGCGTGCAGCGACCCGATCGTGGACGACTCCTGCGCGACCACGTAGATCGAGTCCTGGTCCGGCGCACCGAACGGGGACGGCACGGTGCCGAGCACGTTCCACTGCGAGCCGTCGCCCAGCTGGTCGTTGCTCTCGACGACCACGTTGCCGCCGCCGTCCTCGTACGCGAGCAGGATCAGGCCGGCGCCCTCGCGCGAGCACCACATGTGCGCGCGGCGGGTGGGCACGAAGTGCGTGAAGTCGAACGTCTGCCCGCCGTCGAACGAGCGCAGGAACAGGGCGCCGTCGTTCCCCAGGTCGTCCGAGCCGTACAGGAGCGCGTACGCCACGTTGATCGAACCGCTGTCGTATCCCAGCTGGCGCGCGATGCTGGGGCTGTATCCGGGCGGCACGTTCAGCACGCTCTCGGCCCAGTTCGCGCCGTCGTCGTTGGTGTGCCGCATCTGGCCGTCGGTGCAGATGGTGTTGATCGGCTGGTAGTAGCCGCCCTCCGGCGGGAAGTGCAGGCGGTTCGTCATCTGCACGATGCCATGGCCGAGTTCGGGGCCGCGCTCTTCCTGCCCCGCGTCCCCGAGCGCGTATCCCCACCAGTAGCCCACGCCGTCCGAACCGCAGCCGACCACCGGCACGTTCAGGATGTCCGACGACACGCAGTGGAAGCCGCCGGGCTGGTCGTTCGGGCCGAGCTCGAGCCACGGGCTCGTCCCCTGCGCCACGGAAGGCGTGCGGCGCGCGGCCGCAACGGGTGGCGCGGTGGTGCGCCGGAACTCGGTGACGCCGGCGCGTGGCGACGCGGCGGAAGCCGTCGTGGCGCCCGCCAGGGCGAGTGCCGCGATCAGGCCGAAGAGGGTTCGCGAGGAGCGCATGGGCATGTCTCCGAAGGCAGGGTCGGACCGCTGGGGAGGTGGAGAGACGGGCGCCGGGGCGCCCCTCGAACGGGAGAACGGATTCCGGCGCCGCCGCGGATCACGCCGCCGGCCGGCGCCGCTCGGCGTGGGCGGGGTTTCGCGTGGGACGACCCGCGACCGCCCGGCTGAACTTCGGGCCGTGACGAGTGCCGCCGGGTCGCGTAGCGTCGGCGCTTCGACAGGGAGGTCCTCGGATGAAGACGGCTCGACTCGGCCCGCCCCCGCCGCCCGGGGCGGGGCCGGCGCGGCACACGAACCAGGGGGCGGCACGGGAGGGCTCCCGTTGAGCGACGCCCCGCTCGATCTGCTGATCCTGGGCGGCGGCGCCACCGGGCTGGGCATCGCCCACCTCGCGGCGCGGGCCGGCCGGCAGGTGGCGCTCGTCGAACGCGGCGACATCGCTTCGGGCGCGAGCAGCGCGTCGAGCCACCTGCTGCACGGCGGCCTGCGCTACCTGGAGCGCGCGCACTTCGCACTCGTGCGCGAGGCGCTGGCCGAGCGCACGGCGCTGCTCGCGCTGGCGCCGACGCTGGCGCGCCCGGTGCGCTTCATGGCGCCGGTGTGGCGCGGCGCGCGCGTGCCGCCGTGGAAGCTGCGCGCGGGGCTCGCGCTGTACGACGTGCTCGCCGGGCGCGCGCGGCTGTCGCCGCACGGCTGGGCTGGCGCGAACGCGGCCCTGGCGATGGAGCCCGGGCTCGCGGGCACCGACCTGCGCGGCGCGGGGCTCTACTCCGACGCGGTGATGGACGACGCGCGGCTCGCCGTGGCCGTGGCGCGCGACGCGGTGGCGCACGGTGCGCGCGTGCACACGTACGCCGAGCTCGAATCGGTGCGCCCGGCGGGTGCGCCCGGACGCGCGGCCGACACGATCGAAGCGGTGATCCGCTCGCGCCTGGACGGCGCCGAGACGCACGTGACCGCGCGCGTGCTGGTGAACGCCACCGGCGCATGGGCCGACCGCACGCGCGTGGCCCTGCTGCGCTCGCTGCACCCGGGCGCGCCCGACCCGGCGCCGCTGCTCGCGCCCTCGCGCGGCACGCACCTGGTGTACCCGGCGCTCACCCGCACGCACGCGCTCATCGTGACGGCGGCGTCGGACGGGCGCGTGTTCTTCGTGGTGCCGTTCCTGGGCCGCTCGCTCGTGGGCACCACCGAGGTGCCGGTGGGCTCTCCCCCGCCCGACGACGCGGGGCTGCCGTCGCTCGACGAGATCCGCTACCTCGCGGCCGAAGTGCGCCGCGTGCTGCCGGGCGCCGAGGCGGCCGCGCCGATCGCGGTGTTCGCGGGGCTGCGGCCGCTGCTCGACGACGGCGGCGACCGCGGCTCGGCGTCGCGCGAGCACCGCGTGGTCGCCGACGGCCGGCTGCTCACGGTGGTGGGCGGCAAGTGGACGACGTTCCGCGTGATGGCGCGCGACGCGCTGGCCGCCGCCGCGCCGCTGCTGGGCGCCGCGCCGCGCGAGCCCGACCTCGCCACGCCGCTGCCGATGCCGCCCGCCGAAGGCGTGGGCGCGCGCGAGCTGGGCGCGCACGCGGCCGAGCACGCGCTCGCGCGCCGTCTCGACGACGCGATGCGCCGCCGGTCGGCGCTGTGGCTCGCCGACGACCGCGGCGTGGCGGACGCGCCCGAGGTGGCGGCGGGCATGGCGCGGCGCCTGGGCTGGAGCCCGGAGCGCGAGCGCGAGGAAGTGGATCGCTGGGAGCAGCTCGTGCAGGACGAACGGGCGCTCATCGACCGGGCGCTGCGCGGCGCCTGACCACGGAGGACGCATGCAGGACGCTCTCGTCGTCGCCATCGACCAGGGAACCACCGGCACCACGGTGCTGCTGCTGGACCGCGCGGGCGCGGTGCGCGGCCGCGGCTACGCGGAACTGCCGCAGCACTTCCCGAAGCCGGGCTGGGTGGAGCACGACCCCGACGAGATCTGGGCGAGCGTGCTCGCCGCGCTCGGCGGCGCGCTGCACGCCGCCGGCCACGACCGCCCGCCGATCGCCGCGGTGGGCGTGACGAACCAGCGCGAGACCGTGGTGCTGTGGGACCGCGTCACGGGCGAGCCGGTGCACCGCGCGATCGTGTGGCAGGACCGCCGCACGGCGGCGCGCTGCGACGCGCTCAAGCGCCGCGGCCTGCAGCGCGACGTGCGGCGGCGCACGGGGCTGGTGCTCGATCCCTACTTCTCGGCCACGAAGCTCGAGTGGCTGTTCGCGCACGAGCCGCGTGCACGCACGCTCGCGAAACGCGGCCGGCTCGCGTTCGGCACCGTGGACAGCTGGCTCGTGTGGAAGCTCACCGGCGGCGCCGTGCACGCGACCGATCCCACGAACGCTTCGCGCACGCTGCTCTACGGCCTGCGCTCGCTCGCGTGGGACGACACGATGCGGAAGCGCTTCGGCGTGCCGGCGAGCGTGCTGCCCGAGGTGAAGCCGTCGGCCGGCGTGTTCGGCCGCACGCGCGGCGTGCGCGGCGTGCCCGACGGCGTGCCGGTGTCGGGCGTGGCCGGCGACCAGCAGGCGGCGCTGTTCGGGCAAGGCTGCGTGCGCGCCGGGCAGAGCAAGAACACGTACGGCACGGGCTGCTTCCTGCTGCTGCACACCGGCGCGAAGCCGGTGGCGTCGCGCGCGGGGCTGCTGACCACCGTGGCGTGCGGCCCGCGCGGCGAGGCCGCGTACGCGCTGGAAGGCAGCGTGTTCGTCGCCGGCGCGGCGATCCAGTGGCTGCGCGACGGCCTCGGGCTGATCGCGCACGCATCCGAAACGGAAGCGCTGGCGAAGAGCGTGAACGACTCGGCGGGCGTGGTGCTGGTGCCGGCGTTCGCCGGGCTCGGCGCGCCCTACTGGCGGGCGGACGTGCGCGGTGCGCTGGTGGGGCTCACGCGCGGCGCCGGGCGTGCGCACGTGGCGCGCGCCGCGCTGGAGTCGCTCGCGTTCCAGAGCCGCGACCTGGTGGAGGCCATGGCGCGTGACGCCGGCGCGCGCGTGAAGGCGCTTCAGGTGGACGGCGGCGCGGTGGCGAACGACTGGCTCATGCAGTACCAGGCCGACCTGCTCGGCGTGCCGGTGCGCCGCCCGCGCGTGATCGAGACCACGGCGCTCGGTGCCGGCCTGCTCGCGGGCCTCGGCGCCGGCGTGTGGAAGAACGCGAGCGAACTCGACCACGTGCGCGGGTTGGAGCGCGAGTTCCGCCCCGCCCGGAGCGCCGCGTGGCGGAAGGCCGAGTACGCGCGATGGCAGGCGGCGGTGCGGATGGTGCTGGGGTCGGCCTGAGTGGAACGGTCGTTCGAACGCGCGGTCGGCCCCCGTGTTCGCCGGAAGCCGCGCGGCCCCGCCGGTGAAGGCGGGGCCGCGCGGATGTCACGACTTCCCGGGCAGCGTCACCGCAGCACGAGCACGCGCGTGGTCAGTTCGCGGTCCTCGGTGTGCAGCCGCAGGAAGTAGACGCCGCCCGGCAGCGGCGAGCCGCTCTCGTCCGCACCGGACCACGACACGCTCTGCGGCCCCGCGGGCATCACGCCCCGCGCGAGCGTGGACACGCGACGTCCGGCGGCGTCGAACGCTTCGAGCGACGCCGTGCCCGCACGCGCGAGCGAGAACGCCACGCGCGCACGCGTCACCAGGGGATTCGGCGTGGCCGGCGCCAGCCACGTGACCGGCGCTTCGTCGCCCACGCCCGTCTGCGTGGTGACGCTGATCGCGAACGGCGTGTTCACCGCGCCGCCGTACCAGTTCCAGTCGTCCCCGCCCTCGTCGCCACTGCCGTCGGTGGCCAGTCCGACCGCGTAGAAGTTCGACGTGCCCGTGGTCGCGGGCGCGGTCCAGTTGAACGTCCAGCTGCGCACGCCGTCGTTGTTGTGCGTGAGCTCGCCGCCCGAGAGCCGACTGTTCGCGCCAGCCGCGAGCGTGCCGGCGGACGCCTTGAGGTTGTATCCACCGAACGTCGTGGCGGGGCCGCCGGTCACGGTGAGCGTGTAGCTGTGGGTACTCGACGGCAGCACCTGCTGCGGCCCGGTGAGCGTCACGGTGACGCCGGCCGTGCGCGTGGTGCCGTGACAGCTGCAGCCCGTCGTGGACTGGGCGCGTCCGGTGCGGCCGCTGGCGTCGGCCATGAGCTGCGACACGCCCAGTGCGAGCGCGAGGGTGACGAGAAGAGTGGGGAGCAGACGAGGCAGCGTGGTGCGACGGGTCATGAGTCGTCCTCCGAAGGAGTGGTGGGAAGACACGCGGGGGGTGGAGTGCGCGCGCGGAGGAACGTGCGGTGGCATCAGGCAATCGTCGTGCCCGCATGAGTGGGCGATCGCACGCGGTGCGCGCGAGGTCGCCCGAAACGCCGCAGCGCGCGGCCACGGCGGGCGCAGGGCGCTTCGGCGCGGGCGGGAGCGCGGGCACGTCACGGTCACCGTCGAGGCGAGTTCAGTGGGGCTCGCCTGCGGATCCGTCAGGCGCTCGCCCGGTCCCGGCAGAGCCCGGTTGGAGATCGGCGTGGTCCCGCCCGCCGGCGCCCGGGGCTCCGCCCGCCCACGGCACCGACGCTCTTCAGTTGTGGAGCGGG
>JBGAMH010000087.1:0-15981 GCA_044223135.1 Candidatus Eiseniibacteriota bacterium | reverse complement strand
GACGCGCGGCGAGTTCGACGACAGCGCGCTGCTCAAGGAGTTCGGCGGCACGGGCGTGGGGCTGTTCGCCATGCCCGACGCCGTCGAGGACCTGGTCCGCCGCCAGCAGGGCGTGCAGCGCGTGGGCGTGATGAAGGGCGTGCAGGTGCGCTACTACGCCGTCACCATCGAGCGCCGCATCACGCACCCGGCGGCGCTCGCCATCTCGCGGGCGGCCCGCGATGCGGGTTGATCGTCGCGCCGCCGGGCGCCGCGCTCAGCGGATCAGGGCCACCTTCCGTTCGCCGACCGTCCGGCCGTCGGCCCGCAGCCGCACGAGGTAGAGCCCCGGCGGCAGCGCGCCCGCCGACGCCGCACTCGTGAACGGCACCCGCCACGTGCCGGCCGGACGCGCGCCGTCCTCGATCGTGGCCACGAGCCGCCCCGCCGTGTCGAGCAGTTCCAGCCGCACCGCCGCCGCCGCGTGCAGCGCGTACTCCACGGTCAGCGCGCCGCGTGCAGGGTTCGGCGCGATCGCGCGCAGCATGGTCTTCGCGGGCGGCGCGGCCTCGGTGGCGAGCACGCCGCTCGTGACACCGATGCGGAACGTGCCGGCGCCTTCGGAGTCCTTCACCACCACCACGGCGTACCAGCCGGTGCGGGGCGCGGTGAACGTGCCGCTGCCCGACGTCGCGAACAGGCTCGAGGTGCGCGGCGCCCAGTACACGCCGCCGGGATTGCCGAACACCAGGGCCTGGAAGGTCGCGCCGGTGCTCGAGAGGTTCACACCGCAGAGCGTGTTGGCCTGCAGGTAGACGTCCCACACCTCCAGCACGAAGTCCGTGGCGACCGAGCGCGCCGTCGGGATGTCGTTCAACCCGAGGGACTGCGTGCCACCCGACCACTGCACGATGCCCGGGGGCGGATTCGTGTCGTAGCCGTAGGCGTGCAGGTACCAGGTGCGGTACGCGTTCGCGCCCGCATTGAAGTCCCCGACGACGACCGCCGCGCCCGGCGGGGTCCCCGAGCGGGCCTTCGTCCCCGTGAAGCACATGCCGGGGACGCCGCCGCTGCCGAGCGAGTCGACCTCGAGTGCCCAGCTGGCCGTGGAGCGCACACCGACCGCGGTCCAGAAGGGCGCGCTCGGGGTGAACGCGTGGAAGCTGTTCGGCCCGCCCGTCTGCGGCACGCCGCTCGTGAGCGCGGTGGGCTCGGGGCAGGTGTGCACGCCGACCAGGACGGTGCCGGCGTCACTGCCGTAACTGTCGTTCACGAGCACGAGCCCGTACACGTCGGTGGCGGGCGCGGTGTAGGTGGCCCGGCCGGAGCCGAGCGGCAGGTCGAGCACCGCGGCCGCGCGGCTGGCCCAGAACGCGCCGCTGCCGGGATTGCGATACAGCAGCAGGCGCGCCCCCGAGAGGGTCAGGCCGTACGGAGTCAGCGCGAACGTGTACGTCAGGCCGCCGACGAGCGCGAGGTCGAACACCTTGAACATCTCGCCCGCCTCGACCGACACCGGCGTGGCGTCGTACTGGTTCGTGACGAGCGACGAACCGCCCTGGTCCAGCCACAGCGGCCGATTCCAGAGCGGGGCCGGCGAGAACTGGTGGGCGTCGAGGTAGAACGTGCCGCCCGTGGTGGTGTGGTGCTGGTCGGCCACGACGAAGTCGACGAAGCGCGTGTTCGTGCTCTGCGACGACGCGAGCGTCGACGTGACGCACGACGGCCAGGCGGTGCCCGTTCCGGCGCCCACGCTCATGTCCCAGTCGTCGTCGCCCGAAAGCACGCCGACGGCGAGCCAATTCGGATTCGGCGCCGTGAACGAGCGCGTGACCACGCCCCCCGTGGTCGTGCTGGCGGTGCGGTTCGCGAGCGGCGTGGGCGTGGTGCAGCGGCCGTAGCGGATCGACACCGTCGCGTCCACGATGCCGTCGTTCGCGAGCACGATGGCGTGGTCGCCGCTGCGCGTGGGCGTGTAGGTGAACGTGGTCGTGCCCGTGGCCGCGACGCTCGCTCGCGAGCCCAGCCACGCGCCGGCCCCGGGGTTCTGGAACACCAGCGCGGTCACGCCGCCCGGATTGTCGAACTCGATGGTGTAGGCGACCCCGGCCGTCATGTTCGCGTCGAACACGCGCACCAGGTCCTGCGCGCCCAAGTGCACCGACAGCCACGGGTCGTTCTCGACGAGCGGCGAACCGCTGATCCGCCACTCGGCGCGGCCGGCGGTGCCCGCGCCGCCGGAGTGGTGCGCGCGCGCCCACCGCGTCTGCTTCTCGGTGCTGGCGTTGAAATCCATCGCCACCAGGTCCACGGCGCCCGCCGAGTAGCCCGAGCCCGCGAGGGAGTTGCCGAAGCACGTGGGCGAGGCCGATCCGGTCGGCCAGCCGAACACGGACAGGTCCCAGTCGTCGGCGGAGGTCTGCCCGCGCACCGCCATCACGGCCCACGACGCGGTCGAGGTCGTGTCCGCGTAGTAGCCGTCGGGAGCGACGGGGCTCACCGGGACTCCGTTCGCGAGCGTGGTGGGGCAGGGGCACGGCGCCTGGTTCACCCCGAGCGAGTACGTGCCGGTGACGCCGCCGTCGTTCAGCACCACGAGCCCGTAGAAGTCCGTCGCCGGTGCGGTCCAGTTCGTGCAGCCACTGATCTCGAAGACGGCATCGCTGCGCTGGGCGTAGTACGTGCTGCTGCCGGGATTCCGGAACAGCAGCAGCTTCGTGGTCGACGGGCCCGCGAGGTGGAAGTTGTAGGCCTGCCCGGCCGTGAGCGCGATGTCCCACGTCCGGATCACGTTGCCCGGCCCGGTCGCGTACATCACCGGCGCGGCTCCCACCGTGATCGTCTGCGCGCCGCCTTCGTACTCCACGGTCGCCTGCGTGCCGCCCACGAGGCCGTTCGTCTCGACGTAGTAGGTGCCCGTGGGCGAGTGGTTGAAGTCGCCCACGATCACGTCGGTGGCGTCCAGTTCGCGCGACGCCATCACGGTGTCGCTCATGCAGAAGAAGTAGCCGGGGCCGGCGAGGCTGCGCGCCACCTTGAGGTCGTAGTCGTCGGGTGAACGGACCGCGACGGCGGCCCAGTACGCGCTCGTCTGGTTGAACGACCAGAGGTCGTAGGCATGCGTCGTGGTCGCCACCACGTCGCTGGTGAGCGCCACGGGCGTCGGGCAGCGGCCGATGCCGAACATGTAGCTGCCGTTCTCGTGCGCGTCGTTCGTGAGCACGAACAGGTAGTTCCCGCTCGCCGGGGGCGTCCAGTCGGTCGCGCCGCTCAGCGTGACGATCGCGCCGCTCCGACCGGTCCAGTAGGTGCCGGTGCCGGGATTGCGGAAGACGTGCAGGCGGAGTCCCGGAGCGGACCAGTTCGTGAACAGGATCCGGTACGTCATGCCCCCGGAGAGCGTGCAGGTGAAGGCACGGGGGGCGTAGTAGTACTGCATGCTGCCGTAGGAGAGCGGGCCATTGACGGAGACCGAGTGGGGACTGCTCGTCCAGGACAGGTGGACACTCTGCGTGCCGCTGTAGCGGCTGAACTGGGCGTACACGTCGGCATGCGGGTTCGTGGTCCCGTCGCCCACGATGAAGTCCGAGGATTGTCCTCCCCAGTTGGAGCTGGCGAGCAGCGTCGTGCCGCACGTCGATCCCGTGCCGGCCGACTGGTAGAGCCCGAGGTCCCAGTCCTCGCCCGCCGCGGGGGTGAGTCCCACGACGACCCAGTTCGAGGTCATCGCCGCGCCCGACATCGTGGCCAGCGTCGGCGTGTCGCTGAACGTGCGCTGTTCGTCGGGGTACAGGGTCACGCGGGTGCACGCCGCGCGGGCGTCGGCGGCCGCGAGCAGCGTCGCGCACGCCAGCACGGCGAGCGCCGTGCGACGGACGAAAACCACGTGCGCGTTCATGGCCGGTCCTCCGGGCGCGGTGCGCCGGGCCCGGGCTTGACGGGCGATGGCGGCGGCAGCGCCGGGTCACGCGGGCGCGACGTGCCGAAATCGGGCTCGCGCGCCCGTCGCACGGCGACCTTCGCGGCGGGTGCCGGGGGAATCGCGTGGTCGATCCCCGTGGGCGGCCCGATCGTGAGGTGCGCCGCGGACTTCACGGGCAGGCCGGTGCTCCATTCCGGTCGTGGCAGCGGCCCGAGCACGTCGGCGATCTGGTGGCCGCGCGGTGCGGACGGCGGCGCGATCGCACCCGCCTCCGGCAGCCGGTCGGGTGCGGACGAGCTGAAGTTGGCCAGCTTGCCTTCGGTGGGCGCGAGCGGGGCGATCTGCGCGGCCGTTTCGCGGAGCAGGTCGGCGAGCCGGGCGAGCTGCGCGGGCTCGGGTGTCGTGGCGAGCGGTGCGCGCGCGGTCGGCGCCGGTGCGACCGGCGAGGGCGCCACGACCACGGGAGTGGTCGTGATGACCGAAGTGACGCCGCCGATCGTCTGCACGTCGGGTGGCTTCGGCGCGGGCGCCTGGGCGTGCGCCGAGGCGAGGGTGAGGGCGAGCAGTGAAGCGGACAGCGCGATGCGAACGGGACGGGTCTTCATGCGACACCTCGGGGGAGTGGTGACACCGAAAGGGTAGACCCCGCCATGCGCCGGCCGTCATCCGATCGCGGGGGCTTCCTCCGTCCGGGAACCGCGCCTCGGCGACGACGTTGGGGCATTGGCCCCACTCGGGTCGCCGGAGCCCCTCGTTTCGCGCCCAACTCCGCTCTGGCCCGTGCCCGACGGCTGCCGCTACTTTCGCGACGACGATGCGCGCCCCACGTCGCGACTCGTGACCCCCCGCAGGAGGCGTGCATGATCCATCCCCCGTCGAAGCCCCTTCGCTCACTCGTCCTCGCCGCCGTGACGGTGGCCGCCTGCGCCGCGCCGGGCATGGCGTTCCACGTCAAGCACCACCTCGGCATGACCAGGGAGGTGCTCGCCACCGTCGCGGGCAACCCGCTGCTCGGCGCGATCGCGCACGGCTCGGTGGCGCCCGACGTGCAGGGTTACTTCAACGGGTACTGCGAGTCGTCGCCGGGCTTCGTGTGCCTGCCGATCCCGACGCCGCCCGAGGGCACCATCGCGGGCACGTGGTCGATGCAGCACTTCGACAACTACCGGATCTGGCCCGCGAACGGCGGCATCGACTGGGTGAACTTCCTCGTGAACGACGCCCGCGCCCGCGTCGCGGCCTACGACGGCTCGTTCTCGAGCCGCATGAGCGCCTACCGGGGGCTCGTGCGCGTGGGGATGGCGATGCACGCCGTGCAGGACTTCTACGCGCACTCGAACTACGCCGAGTTCCAGGACGGGCTCTACACGCGCGTGGACCAGATCCCGCTGTTCGAGGGGCTCGACCTGGGCGGGTCCACCGTGATCCCGCCGCGCTCGACCACGTCCTCGATCGTGCTCGACGGCATCCAGACCGGCTACTACCTGCTGCCGCAGCCGAGCTGGGCCACGCATCACGACATCCTGAACAAGGACGACTCCGACCGCCCCGAAGGGCAGGCGACGTGGCGCAACCTGATCTTCCAGATCCGCGGCACGTACTTCCAGCTCGTGAGCGGGCAGACCGCCACGAACCCGTCGTACCTCGCGCAGGGCGGGCTCGCGCCCCGTCACACGCTGCGCGTGTGGAACGCGCTCGTCACGGGGGCGTCGGTGTTCAACTACTACCCGCTCGACGGCAGCGGCCTGCAGGGCGCGAACCGGCAGGTGCAGGACCTGGCGCCGCAGCTCGCCGCGATCGCCAGCGACACCGCCTTCACCACGATCACGCGCGAGCTGAGCCGGCTCGAGGGGCTCTACCAGGGCGACATGAACTCGTATCCGTTCGAATCGATCGATTCGACCGACGTGCCGCGTCGCTTCTCCGAGGTCGCGAACGACGTGTGGGTGGACTTCTCCACGACCGCGAATCCCGCGGGCCCGTGGAGCTACGGCTGGTCGGACGACGCGGGCGTCACGTTCCACCGCAACGAGACGAACGCCGTCTCGCCGGGCAACCTCGCCACATGGTCGTCGGCCTCGGGCGGCGGCAGCCGCGTGGCCGCGAGCCCGATCGACTCGGTGAGCCACGAAGGCGGCACGAACCTCTCGGCCGGCTCGCTGAGCCTGCTGCCCGGCTCGGGTGGCCGCTCGGCCGTGGTGCGCTACGTGGCTCCCGCGGCCGGCACGTACGAGATGTCCGCGCACTTCTGGGGGCAGTCCGGGTACGGCGGCACGCCCGTGACCACGACCGACGTGCGCGTGCGCGTGAACGGTGCGCTCACGTTCGCGGACTCCATCAACGTCGCGGGCAATGCCACGGCCGCGGCGTGGAAGGGCGGCCTCCCGCTGGCGGCCGGTGATCGCGTGGACTTCGTGGTGGGCGACGGCGGCAACGGCGCCGCGAACGACGCGACCGGTCTGCACGTGTTCGTGGTGCCGTCGGCGTCCGTGTCGGTGGACGACGGGCCGCGCGCGCCGGCCATCGCGCTGTCGGCGCCGATGCCGAACCCCTCGCGCGGACCCGTGCGCGTGCGCTTCGTGCTGCCGCAGGCGGGATGGGCCGCGGTCTGCGTGTTCGACCTCGCGGGTCGCGAAGTCGCACGCTTCGCCGACGGTCCGTTCGAGGCCGGGGTGCACGCCGTCGAATGGAACGGCCGGCTCGAAAGCGGCGCCGCGGCACCGCCGGGCGTGTACCAGGTGCGGCTGCAGACCGGTCGCGAGTTCCGGGACGCGAGACTCGTGATCGTGCGCTGACCGGGGCGGCCCCGGGCGCTGCGGCCCCCGCGCCGAGGAGATCCGAAACGCACCGCCCCGGTGGGAGCGATCCCGCCGGGGCCGCGTGTTCGGAGTGCGGCATCGGGGCGAATCACCCGGGCCCCGGCTGTGACGGGGGCAGGCTTCGCGCGTTCCACCTGCGAAGCGCCACGAACCCGAGCCCCCGGAGACCCCACCGATGCGACTCACCCGACTGCTCCCGTGCACTCCCGTCCTGGCCGGCCTGCTCCTGGTGGCCGGCGCGTCCTTCGCCCAGGCGACGCCGCCGGTCCAGCTTCGCCCCGAGGGCGGAGCGGCTGCCGCGGCCCGTCCCGCCGGCCCGGGCCTGCCGGTTCGATCCGCGGCGGAAGCCCAGGCGGTGCCGGGGTCCGCGCGCCAGCCGGGCCCGGCCGTGGTGGCGGACGTCACGCCGCAGGCGACGCGTGCGTTCACGTACCAGGGGCTGCTTCGTGCCTCGGGCCTGCCGCTGAACGGCCCGTGTGATCTGCAGTTCACGATCTGGAACGCGGCGAGCGCCGGTACGGCACTGAGCGCGGCGCAGACTCTCACGACGAACGTCACCGACGGGCTCTTCACGGTGACGCTGAACGACGCGAGCCAGTTCCCCGACAGCGTCCTGGACGGTCGCGCGGTGTGGGTGGAGATCGCGGTGCGCAGTCCGAGCGGCTCCGGCGCGTACACCACGCTGTCGCCCCGGCAGCCGCTGACGGCTGCGCCGATCGCCTCGACGCTCGCACCGCACGGGGTGATCCGCTCGGGCGACACGTTCAACGGGTATCCCGCGCTCATGGTGGACGCTCGAGCCGAGGTGTTGGGGAATCCCGAAGCCCTGCGCGTGTACGCGGTGCCCTCCAACCGATGGCTTTCGTTCTCGCCCTCCGCGTTGTGGGCCGACAGCGACTCCGGCACCGGTGTCGTCGGTGTGACACGCGCCGGCACCGGTGTGTTCGGCGGCGCCGCGGAAGAGCCGGGGTGGGCCGGCTACTTCTCCGGAAACGTGAAGATCACCGGCAAGCTCGAAGTCGCGCGGCTGCATTCGCTGATCGCCATCAACTCGATCGGGCCGCTGCCCCTGAGCTCGGGCACGTTCACGACGTACGGCGGCACGCTGCGGATCCAGTACTCGGGCTCGGGCTACACGTCCGTCCCGAGCCGGCTGATCGGGATGACGGTGAAGCTCGACGGCACGGCGTTCGACCAGACGGGCATCTTCGCGAACAACAGCGGCATGCACCTGGCGTTCGTGAGCAAGGAGTGGGTGCTCACCGGGATTCCCGCGGGCACGCACACGCTGACACTCGAAGCCATGGCGGGCACCGCCACCGACGGCAACGACATCTTCAACGCCACCGTCACCGAACTGCCCTACTGAGCCGGGAGAGCCGAGACATGCACGCATCGATTCGCGGGTTCGGCGCACTGGTGTTCGCGATGGCCATGGCCTCGCTCGCGGGCGCGCCGTCGCTGGCGTCCGCCCAGAGTGGTGGCGTGTTCGACCTGAGCTGGCACAAGGTGGCCGGCGGTGGCGCGTCGCGCAGCAGCGGCGGAGTCTTCTCGCTCGGCGGCACGTTCGGCCAGGCGGACGACCACGCTTCGGCGGGCGGGATCTACCGGCTGAACGGTGGCTTCTGGAACGGCGTCGCGATCCGCCAGCTCGTGGACGCCCCGGAAGCGCCGGTCGCCGCCGCTCCGCGATTCGCGCTGCGCGGGTTCCCGCGCAACCCGATCACGCGGTCGGGGCTCGAGGTCTCGTTCACGCTGCCGAGTTCCGCCCCGGCCGAGCTCGACCTGATCGACATCGGCGGGCGGCGCGTACGCAGCGAGCCGGTTGGCGCGCTCGGGCCCGGTGCGCACACCGTTCGCTTCTCGCACGCGGCCACGATCGAGCCCGGCGTGTACTGGCTCCGCCTGCGGCAGGCGGGCGAGCAGAAAGTGCTGAAGGCGGTCGTGCTGGAGTAGCGGGACCGGCTGCACTCGCACGGTGTCGCGAGCGTGCCGCGACTCCGCTAGTGCGCGAGGCCCAGCGGCAGCGGGATCGCGTGCACGCCCAGGATCGTCCGGCCGTCGCGGCCGCCGAGCGCGAAGAGCCCGGCGGTCCAGCCGCGCACGCGGATCAGGCCGGGATAGGCGTTCACGCGCCACGCGTAGCGCGAGTTCTTCGCGGCGGTCACCGAGAAAAGCAGCGAGCCGTTGCGGTCGTAGAAGAAGCCGCACGACGGCACGAGCTCGGCGGTTTCGGAGCCGTTGCCCAGTGCCACGAGCTCGCGTGCGCTCATGCCCGCGCCCGCGGAGAACGCCGAGCCGTTCGCGCGCCGCCAGCTCAGGCCCGCCTCGCCGTGGTTGCCGAAGTAGTAGAAGCCGCTCCAGTGATCCGAGCCCGGGATCGGCACCTTGATCGAGAAGCTCTGGCCGTGGTTCTCGATCGCGCCCGTGGTCGGGTCGATCGCGGGCTGACCGGACCAGTCGCGAAGGTTCAGCCGCCGGCTGAAGAAGCGATCGACGCCCTCGTGGCCGAACAGCCACACGCCCGCCGGGTCGAAGATCAACAGGTCCGCCACCGCATCGGTCGCGGGCGCTTCCCGGGCGCTCGCCTCCACCACCTCGTTCAGCAGGTGGTAGCTGGCGAGCGTGACGCGCGCGCTCAGCGTGGGGTTGGCGGCTCCGTGCTGCTCGAACCACTCGCGCATCATGACGTCGCTCATGCCGCCGCCGATCAGGTGCAGCGTGTAGTTGGGCCAGTACTGCGCGCTGCGCCGGCTCGCGCTCACGGGCACGACCTCGCGCCGCAGGAAGTCGCCCCAGCCCGCGATCCGGATCGTCCGGAACGGCGAGCCGACGTCCGACCACAACCGGTTCCACCCGTGGCGGAAGTTCACGTCGCCGAGCCGGTTGCTGCGGTCGTCGAACTGCAGGATGCCGAACCCGCCGTTGAGGACCAGGCGCACCGGGTGGATCAGCGACTCGCTGCCGTAGGGCAGGCCCCGGTAGAACCAGGGGCCCGTGCTCGTGTCCGCCACCGCGCGCGCCGGAGCCACGGAGTCCGGGGTCGGGGGCGGAAGCGAGTCCGACTCCCATGCGGCGGCGGTGGCGGCGCGGGCGGCGGCCAGCCAGAGGAAGACGATCCACATCCAACCGCCAGGGCGACGCACGGTCCCGGTCCTCGCACGGCAATGGCCGGCGGGTGGCGGCGAGCATCCGTCGGCGTCTCGTGTACGAAAGTAGTCCGGTTCGTCAGATTACGCACGACGCGGAGCGATTCGGGTCATTTGGGGCGTGCGGACGACCCGCCTCCCGGGCTCCCTGCGGGGAACGAATTCTCGTTGTCTGGCCCGGGCTCCGCCGCCCGTGTCCTCAGGCGCCCGGTACGGAGGCCCCGGGCCCGTCCAGCACCTCGCGCACCTTGCACAGCAGGTCGTCCGAGGTGAACGGCTTGGGCAGGAAGTGCATGCCCGGGCCGAGCACGCCGTGGTTCTCGATCGTGTCGTCCGTGTAGCCGGACATGTAGAGCACACGGATGCCGGGCCAGTGCCGCGCCAGTTCCTGGGCCAGGCGGCCACCGCCCACGCGCGGCATCACCACGTCGGTCAGCACCAGGTCCACGGGGCGCTTCGCCCCGCGCAGGATCTCCAGCGCCTGCGTGCCGTCCATCGCGGTGATCACCGTGTAGCCGGCCGACTCGAGGAAGCGGCGCGTCAGCTCGCGCAGCGCGGCCTCGTCCTCCACCACGAGCACCGTTTCGGTGCCGCGTGCGGAAGCCGCAGCGCTCGCCGCACGCGCCTGCGGCGTCGCGCCCGACCGATCGCGCGGCAGGTGGATCGTGAACGTGGTGCCGCGGCCGGGCGCGCTCGTCACCCAGATGTAGCCGCCGCTCTGCTTCACGATGCCGTACGCAGTGGACAGGCCGAGGCCGGTGCCGCGTTCCTTCGGCTTGGTGGTGAAGAACGGTTCGAAGATGCGCGCGCGCGTGGCCTCGTCCATGCCCTGCCCGGTGTCGCTCACCTCGATCTGCGCGTATGCGCCCGGCACGACGTCGACGTGCTCCTGCGCCCACGAGTCGCGGAGTTCCACGGCCGACGTGCGCACGCGCAGCCGGCCGCCTTCCGGCATGGCATCCCGCGCGTTGACGACCAGGTTCATCAGCACCTGCTCCAGCTGGCCGGGGTCGGCCACCACCTGGCCCGTGTCGCGGGCCAGCTCCAGCGTGAACTCGATGTCCTCGCCCAGGATCCGCCGCAGCCTCGGCTCCAGGCCCTCGGCGACCTGGTTCACGTCCAGCCGCACGGGCTGCAGCACCTGCCGGCGGCTGAACGCGAGCAGCTGCCGGGTGAGCCCGGCGGCGCGCTCGCCGGCCTTCTTCACTTCGAGCAGGTCACCCCGGGCGCGCGAATCCGCCGGCAGCGCGTCCAGCGCGAACTGCGCGTAGTTCAGGATCACCACCAGCAGGTTGTTGAAGTCGTGCGCCACGCCGCCGGCGAGCGTGCCGATCGCCTCCATCTTCTGCGACACGCGCAGCTGCTCCTCGAGCTTCGCGCTCTGCGTTTCGGCGCGGCGGCGCTCCGAAAGGTCGCGGAAGTGGAAGATGCGCCCGAAGTAGCCGCCGTCGGGGCCGATCATCGGCGCGGTGAAGCGCTCGAAGACGCGGCCGTCCTTCAGGTGGAGTTCGTCCGTCACGCGCGCCTCGCGGTCCGCCATCAGCCGGTGGGCGCTGGCGAGGAACGCGGCCGGATCGTCCACCCTGGAGGCGACGGCCTCGCGGATGTCGTCGTCCGAACCGGAGTCGAGCACGTCCCGCGGCACCTGCCACATCTCGCCGAAGCGCTGGTTGCGCATCAGGTGGCGGTCATGCTCGTCCAGCACCAGCACGCCGTCGATCGAGGCCTCGTGCTGGGCGGCCAGCAGCACGTTGCGCACGTGCAACTCGCGCTCGTTGCGCCTGCGGTCGGTGACGTCCTCGGCCAGCCCGATCGTGAACTTCTCGCCGTTCCACTCGACGGGCTTCGCCGTGATCGAGAGCACCCGGGCCTCGCCATCCTTGCGGCGGGCCCGGACCTCGAGTTGCTCCTCGTGCCCGTGCTCGAACAGCCGACGGATCACGCCGGCGCGGGTCTCCGGATCGAGCCACATGCCCAGTTCCAGTGACGTTCGGCCCAGGAGATCGTCGCGCTCGTAGCCAAGGATGGCCGCGAACGCTTCGTTCACGTCCACGATCATGCCGTCGGAGGCCCGCGTGAAGACGATGCCGAGCGGGCTGTCGCGGAAGATCATCGAGAACCGCTCCTGGCTCTCCCGGAGCGCGGCCTCGGTCCGCTTGTGCTGCGTGATGTCGCGCACGCTGACCACCGCCGACACCACGCGGCCGTCGTCGCCGCGGCACGGGGAGTACTGCACCTCGGCGGTGATCTCGCCGACGCCCGGAACGTGACGGCTGGATTCGAACACCACGGTCTCGCCGGCCATGCAGCGCCGCATCCTCGGCAACACGACGCCGTGGAAGTAGTCCGCGCCCAGGACGTCGGCCATGTTGCGGCCGCGGATCTCCCCGAGCGGGCGGCCCACCATCCGCGCGTAGGCCTCGTTCGCCTCCAGGCACACGCAGTCCGGGCGCACCAGCGCGACGGCGTCCTGCGTGTTCGCCACGATCAGCTCGTAGGCGGCCCGGCCGCGCTCGGTGGCGATGCCGTGGAGCGCGAAGCCGAGGTCGTCGGCGATCCCGGCGAGGAGTTCGGCCTCCTCGTCGTTGTGCTCCAGGCCGGGTGCGCGGCAGATCGTGAGCACGCCGAGATCGCGACCGTCGTGGCGCACGGGCACGATGCCGGCCACACCGCGCGCGTCAGGGTTCCACAACGGGCAGCCCGCGCACTCGGTGTCGGGTTGCAGCACGACGGGGCGGTGGCCCGCGGATGCCAGCCGGCGCCGGCAGGGCGGCGTCCAGCCTTCGCCGAGGCGCACGCGGAACTCGGCGAACGCTCCGCCGCAGCCCGTCTGCGCGAGCACCGGTGCGCTCGCCGGCCCGCGATCCACGCGGTGCGATAGCTGCGCGTGTCGACGAGGATCTCGCAGGCGCGCTTCACGAGCCGCTCGGCATCCTTTTCGCGCGCGATCGCCTGGTGCACCTTGCGGATGGCCTCGAGCACCTTGTTCAGGTGCTGCACCCGCAGTTCGTTCGTCTTTCGTTCGGCGACGTCCACCGACAGGATGAGCACGCCCTCGGGAACCGGCTCGAATCGCAGGTCGAACCAGCCCACGCGGCCATCGGGGAACTCGAACTCGTTTTCCATGTGATCCGCGATCCGATCCACGAGGCAGGCGCGGATTTTCTGGAACACCTCGGTGCCGGTGATGCCCGGCCACATGTCCGCGTAGCGCCGGCCGAGCAGTTCGCTGCTGGGGCGTCGGTTGTGCCCTTCCGCGGCGGCGTTCAGATACACGTAGCGCCAGTCGAAATCGAGGATCTGGCAGCCCTCGATCATGGCGTCCATCGCCGAGCGGTGGCGGTGCTCGCTGCGCAGCAGCGTGCGCTCGGCTTCGAGCTCGGCGGTGCGGTCGCGCATCACCAGCACGACGCCGAGGTTCTCGCCCTTCTCGCTCCAGATCGGCGCCCCGTGGCCGACGACCGGGTGTTCGCGGCCGTCCTTCGCGACCAGCCAGGCCTGTGACGGAAGGGGCACCGTCGCGTTCGCGCTCCGGATGCGTTCCGCGAAGTCGTCGACCGTCGTGTGCGTGTGCGCGTCCACCACGCGCAGCACGTCGTGCAGCGGCCGGCCCGTGACATCGCGTTCGCTCCAGCCGGTCAGCGCGGCGGCAGCGGCGTTGAGCCGCGCGATGCGGCCTTCGTCATCCGTCGTCACGACGGCGTCGCCCATGCCCCAGAGCGTCTCGAGAAGCCGGCGGGCGTCGAGATGCGGTTCGGCAGCGGTGCGACGGGGCGAGCGGTTCCCCTCGTGGGTGCGCCGTGGTGGCATGGACGAATGCCCTCTGCGCCCGGGGGGATGCGCGAGACGAGTGAGACTCGACGTGTGATCGACGATTCCGTGCGAACGGCCGAAGCACGGGCGTCGCCAGGTCGAGGCTCGCTCGTGCGGTCCGGTGTCGATCGGAGTTTCGGCCGATCTCCCCGAAACTCGCGCACAGTCTTCCACTCGCGGCGTGCTTCGACAAATCCCGGTTGCGAAGCGTGGTCGCTCCCCGGAGTGCGCGGCACACCGAGAGTGCGGTCGCTCTCTCGTGTCGCGGATGCGACCCCGCGCCGCGTCCCCGTTCTTCGACGGGTCGACGGGCGTGATTACCGGCTCGCGGTTCGGGGAGCGACCGGGCTAGGATGCGCGAACGCCGTCGGATCGCGACCCCTCCGCCGTCCGTCTCCCGGATCCTGATCCCGCGCATGCCCACTCCGCGCCTGCCGCACCCCATTCGATGGCTGGTCTTCGCGACCGTGCTGCTGGCTGCGGCCACGGTGCGGGAGGGGCCGTCGTCCGCGCTCGACCAGGCCATCATCTGGCTGCCCACCGGTGTCGCCATGGCGGGGCTGTGCCTGCTCGGCCTGCGCGCCTGGTGGGTGGTGGCGGTCACCACGTTCGTCCAGCGGATGCTCCTCGGGTACGGCTGGACCGTCGCCGTCCCGGCCGCGGCCGGCAGCACGCTCGAGGCGGTGCTCGGTGTGTTCGTGCTCGGCCGCTTCGGATTCGATCCGTCGCTGGCGCGGTTGCGCGATGTCGGCGCGCTCCTGGTGGCGGCGGCGGTCGCTCCACTCGGCAGCATCCTGTGCTCGTGGCCTGCCAGGATGTTCGTGTGGAGCGACCCGAACATGCCGTTCTACTCCGGCTGGGACGGCTGGTGGCGGATGAACGCGCTCGGCGTGCTCACGGTGGTGCCGGTCACGCTCACCTGGCGGAGCGTGCCGCCGGCCGATCGGGCGCCGCGGTTCTACGGCGCCGTCGCGCTCGCGGTGATCGGACTGCCGGCCGTGCTGTTCGCGACGATGCTCGTGGTGCCGGCGGGCATCAACGGCGTCATGTGCCTGAACATCGTGCTCACCACCGTGGTGATGTACGCCGCCGGACGATTCGGCATCCGGGGCGCCACGCTGGCGGGAACGCTGGCGGCGCTCGCGGTGGCGCTCGCGACCACGCGCGGCCACGGGCCGTTCCTGGCGCTGCCGCGCGAGTACCGCCACGTGGCGTTGCAGCTGTTCGAGCTCACGTTCGTGGTGATCCCGCCCGCGTTCGGCGCGCTGATCGCCGAACGCCGCGCGGCGCAGGCGGAGGGTGCTCGCAGTGACCTGCTGCGGCGTTCGATCCAGTCCGCGCTGCCGGACGTCGTCTACCGCCTGCGCCGGGACGGTGTGTGTCTGGACGTCTCGGGGCCGGCGGGCTTCGAGCTGCCGATTCCCGCCGCCGAGATCGTGGGCCAGTCGGTGCTCGAGCGGTTTCCGCGCGCGAAGGCCGAGGAGTTCCGCAGCGTGATCCAGGCGGCGATCCAGAGCGGCCAGCTGAGGACGATCGAGTACGAGACCGAGTTCGGCGGACGGCGCCACTCTCGCGAGGCGCGCTGCGTGCCCTCCGGCGAAGACGAGGTGCTGGCCATCGTCCGCGACATCACCGACCGGAAGTGGAACGAAGGGACGACGGCATTCGAAGCGGACGTGCTGGCGCGCGTCGCCACGGGGTGCCCCCCGGCGGAGGTGTTCGCCGACATCGTGGACGGCATGCAGCGATTGATGCCGGGTTCCCGTTGCTCGGTGATGGTGCTCGAGGGAAGTCGCCTGCGCATGGCCATGGCGCCTTCGCTCCCGGCGGAATTCAACGCCACCATCGAGGATATGGAGATCGGGCCCACCGCCGGCTCGTGCGGAACGGCCGCGGCGATCGGTCGGACCGTGGTGGTTCGCGACATCGAGAACGATCCGCTGTGGAGATCCTTTCGAGGTGCGGCGCTGCGGCACGGCCTGCGTTCGTGCTGGTCGGTGCCCATTCGCGCCTCGGGCGGTGTCGTGCTGGGCACGTTCGCGGTGTACTACGACGAGGTGCGGGAGCCGCAGCCGCGCGAGCTGGAGATGGCCGAGCGCGCCGGCGCACTGGCCGGGATCGTGTTGGAGCGCGAGTCGCACGGTGACGCGCTGCGCCGCAGCCAGGACCTGCTCGCGTCGATCAACCGCAACGTGAAGGAAGGACTGTTCCGGACGACGCCCGACCTGCAGCTCGTCTACGCGAACCTCGCGATGGCCCGGCTGTTCGGATGGGATTCGCCCGACGACGCGCTCGGCCA
>JBGAMH010000086.1:0-16058 GCA_044223135.1 Candidatus Eiseniibacteriota bacterium | reverse complement strand
ATCTTCAAGGGCATCACGCTGCACGGCATCATCGGCCGCCGCATGTACGACACGTGGTACCAGCTCGACCAGATGCTCAGCTCGGGCCGACTCGACCTGCGGCCCGCGATCACGCACGTCATGCCGATGGAGAAGTTCGACGAGGCGATCCACCTGCTGAAGGACGGCAAGGCGGGCAAGGTCGTGCTGGTGCCCTGGGGCGAGGAGGCGTGACATGTTCGACGCGCTGAAGCCGAAGCTCGAGAACGAGCTGCAGGGCATCCGCGACGCGGGGCTGTGGAAGTCCGAGCGCATCCTCGCGTCGCCGCAGGGCGCCGAGGTCGTGCTCGAGGACGGCCGCCGCGTGCTCGTGTTCTGCGCGAACAACTACCTGGGGCTGTCGAGCCATCCCGACGTGATCGCCGCGGCGCACCGAGCACTCGATTCGCACGGGTTCGGCATGTCGAGCGTGCGGTTCATCTGCGGCACGCAGGACCAGCATCGCGTGCTCGAGCGGAAGATCGCGGAGTTCCTCGGGCTCGAGGACTCGATCCTGTACGCGGCGTGTTTCGACGCGAACGGCGGCGTGTTCGAGCCGCTGCTCGGCGAGACCGACGCCGTCATCAGCGACGAGCTGAACCACGCTTCCATCATCGACGGCGTGCGGCTGTGCAAGGCGCAGCGGTGGCGCTACAAGCACGACGACATGGCGAGCCTCGCCCAGTGCCTGCAGGAAGCGGACGACAAGGGCTGCCCGGTCAAGCTGGTGGTGACCGACGGCGTGTTCAGCATGGACGGCACGATCGCGAACCTGCCGGAGATCTGCGCGCTCGCCGAGAAGCACCGCGCGATGGTGATGATCGACGAATGCCATTCCACCGGCTTCGTGGGCCGCACGGGCCGCGGCACGCCCGAGCTGCACGGCGTGCAGGGGCGGGTGGACCTGGTGACGGGCACGCTCGGCAAGGCGCTGGGCGGCGCGCTCGGCGGGTTCACGGCCGGGCCGAAGCCGGTGATCGACCTGCTGCGCCAGCGCTCGCGCCCGTACCTGTTCTCGAACGCCCTGCCGCCGTCCGTGGTGGGGGCGGGCATCGCGGTGTTCGACATGCTGTCGCGCACCACCGAGCTCCGGGACCGGCTGGAAGCGAACACGAAGCGCTTCCGCGAGGGGCTCACCGCCGCGGGCTTCGACATCAAGCCGGGCGTGCACCCGATCGTGCCGATCATGCTGTACGACGAGCGCAAGGCCCACGAGATGGCGGCGAAGCTGCTGGAGCGGGGGATCTACGTGATCGGCTTCTCGTACCCAGTGGTGCCGAAGGGCAAGGCGCGCATCCGCGTGCAGCTGTCCGCGGCGCACACGAACGAGCACGTGGACCGGGCGATCGCCGCGTTCACCGAGGTGGGGCTGGAGCTGGGCGTGCTGGCGCGCGTCGCGCGCTGAACCCGCGGGTCCGGGTGGGCGGCCCGTTGCGGCCGCCCGCGCCGGATCGATGGTCGCCGCCGCAGGGCGCGAGCCTTGACCCTCGCGAACCGGCGCGGCTACTTTGGCCGCGTTTGCCAACTTCCGAGGAGGTCCCGTGAGCACGACGACGGCGCCGCGGCGCACGCCGTTCTACGAGTTCCACAAGGCGGCCGGCGGCAAGCTCGTCGACTTCGCCGGTTTCGAGATGCCCGTGCGGTACACGGGCGACGTGAAGGAACACCTCGCGGTGCGCAACGCCGTGGGGCTGTTCGACATCACGCACATGGGCGAGTTCATCGTGCGTGGCGCGGGCGCGACCGAGTACCTCGACCGCGTCGTCACGAACCACGTGGCGGCGCTCGAAGTGGGCCAGGCGCTCTATTCGCCGATGTGCCGGCCGGACGCGGGCATCGTGGACGACCTGCTCGTGTACCGCTACGCCGACCACTACATGGTGGTGGTGAACGCCTCGAACATCGCGAAGGACTTCGCGTGGATGGAGGCGGCGAAGCCGGCCGGGGTCACGCTGGAGAATCACTCCGACCAGACCGCGCTGCTCGCCGTGCAGGGTCCGCGCGCGGCGCAGCTGCTGACGGGGCACGTGCCCGACGCGGCGCTGGAACTGGGCTACTACCGGTTCACGACCGGGGCGCTGTTCGGCGTGCCGGCGACGATCTCGCGCACCGGCTACACGGGCGAGGACGGCTTCGAGCTGTACTTCGACCCGAAGCACGCGGACACCGTGTGGAACGGGGTCGTGGACGCGGGCCGGCCGCTCGGGCTCGAGCTGATCGGCCTCGGAGCGCGGGACACGCTGCGGCTCGAGATGGGCTACATGCTCTACGGCAACGACATCGACGACGTGACGACGCCGCTCGAGGCCGGGCTCGGCTGGACGGTCAAGCTGGCGAAGGGCGACTTCAACGGTCGCGACGTGATGGTGAAGCAGAAGGCGGAGGGGCTGAAGAAGCGCCTCGTCGGGTTCGTGCTCGACGGACGGCGCGTGCCGCGCCACGGCATGACGATCCAGGTCGGCGGCCGCGCCGTGGGCGTGGTCACCAGCGGCACGTTCAGCCCGAGCCTCGAAAAGCCCATCGGCATGGGGTACGTGGAGTCGGGATGTGCCGCGTCGGGAACGGCGCTGGAGATCGTCGCGGGCGGCAGCGTGCTGCCGGCCCGTGTCTCGGCACGTCCGTTCTGGACGCGCGGTTCACATCGTTCGTAACGCACAAGGAGGGGACGTGGGTTACCCGGAGGACGTTCGCTACACGCGGGATCACGAGTGGGCGCGCGAGAGCGCCGGCGTCGTGACGGTGGGCATCACGAGCTACGCCACCGAGCAGCTCGGCGACGTCGTGTTCGTGGAGCTGCCCGAAGTGGGCCGCGCGGTCGAGGTGGGCAAGACGTTCGGCGTGGTCGAGGCCGTGAAGACGGTGAGCGACCTGTACGCGCCGGTCGCCGGCGAAGTCGTCGAGGTGAACCCGGCGCTCACCGACAATCCCGCGCTCGTGAACCAGGATCCGTACGGCGAGGGCTGGATGATCCGCATTCGCGTGAGCGACGCCGCGGGGCTGAAGGACCTGCTGTCGAGCAGCGACTACGAGCGACACATCGAGGAGCAGCACGCCTGATCTCGTGGGGCCCGGCCGCGCGGAGGATCGCTCGCATGCCGTGCACGAGTGGGACCGGGGGCCGTCACACGCGGCCCCGGTGCGTTTGCAGTGGCCGTGACCGGCGCGCCGGCATCGGCCGAGAGCGCCGCCGGAGCGGCCCGCGCGTGGCGGTTCGATCCGTGGCGCGAGTCGCGGGGTCGCGCGATGGCCGCGCTCGCGGCGGCGGTCGGCTGCTGCACGCTCGTGCTGTCGCTGCGGCCGGGGCTGCTGCCCGCGATCGGGCTGTGCGTGTTCGTGGCGGCGGCGTTCGCGCCGGCATTCGTGCCCGTGGCGTGCCGGATCGACGGCGACGGCGTCGCGGTGCGCGGACCGCTCGGGTGGAGGCGGCGCGCGTGGAGCGAACTGCGCCGCCTGGACGTGCTGCCGGCGGCGGCGCTGCTGTCGCCGTATGCGCGCCGCCACCCGCTCGACGCGCAGCGGGCGATCGTGCTGCCGCTGCCCGCGGGCGACCGCGAGGAACTGCTCGCGCTGCTGCGGCGCCGGGTGAGCGCGCATGGCGCCTGAGCCGGTGCTCGACCCCGCGGACGTCGACCGCCTCGAGCGGCTGGCGGCACGCGTGGTGGAGCTGCGCCTGGAGACGCCCGCGATCCTCGCGCTCGAATCGGCGCGGCCGCTGCGCCTGGTGGCCTCGCAGGGCCTCGTGTTCTTCGAGCCGCTCGTGCAGACGCTGTTCCCGATGACGGAATGGCGCCGCTGGTCGGAGCTGGCCGCGCGGCCCGAGGCCCTGGAGGCGCTCGTGCGCGCGATCGAGACCCGTTCCGAGGCGGCGCGCGGCGGGCCGCCCGGGGAGGCGCGATGAACGGCGTGCCGCCACCGGATGCGATCCGCTCGATCCTCGCCACCGACTGCGGATCCACCACCACCAAGGCGGTGCTCATCGAGCGCGGCGCGGACGGCTTCCGCCTGGTCGCGCGCGGCGAAGCGCCCACCACGGTGGAGGCGCCGTTCGAGGACGTGACGCGCGGCGTGCTGAACGCCGTGCGCGAAGTGGAGGAGCTGCGCGGCCGGCCGCTGCTGGACGGCGACGCGATCCGTTCGCCGCAGGTGGGCGACGCGGGCGTCGACCTGTACGTGAGCACGTCGAGCGCGGGCGGCGGCCTGCAGATGATGGTGTCCGGCCTCGTGCTGCAGATGACCGGCGAGAGCGCGCAGCGCGCCGCGCTCGGGGCGGGTGCGATCGTGATGGACGTGATGGCGCTGAACGACGGGCGGCTGCCGCACGAGAAGATCCGCCGGCTGCGCCAGCTGCGGCCCGACATGATCCTGCTCTCCGGCGGCACCGACGGGGGCGACGTGAAGCGCGTGGCGGAAATGGCCGAGCTGCTCGCGGCCGCCGATCCGCGCGCCCGGCTCGGCGCGGGCTACGAGCTGCCGGTGATCTACGCGGGCAACCGCGACGCGCAGGAGCTGGTGCGCAACGCGCTCGCGGATCGCACCGCGTTGACCGTGGTGGACAACCTGCGGCCGAAGCTCGAACAGGAGAACCTGCAGCCGGCGCGCGACGCCATCCACGAGCTGTTCATGGAGCACGTCATGGCGCATGCGCCGGGCTACCGCAAGCTCATGACGTGGACGCCGGTGCCGATCATGCCCACGCCCGGCGCCGTGGGACTGATCATCGAGAAGGTCGCGCGTCGCGAGGGCGTCTCCGTCGTGGGCGTCGACATCGGTGGCGCCACCACGGACGTGTTCTCGGTGTTCCGCAGCGGGACCGCCGACGGGAGCGTGTTCCATCGCACGGTGTCCGCGAACCTGGGGATGAGCTACTCGGTCTCGAACGTGGTGGCCGAGGCGGGCCTCGACGCGATCCTGCGCTGGCTGCCGTTCCCGGTGGACGAAGCCGACCTGCGCAACCGGATCCAGAACAAGATGATCCGGCCCACGACCATTCCGCAGACGCTGGAGGACCTCGTGATCGAGCAGGCGCTGTGCCGCGAGGCGCTGCGACTGGCGTTCGACCAGCATCGCGCGCTCGCGGTGGGCCTGAAGGGTCGGCAGACGGCGCGCGACATCTCCGACGCCGTGCGCCAGTCGGGCCCGTCCGCTTCGCTCGTGGACCTGCTCGACCTGGGGCTCGTCGTGGGCTCGGGGGGCGTGTTGTCGCACGCGCCGCGTCGCGCGCAGGCGGCACTGATGATGATCGACGCGTTCCTGCCGGAGGGCATCACGGAACTGGCGGTGGACAGCATCTTCATGACTCCGCAGTTGGGCGTGCTGTCGACGGTGCACGAGGAGGCGGCCACGCAGGTGTTCGAGCGCGACTGCCTCGTGATGCTCGGGCCGTGCGTGGCGCCGGTGGGCGCGGGCCGCCGCGGGCAGCCGTGCGTGCGCGTGGAGTGCGCCTCGCCCGGCGAGGCGACGCGCGTCGTGGACGTGGCGTTCGGCGACCTCGGGCTGCTGCCGCTGCCGACCGGCCGCCGCGCCACGCTCACGGCGACGCCGGAACGCGGTTTCGACCTCGGGGCGGGCCGGGGCCGGCCGGTCACGCGCGAGGTGCGCGGCGGCGAGGTCGGCGTGATCGTGGACGCGCGCGGTCGGCAGCCGTTCCACCTGCCGGCGGACCCGGCGGCGCGCATCGAGCGGTTGCGCGCGTGGAACCGCGCGCTGTCCCTCTACCCGAGGGAGATCTGACGTGGCCGGCGCCTATACCCCGGGACTGCGCGTGACCGAGTTCGCCGTGCTCCGCCGCGAGCGGCGGCTGCCGCTGCACGGCCGCGTGCTCGTGCAGCCGGGCGACCGCGTGGAGCCCGACACGGTGGTCGCGCGCACGGAACTGCCCGGGCACCTGCACGCGGTCAACCTGGCCGCGAAGCTCGGCGTGGACGCGGCCCGCGCGGCGGACACGCTCACGGTGGCGCTCGGCGAGCCCGTCCGCCGGGGCGACGTGGTCGCTCGTTCGAAGGGGCTGTTCGGGCTCGGACGCAGCGAGGTGCAGGCTCCGACGGACGGCGCGGTCGAGAGTGTCTCGGCGGCGACCGGGCAGATGCTGTTCCGCGAGCCGCCGATCCCGGTGGAGGTGCTCGCCTACGCGGGCGGCCGCGTGGTCGAGCGTCTCGGCGACGAAGGCGTGGTCGTGGAGGCGCGCGGGGCGTTCGTGCAGGGCATCTTCGGCGTCGGCGGCGAGACCCACGGCGCGATCGAGATGCTCACGGGGCGTCCCGACGAGCCGCTGGAGTCCCGGCACCTGCGCGGCGAGTTGCGCGGCAAGGTGATCGTGGGCGGCTCGCACGTGTCGCTCGAGGTGCTGAACGAGGCGCGCGAGCGGGGCGTCGCCGCCGTGATCGTGGGCGGGTTCGACGATCGCGACCTGGCGCGGCTGCTGGGCCGCGACCTCGGCGTGGCGATCACGGGCCAGGAGGACCTGGGCTTCACGCTCGTCCTCACGGAGGGATTCGGGCGCGTGCCGATGGCGGATCGCACCTGGGTGCTGCTCGGGCGGCACGCGGGCGAGAGGGCCTCGGTGAGCGGCGCCACGCAGATCCGCGCCGGCGTGCAGCGCCCGGAGATCCTCGTGCCGCGCGCCGGCGACGCAGAGGGCGCGGACCCGGGTGCGCGCACGGAACTGGAGATCGGCGCGCTCGTGCGCGTGATCCGGGAACCGTGGTTCGGGCGGCTCGCGCGGGTGACCGGGCTGCCGGCCGAGCCGCAGGCGCTCGAGACCGAGGCCCGGGTCCGTGTGCTCGAGGCGGAGTGGATCGACGGCAGCGGGTCCGTGACCGTGCCGCGGGCGAACGTCGAACGGATCGAGGGCTGAGTGATCGTTGACACCCGAAAGAAGCGGTTGCTAGCGTCGCGCGTCGCTCGTACCGACAGGGCGCGTCTCGCTTCGGGAGGTCGATTGAGCCGATCGCAGGTGTGGCGGCCGGGCAGGCTCGCGGGGATCGCGCTGGCGCTGGGGCTTCTGGTCGCCACGGCGCTCGCCGCCCGCGCCGACGGGCCTCCGCCGGCGCCGCTGCCGCCTTCGGGGCTCGACTACGCCGACGTGCCGAACGACGCGGGCGAGGCGATCCGTCTCAAGTGGCGCCTGTCGCCGGACGACACGCTCGGGCACGAGCGCGTGCGCGGCTACCGCATGGAGCGCGCGCCGTCGCCGGGCGGCCCGTGGATCACGGTCGACTCGGTGGACGCCGGGACGCGCGAGATGGTGGACGCCCGGGTGCCCCGGGGCCGGCCGTTCTTCTACCGCGTGGTGGCGATGGGCCCGGCGGCGAGACGCCGGCCGGCGCGGCGGCCGGCCCGGCGATCGCGCGCTCGTCGTGGTTCCACGGCCAGCGCGGCAGCGTGCTCGTGTGGATGCTGCTGTTCTTCGCACTCGTGCTCGGTTTCATGGCGCGGGCGCGCTCGGGCGCGAAGCCGTTCGTGCGGCGCATCCCGGGCATCGACGCGATCGAGGAGGCCATCGGGCGCGCCACCGAGATGGGGCGCCCGGTGCTGTTCGTGCCCGGCATCCAGGACATCGACGAGATGCAGACCGTGGCCGGGCTCGTGATCCTGGAGAGCGTGGCGCGGATCACCGCGAAGTACGACACCCCGATCCGCGTGCCGGTCGCGTACCCGATCCCGTTCACGATCGCGCAGGAGATGGTGCGCAGCGGCGCGCTGGCGGCGGGCCGTCCCGATCGGGTGGACGACGACGCCGTGACGTTCGTGTCGCCGGAGCAGTTCGCGTACGTGGCGGCGATCACCGGCATCATCCTGCGCGACCGTCCGGCGGCGCACCTGTACATGGGTTCGTTCTTCGGTGAATCGCTGCTGCTGGCCGAGACCGGGTTCAGCACCGGGGCGATCCAGGTGGCCGCCACCGCGAACGTGCACCAGCTGCCGTTCTTCGTGGTGGCCTGCGACTACACGCTGATGGGCGAGGAACTCTTCGCGGCCAGCGCCTACCTTTCGGGCGATCCGAAGCTGGTCGGCAGCCTGAAGGGCGCGGACCTGCTGAAGGTGGCGGTGGTCGTGTTCGTGCTGCTGGGCTGCACGCTGGAGACGTTCGGCGTGCACGGGCTCACGCACTGGATGGCCGGGCGATGAAGCGCGAACTGCCGCTGTTCCTGACCGGGGTGATCGGGCTGATCACGATCCTCGGCTTCTTCGTGCCGCACCAGCTGGTGAGCCGCCCCGCGGACTTCCTGCAGCAGACCGTGGTCATCGTGGTCGCGTTCGGCTACGTGCTCGGCGGCGCGAACGTGCTCAAGGTGAACCTCGAGAACATCGCGAAGAAGCAGGCCGACTGGCCGTACAAGCTCGTGCTCGTGGCGGCGCTCGTGGTGACCGTGGTGCTGGGGCTGCTCGACGGACGCGACTGGCAGAACCCCGCGTCGCGCTCCATGTGGATCTACCGCAACCTCTACTCGCCGATGCAGGCCACGATGTTCGCGCTGCTGGCGTTCTTCATCGCCTCGGCGGCGTTCCGGGCGTTCCGCATCCGCACGTTCGAAGCGGGGCTGCTGGCCGCGGCGGCGCTGATCGTGATGCTGGGGCGCGTACCGATCACCTCGGCGCTCACGTCGGGGCTGCCGCCGTGGCTGCAGCTGGACGCCTGGCAGCAGTGGATCATGGACGTGCCGCAGAACGCGGCGAAGCGCGCGATCCTGATCGGCGCCGCGATGGGCGTGATGGCCACCGGGCTGCGGGTGATCCTGGGGATCGAACGCTCGTACCTGGGCGGGGGGGACTGACGTGCGCGCGTGGTTCGAACGGCTCGACCGGCGCTGGATCTTCCTCGGGATGGGGCTGCTGGTGCTGATCCCGCTGCTCCTGCCGCTGGGGCTCAAGCTCAAGGTGTCCGCGCCGGTTCGCGGCTTCGCGGAGGCGATCGACCGCGTGCCCGACGGCTCGCTCGTGCTGGTGTCGTTCGACTTCGATCCGAGCGGCCGGCCCGAGCTGGTGCCCATGGCGAAGACGGCGCTCCGCCACCTGTGGGGCAAGCGCTGCCGGCTGGTGGTGACCTGCCTGTGGAACGGCGGCCCCGGCCTGGTGGACCAGACGCTCGACGAAGTTGCGGAGGAATTCCGCGCGAACGGGCGCCCGCTCGAGTACGGGCGCGACTGGGTGTTCCTCGGCTACAAGTCGGGCAACGAGGCGGTGATGGTGCTGATGGGGCAGGGCATCGCGAACGCGTTCCCCGTGGATCACCACGGGCACGTGACGGCGACGCTGCCGATCATGCGCGGGGTGCGCGACTACTCCAGCTTCCCGCTGCTCGTGAACATCTCGGGCGGCTATCCCGGCACGAAGGAGTGGGTGCAGCAGGTGCAGCGGCGCTTCGGGCTGCCGCTCGTGTCCGGATGCACGGCGGTGAGCGCGCCCGAGTACTACCCGTACCTGCAGTCGGGGCAGCTGCGCGGCCTGCTCGGCGGCATGGCGGGCGCGGCCGAGTACGAGTCGCTGCGCGGCGAACGCGGGACGGCCACGCGCGGCATGGACGCGCAGTCGCTCGCGCACCTGTTCGTGGCGCTGTGCATCGTGGTGGGGAACGTCCTGCAGTGGACGAAGCCGCGGGGGGATCGCGCGTGAACCCGAGTCACGACTTCGGCGTGTGGGTGGCCGCGCTGCTGACGCTGTGCGTGTTCTCGTTCCTGTGGCGCGACAACCCGCTCTACAAGTTCGCCGAGCACCTGTTCGTGGGCGTGAGCGCCGGCTACTACATGGTGCTGAACTTCTGGAACGTGATCCACGCGAACCTGTGGTCGCCGCTGCTCCGGGCGTTCGGCGCGGACGTGCCGGGCGGGCCGTGGCAGGCGAGCCTCGGCGACTACCGCGGCTGGCTGCTGGTCCCGGCGGTGCTCGGCCTGCTGCTGTTCGCGCGGTTGTTCCCGAAGATCGACTGGGTGTCGCGCTTCTCGCTCGCCGTGATCCTGGGCGTGTACGCCGGGCTCAAGACCACCGGCTTCGCGCAGGGCGACTTCGTCGAACAGGTCACCGCCAGCCTCGCGCCGTTCCGCAGCGGGAGCGGCTGGGCCGACTTCAACACGATCCTGTTCACCCTCGGGCTCGTGACGTCGCTGCTGTACTTCTACTTCAGCCGCGAGCACCGCGGTGCGCTCGGCGTGTCGTCGCGCGTGGGCATCGCGTTCCTGATGGTCTCGTTCGGCGCGGGCTACGGCTACACCGTGATGTCGCGCATCTCGCTGCTCATCGGGCGCTTCCAGTTCCTGCTCGGCGACTGGCTCGGGATCCGGTGAGCCGCGCGCGCGGGGGCGGGGAGCCGGCCGGAGGTTCGCGATGCCGGCGCGGGTGATCCTGTGGCTGGACGCGTCCGCGGACGTGCGCGTGCAGATGGCGCGCGACGCGGCGCTGCTCGCGGCCGCCGAACGGGGCGGCCCGGCGGTGATGCGCGTGTACGCGTTCGACCCGCCGGGGATCACGCTGGGGCGCGCGCAGGACCCGGAGCGCGAACTCGACCTGGCGCGCTGCCGCGCGGACGGCGTGGCGTGGGCGGTGCGCCCGACGGGCGGCCGTGCGCTCTGGCACGAAGCCGACTGGACGTTCGCCTGCGCGGCGCCGCTCGACCATCCCGCGATGGCCGGCCCGTCCCACGAGGCGTACGCCCGGACGGCGCGCTGGCTGGCGGCCGCGCTGCGCCGGCTCGGCGTGCCGGTGGAGCTCACGCCGGGCACGCCCGGCGGGCCGGGCCGACCACGGGTGGCGGTGGGTGCCGCGGCCCCGTGCTTCGCCTCGAGTGCGCGCCACGAGCTCACGCTCGCCGGGCGCAAGCTCGCCGGCATCGCGCAGCGCGAGACGGCGTCGGCGCGGCTCCAGCAGGGGAGCCTGCTCGTGCGGCGCACGCACGGACGCCTGCTGGACTACCAGCGCGTCGACCCGGCGGCGCGGGCGGCCGCGCGGGCCGCGCTCGAGGCCGGATCGGCCGTGGTCGAAGAGGCGCGCCCCGGGCTCTCGATCGGCGACTTCGCCGAGGCGCTCGCGGCCGAACGCCCCGGCACGGAGCGGTGGACGGGGGCCGGGATACCGGATGCGCTGGCGAAGGCGGGCTTCGAGACGGCCGCGGTCGCGGACCGGCGGCCCGCGTGAGCCCACCCGGGCTCCGGGGCGACGCTCCGGTCGCACCGCGGTTGACCGACCTCGACCCTTTCCTATACTGCGCCGGTTGCCGTCCTCATCCCCGCTCCGAGGGAGATCGAGCCATGCATTCGAGTGTTCGGGCGCGCTGGAAGGCCGCCCTGCTGTCGGTCGTGCTGATCGCGTCCCTGGCGGGCTGTGGAGGTGGCGGCGGCGGGCGCGGTGCGTCCACGCGGGCGCAGCTGCCGCTGCCGGCCGAGCCGATGACGGTCGCGATGAAGGAACCGGGGCGCTACGGCGGCCGGTTCGTGCTCGGGCAGACGTCGTCCGCGAAGACGTTCAACCCGCACCTGGGCTCCGGCTCGGCCACCACCGACGTTCTGAACCGGATGTACTCGAGCCTGGTGGACATCGACTACAACACGCTCGAGGACATCCCGCAGATCGCGAAGTCGTGGGACGTGAGCACGGACCAGACCACCTACACGTTCCACCTGCGTCGGGGGCTCGCGTTCTCCGACGGGCACGCCATCACGAGCGACGACGTGAAGTTCTCGTTCGACGTCGTGCTGGACGACTCGGCCGGGGTGCCGCTGCGTTCGCTGTTCCTGGTGAACGGCAAGCCGTGGGAGGTGAGCGCGCCGGACTCCTACACGGTGGTGATCCGCGTGCCGGAGCCGTTCGCGACGGTGCTGCCGAACGCCGGCGCGGTGCGCATCCTGCCGCGCCACCGGCTGGAGGCCGCGTGGAAGGCGGGGCAGTTCGCGTCGGCGTACGGCACGAACACGCCGCCCGAGAGCCTCGTGGTGAGCGGGCCGTTCAAGCTGCAGGAATTCGTGCCCGACCAGAAGACCGTGCTCGTGCCGAATCCCCACTGGTTCGGGGTCGACGCGAAGGGGCAGCGGCTGCCGTACCTGGACGAGCTCGTGTTCCTGATCGTGAAGGACCAGGACGCGGCCGCGCTGCGCTTCCACGCGGGCGAGCTCGACGCGCTCGACAACGTGAAGCCCGAGGACTACGCCGCGTTCGAGAAGCAGCAGAAGGCGGAGAAGTACACGCTGTACGACATCGGCCCGTCGCTGAACACGAACTTCTTCTGGTTCAACCTCAACCGCGTGCGCGAACCGAAGCCGGGGCGCCGGGTCGGCGACCCCGAGGTGGAGCGCTACAAGTACGCATGGTTCGCGGACCCGGTGTTCCGTCGCGCGGTCTCGCACGCCATCGATCGCGACGCCATCGCGCGCGGGCCTCTGTACGGCTTCGGCGTCAAGAACTTCGCCGTGTACACCGTGGCGAACAAGCTGTGGCACCCCGACAGCGTTCCGGCGTGGGACTTCGACCGCGCCGAAGCGCGACGGCTGCTCGCGAGCCGCGGCTTCCGCGACGTGAACGGGGACAGCATCCTGGAGGACGCGCAGGGCCATCGCGTGTCGTTCACGCTCCAGTACAACTCCGACAACAACGTGCGCAAGGCCATGGCGGAGCTGATCCAGTCGGATCTCCGCCAGGTGGGCATCGAGCTGATTCCGCAGGGCATCGAGTTCAAGGCGCTGACCACGCACCTCGACTCCGACTACCAGTACGAGGCGTGCCTGCTCGGCCAGCAGACCTCGGTGCCGCCCGATCCGGGGATCGGCGGCAGCTTCTGGCTCAGCAGCGGCCGCATGCACTACTGGTGGACGAAGCAGGCGAAACCCGGGCTGCCGGTGGACCAGCGGCTGGACGCGCTGTTCACCGAGGCGAACCGGCCCGCGCCGCACGACGTGCGCAAGCGCGCGTCCGACGAGATGCAGCGGGTGCTGAACGAGGAGTGCCTGCTGATCTGGCTCCCGACGCAGATCAACCGCCTGCCGGTGCGCGACCGGTTCGGCAACATCGATCCGAACTCGATGCCGCACCGCATCCTGTGGAACGCGGACCGCATCTTCGACCGGGGCGGCGAGGGCGGCCGCTGACGCGGCAGCCGCGATGCGCACCTTCGTCCTCCGGCGCCTGCTGCAGATCGTCCCGCTGCTGCTCGGCCTGTCGGCGCTGACGTTCCTGCTGCTGCAGCTGGCGCCGGGGGACTTTCTCGGCGAGATGGCCCAGAACCCGGCCATCTCGACCGAGGCGATCGAGACCATGCGCCGGAACTTCGGCCTCGACCGCCCGTGGTGGGTGCAGTACTTCGCCTACCTGAAGAACGTCTTCCTGCACCTGGATTTCGGCGAGTCGTTCTCCCGCCACCAGCCGGTGTTCCAGGTGCTGCGCGTGGCCGTGGGGAACACGCTGCTGCTGGCCACGGGCGGCATGATCGTGACGTGGGCGCTCGCGATCCCGCTCGGCGTGATCGCGGCCGTGCGCCAGCACAGCGCGTGGGATCGCGGCCTGCAGCTCGTGGCGTTCGTGGGCCTGTCGGTGCCGGAGCTGCTGTCGGGGCTGCTGCTGCTGTACTTCGCGGCCGCCACGGGGTGGTTCCCGACGGGCGGCATGCGATCGCTCGACTGGGACCAGCTCGGCCCGCTCGCGCGCGCACTCGACGTGCTGCGGCATCTCGCGCTGCCCGCACTCGTCGTGGGCCTGGTGCCGCTGGCGAGCCGCATGCGGCAGATGCGCGCGAGCCTGCTCGACGTGCTGCACCTGGACTACGTCACCACCGCGCGGGCGAAGGGCCTCGGCGAGGCGGCCGTGATCGGTCGGCATGCGCTCCGCAACGCGCTCAATCCGATGATCACGCTGTTCGGGTTCACGCTCGGCTCGCTGCTGTCGGGCTCGCTGGTGGCAGAGACCATCTTCTCGTGGCCGGGGCTCGGCAGCCTGACGCTGGAGGCGATCCAGGCGCAGGACCAGTACCTGGTGCTCGGCGCGGTGATGATGGCGGCCACCGTGCTCGTGGTGGGCAATCTCGTGGCCGACCTGCTGCTGGCGGTGGCCGACCCGCGGATCCGCCATGACTGAACCGCGCGCCGGCGGTCGCGGGCCGTGGGCGCTGTTCTGGCGACAGTTCCGGCGGTCGCCGCTCGCGCTCGCGGGCGCCGCGATGCTCGGCCTGCTGTACACGGCGGCGGCGTTCGCGCCGTTCCTGGCGCCGTACTCCGAGACCGAGCTCGACAGCGCGCACTTCTTCCACCCGCCGCAGCGGCTGCACTGGGTGCGGCCCGGCGGCGGCTGGTCGCCGCGGCCGTTCGTGTACGCCATGGGGCCCGAGGCGGTGGGGCAGGGCTGGCGGGAGGACCGCTCGCGCGTGCTGCCGGTGCGCTTCTTCGTGCGCGGCACGCCGTACCGGCTGCTCGGCGTGTGGCCCGCGGACCGGCACCTCTTCGGCGTGGACGCGCCCGGGCGCGTGTTCGTGTGGGGCGCCGACCTGCTCGGCCGCGACGTGTTCTCGCGGCTGTTGTACGGCGCGCAGGTGTCGCTGACCGTGGGGCTCGTCGGCATCGCGATCTCGTTCACGCTCGGCCTGCTGCTGGGCGGGATCGCCGGCTACTTCGGCGGCTGGGTGGACACGGTCGTGATGCGGTTCACGGAGCTGCTGCTCAGCATCCCCGGCCTGTACCTGATCCTGGCGCTGCGCGGCATCTTCCCGGCTTCGCTGCCGAGCCGGCAGACCTACCTGGCGATCGTGGCGATCCTGTCGCTGCTCGGCTGGGCCGGGCTCGCGCGCGTGATCCGCGGCATGGTGCTGTCGATCCGCGAGTCGGAGTACGTACTCGCGGCCGAGGCGCTCGGCATGAGCCGCATGCGCGTGCTCGTGCGGCACATCCTGCCGAACACGATGTCGTTCGTGATCGTGGCCGCGACGGTCGCGGTGCCGGGCTACATCCTGGGCGAGGTGTTCCTGTCGTTCCTCGGCGCGGGCGTGCAGGCGCCGAGCGCGAGCTGGGGCAACATGCTCGGCGACGCGCGCACGCTGCGCACGATGACCACGTTCCCGTGGATGCTGTTCGCGCCCGCCGGGGCGATCTTCGTGACGGTGATGGCGTTCAACTTCTTCGGCGATGGCCTGCGCGACGCGCTGGACCCCCGCCGCACCCCGGGAGGCCGCTGACCATGGAGGCCCCGCTGCTCGAGCTGGTGGACCTGCGCACGCACTTCCACACCGACGACGGCGTGGTGCGCGCCGTGGACGGCGTGTCGCTGGACGTGCGCGCCGGCGAGACGCTGGCCCTGGTGGGCGAGAGCGGCAGCGGCAAGAGCGTGACGTCGCTGTCGATCCTGCGCCTCGTGGCGCAGCCGCCCGGGCGCTACGCGGGCGGCGAGATCCGGTTCCGCGGCACGAACCTGCTCGCGCTGCCGGAAGCCGGGATGCGCCGCATCCGCGGCGCCCAGATCTCGATGATCTTCCAGGAGCCCATGACCAGCCTGAATCCCGTGCACACGTGCGGCGCGCAGATCGAGGAGGTGCTGCGCCTGCACGAGGGGCTGTCGCGCGCGGACGCCCGCGGGCGCGCGATCGAGATGCTGCGCAAGGTGGGGATTCCGTCTCCCGAGCAACGCGTGGACGAGTACCCGCACCAGATGTCGGGCGGCATGCGGCAGCGGGTGATGATCGCGATGGCTCTCGCCTGCCGGCCGGCGCTGCTGATCGCGGACGAGCCCACCACCGCGCTCGACGTGACGATCCAGGCGCAGATCCTCGAACTGCTTCGCGACCTGCAGCGCGAACTCGGCATGGCGGTGCTGCTGATCACGCACGACCTGGGCGTGGTGGCGGAGGTGGCCGACCGCGTGGCGGTGATGTACGCCGGGCAGGTGGTGGAGTCCGGCGCGGTGCGCGACCTGTTCCGCGGCACGGCGCACCCCTACACGGCCGGGTTGCTCGCGTCGCGCCCGCGCCTGGGCGGCGCGCGCGAGCGCCTGCGCACGATCCCGGGCCAGGTGCCCGACCCCGCGGACTTCCCGCCGGGCTGCCGCTTCCATCCGCGCTGCCCGATCGCGCAGGCGCG
>JBGAMH010000085.1:0-16239 GCA_044223135.1 Candidatus Eiseniibacteriota bacterium | reverse complement strand
ACGCCGTTCACGTCGAAGCCGGGCACGAGCACGTCGGTCAGCTTGAGCATGGCGAGGTTCAGCACGATCAGGAACAGGCCGACCGTCAGGATCGTCAGCGGCAGCGTGAGCACGAACAGGATCGGCTTCACGACGGTGTTCACCACGGCCACCACGACCGACGCGAGCAGCGCCGCCTGCCAGCCGCTCACCGAGAACCCGGGCAGGTTCTGCGACAGCACCATCATGGCCGCGGCCATCACGAGGAAGTAGACGAGATGCTTCACGGCTTCGCCTCCAGCACCTCCAGGCAGTTCTCGTAGCGCCCGAAGGAGGGCATCAGGTACACGCCGTTCGCCATCGCGCGGCACTGTGCGAGCAGGTCCTGCGCGAGTTCGACGCCGACCTTCTGCCCTTCGTTCCCGGCGTCGTGCATGCGCTGGCGGATCCAGTCGGGCACCGTGATGCCGGGCACTTCGTTGTGCAGGAACTCGGCGTGACGGAACGACTGCAGCGGCAGAATGCCGATGAGCAGCGGGATCTTCGGCATGCCGCCGAGCTTCTCGAGGAACTGCTCCCAGCACTGGAGCTCGTACACCGGCTGCGTCATCACGAACTGGGCGCCCGCGTCGAGCTTGCGCTGGAAGCGCTCGAGTTCCACGTCGAGGTTCTCGGCCGTGGGGTTCACGCCACAGCCCACGGCGAAGTTCGTCTGGCCGCCGATCGACGAGCCGGCCTGGTCGGTGCCCTCGTTCAGCTGGCGCACGATGCGGATCAGGCCCATCGAGTCGGTGTCGTAGACGGCCGTCATGTTCGGGTAGTCGCCGAGGCTCGGCGGGTCGCCGGTCAGGCACAGGATGTTGTGCAGGCCCAGCGCGTGCGCCCCCAGCAACTCGGACTGCAGCGCCATCAGGTTCCGGTCGCGCGTCGTGTAATGGAGGATCAGCTCCATTGCCGGCATCTCGCGGTGGATCTGGAACGCCAGCGACATCGCGCTCATGCGGATGCGCGCCATCGGCGAGTCGGCGATGTTGATGCAGTCCACGCCGCGCGCCGCCATCAGCCGCGCGCCGGCCATCACCTTCTGCACGTTGATGCCGCGCGGCGGGTCGATCTCCACGCTCACGGTGAACCGCGACTTCATCAGGCGCAGCAGGCTCGGCTCGCCCTCGTCGCTCGGCGCCTCGGTCTCGATCGGCGCACGCTCGATCACGTGCACGTCGGCGCCGGGCGGCAGCTTCTCGGCGGGCAGGTGCGACGCCAGCCGCTCGCGCATCGCCTTCACGTGCGCGGGCGTCGTGCCGCAGCAGCCGCCCACCAGCTTCACGCCCAGCTCGATCGCGCGCGCCGCGAACTCGGCGAAGTACTGCGGGCTCGCCAGGTAGACGTAGCGGCCCTCCACGAACTGCGGCAGGCCGGCGTTCGGCATCGCGGAGACCGGCGTTCCTTCGGCGGCCGCGAGCACGTCCTCGATGACCTCGAGCAGGGGCTGCGGGCCCACGCCGCAGTTGACGCCCACCACGTCGGCGCCGGCCTGCTTCAGGGCCTTCACGACGAGCGAGGGGGAGTGGCCGTACCGGGTCTTGCCGTCGAGGCCGAACGTCATCTGCGCGATCACGGGCACTTCGGCGGTGACCGACTTGATCGCGCGCAGCGCCGCGAGGATCTCGCTCAGGTCCTGGAACGTCTCGAGCACGAACACGTCGAGGCCGCCTTCGAGCAGGCCCTCGGCCTGCACGCGGAACGCCTTCTCGGCGTCGGCCACGGCGATGTGGCCGAACGGCTCGAGCGGGCGGCCGAGCGGGCCCATCGAGCCGGCCACGAACGCGGTGGTGCCCACGATCTCGCGGGCGTTGCGCGCCACCTTGACGCCCTGCCGCGCGATCGTCCGCGCCTTGTCGGCGAGGCCGTGCGCAGTGAGGCGGAACGCGTTCGCGCCGAACGTGTTCGTCTCGATCAACTCGGCGCCGGCCGCGAGGTAGTCGCGGTGGATCGCCTCGATGAGGGTGGGCTGCGTGAGGTTGAGTTCGTCGAAGGAGCGCTCGTACGGAATGCCGCGCTCGAACAGCAGCGTGCCCATGGCGCCGTCCGCGAGGAGCGGGCCCTGGGCCAGTCGGGTCAGGAATGGGGAGGCCATAAGGCCGGAAAAGGTACGCGGGGCGCGGAGGACCGGCAAGCGCGCGCCGCGCCGGTGGGGCGAACGGCCGCGATCGGCGAGCCGGGCGGCGCGGCGCGCGACGAACCTTGGGACGCCCGGGGTGCTCTGATAGAGTGCCGCGCCGTGAAAGCCCTCCTCCTCACCGCCACGCTCCTCGCGAGTCTCGTGGCGGTTTCCGCACACGGCGCCACACCGAACGTGCCCACGCTGGGCCCCGACGCGCTGCATCCGGGGCAGAAGGCGATCGTGCACACGGTGTTCGCCGGCGACTCCATCGAGACGTTCGAGGCCGAGATCGTCGGCGTGCTCCGGGGCGGGCGCGCGTCCGGGAACACGATCCTCGCCCGCGCCCTGACGCCGCGCGTGGTGCAGAGCGGCGTGGCGCAGGGCATGAGCGGATCGCCCGTCTACGTGGACGGCAAGCTCGTGGGCGCGCTGTCCTCGGGTTGGGGCTTCAGCAAGGAGCCGATCTTCGGCATCACCCCGATCGGCGAGATGCTCGACGTGCTCGACGCTCCGGACGTGCCGTCGGCCGCCACCGCCGGCCCGGCCGGCCTGGAGGGGACGGGGCCCTCGCCGCGCGCGGCGTTCCGGGAGCTGCGCTGGGCCGACGACGACACGCCCGCCGCGGCCGCCACGCCGGCCGCGTCCGAGCTCGCGTCGCTGCCGCTGCCGCTGGCCGCGACGGGCCTGCACCCGGGCACGCTGCCGTGGGCGCGCGAGCTGCTGGGACCCATGGGATTCCACGTGGTGCCGAGCGGGACCCGGTCCAGCGCGCGCGACACTTCCACGCTGCGGCCCGGCTCGGCCGTCGCCGTGGACGTGCTTCGCGGCGACCTGAACTTCTCCGCGATCGGCACCGTCACCTATCGCGACGGCGACCGCGTGCTGATCTTCGGGCACCCGTTCTTCGGCACGGGCGACGTGCGGCTGCCGCTGAGCACGGCCGAGATCGTGACCATCCTTCCGAGCCTCAACAACTCGTTCAAGATCGGCGCCCCGGGGCGCACCGTGGGCACGGCCACGCAGGATCGGCGCGCCGCCGTCGCCGGCCGGCTGGGCCCGGCCCCGCACCTGCTGCCGTTCCGCGTGCGCATCGAAGCGGCGGGCCGCCCCGCGCGCACGTACTTCTTCGAGACGATCGAGGACCGTGCACTGCTCGCGCAGCTCGTGGGCACGGCGGCGGTGAACAGCTTGCTCGAGCGCGGCGGCGAAACGCCGCAACAGAGCATCGCCTGGTCGCTCGACGTGTACGCGCCCGCGAGCCGGCGCCTGCACGTGGAGGATCTCGCGGCGGGCGAGTCGCCCGTGGGCGACCTGGTGGCCGGCGTCAGCGGGCCCCTGCGCTTCCTCGCATCGAACCCGTTCGGCCGCGTGGCGTTCGACAGCCTGGCGATCACGCTGCGACAGGCGCCGGGCCGCGACACGTGGACGCTGCGGCAGGCGAACCTGCTCACGCCGCAGGTGCGGCCGGGCGGCCGGCTCGGCGTGCAGGCCGAGATCGAGCGCTGGCGCGGCGGCCGCGAGAGCCGGGTCGTGCACGTGCCGGTGCCCGACGAACTGCCGCCGGGGCGCTACCAGCTGTGGATGGGCGGCGGCGCCGACCTGACGCGGCTCGAAGCGGCGCGGCTGCCCGCGCGCTACCGGCCCGTGTCGGTGGCGGACGCGTGGGAGCGGCTCGCGGCCTCGCGGCCCTCGACGGCGCTCTACACCGCCGTGTGGGCTCGCTCGCCCGAGGTGACCGCGGACGGCGAGGACTTTCCGGAGCTGCCGACGTCGGCGCTCGCGGTGATGACGCCGGCGCAGAGCGCGGGCGACCGCCAGCGCCGCGGCGACTGGGCGTTGATGACGGAGCAGCGGTTCGAGGTGCCGGGCGCGTTGCGCGGCGAGATCGTGCTGGAGTTCGAGGTGTCGAGGCAGGCGCCGTGACACGAGGAGAATGCATGCGGAGCGGTTCGGTCTGGATGTCGGTGCTGATGCTGTCGCTGGCGGTCGCCTCCGCGCGCGCCACCGAGACCCAGTGGTGGACGGTGAACACCGCGGGTGACCATGCCAAGTCGGAGTCGCGCGGCGTGGTGATCCGTCCGGACGGCACGCTCGAGACCGGGCCCGAGACGCGCACGATCGCACTCGACAGCCTGCGCACGGTGTGGGCGATGGCGCGGCTCGCCGACGGTTCGGTGGCGCTCGCCGGCGACCGCGGCCGCATCGACCGCTGGGTGCCGGGTCAGGGCGTGAAGCCCTGGGCGAAGCTGGGCGCCGGTCAGGTGCTGGCGCTGGCGGCCGACGGCGACGGGGTGATCGCCGGCACGGGCCCGCACGGGCTCGTGTACCGCGTGGGCGCGAAGGGCGACACCACGCTGCTCGTGCGCACGGGCGAACGCTACGTGTGGGGGCTCGCCCCGGGGCGCGGTGGCGCCTGGTGGGTGGCCACCGGCACGCGCGGCCGGCTGTACCGCTGGGCGGGCGGCAAGCTGTCGCTGGTGCTGGACACCGAGGAGAGCAACCTCACCTCGCTCGTGGCCGACGGCGCGGGCGGCGCGTTCGCAGGTGGCGACTCGCGCGGCCGCATCTACGCCGTGAACGCCGACGGCGACGCGCGCACGCTGTTCGACGCGAACGAGGACGAGATCCGCGCACTCGCCCGCGACGCACAGGGGGTGCTGTGGGCGGCCGCGCTCGCGGGTTCGGCCACCACGGGCGCCGACGCGGGACCGGCGGCGGACGACGACGACGGTCCTGCGCCGCAGCGCGCGGCCGTGCCGTCTATCGCCTGCTCCCGGACAGCGCGGCCGCTGCGTGGTGGACGTCGCCGCAGCCGTTAGTCTTCGCGCTCGCCGGCTCGCGCGACGGGCTGCTCGCGGCCACGGGCAACCGCGCGGGCGTCTTCCGCGTGGAAGGGTCCAACGCCGCCGCGCAGCTCGCGGCCCCGCGCGTGGGCCAGGTCACCGCGCTCCAGGTGCTGCCGGACGGCGGCGTGCTCGCGGCGACGTCGAATCCCGCGACGCTCGTGCAGCTGGGCCCGGCGCGGGCCGCGCGGGGCGAGCTGCTGTCCGACGTGCTCGACGCGCGGCGCTTCTCGCGGTTCGGGCGCGTGCGCTGGAACGGCCGCGGCTCGGTGCAGTTCGAGACCCGATCCGGCAACGGGGAGGAGCCCGACACCACCTGGTCGCGCTGGCAGCCCACGGGCGGTGAGCTCGGCCGCATCGCCTCGCCGCCGGGGCGCTTCGTGCAGTGGAAGGCCGTGCTGGGTTCCGCCGACGCGCGCGTGGACGAGGTGGCGCTGTCGTGGCGCGAGCAGAACCTGCCGCCGCGGCTCGAGGAACTGACCGTGGCGCCGCAGGGGCAGGGCGTGCGCGAGGGCGAGATGGGTGTGCGCAGCGAGGCCGTGACGCAGTCGCTCGCCGGCGGCCAGAAGGTCGAATACTCGATCACCACGAGCAACCAGAAGGGCCTGCGCGAGCTGCCGCTGTGGGCGCGCGGGCTGCGCACGCTGCAGTGGCGCGCGAGCGATCCGAACAACGATCCGCTGCGCTTCCGCATCGAGGTGCGCCGCGACCCGGACGGCCCGTGGATCGAGATCGGCAAGGACCTGGAGGCCGCGATGTTCACGTGGAACACCGTGACGCTGCCCGACGGCCGCTACCGCCTGCGTGTGTCCGCCAGCGACGAGCGCGGCAACGCGGTGGGCGAGGAGCGCCGGGCCGACATCGTCAGCGAACCGTTCCACGTGGACAACACGCCGCCCGAGGTGACCGCGCTGAGCGCGCGTGCCGTCGCCGGTGCGGTGCGCGTGGAGGGCGCGGCGCGCGACGCCGCGAGCCCGATCTGGCGGCTCGAGGTGGCGGTGGACGACGGTGACTGGCGCACGGTCACGCCCGCCGGCGGCCTCGCCGACGCGCCCGACGCGTCGTTCGCGTTCGACTGGAAGGGGCTCGCCGCCGGCGAGCACCTCGTGAGCGTTCGCGCCGTGGACCTGGCGGGCAACTCCGCCACGCGCGCGGTGCCCGTGACCGTCGGCGGTCGCTGAGGCCGGCAGGCATGTCCGCGCGCCCGGAACTGAAGCTGGTGCCGGGCGGCGCGCGCCCGGAGCACCAGCACCAGCCGGGCCGGCGCGACGCGCTCGAGCTGATGGCGCTGGGCGCCGGGCTCGTGCTCACGCTCACGTGGGTGGCGGCGCTGCCGTCGTGGCGGCTGGAGCTGGGCCGCTTCCAGGCGCTGATGGCGATCGCATTCGCGTTCTACGCGCTCGCCCTGCTGCGCGCGGCGCGCTACCGGTCGCTGCCGTGGATCGGAGTGGCGGTGTTCGCGGTGGCGCTGTCGGCGCGGGCGGCGCTGCTGCCGGTGAACCCCACGCTGTCGGACGACGTCTACCGCTACGTGTGGGAGGGCCGCGTCGTCGCGCACGGCGGCAACCCGTATCGCGACAGCCCCGCGAGCCCGGCGCTGGCGGGGCTGCGCGACGCGGAGATCCACCCGCGCGTGAACCACCCCCGACTGGCCACGATCTACCCGCCGCTCGCCGAAGCGGGCTTCGCGGCCGTGGCGTGGTGGTCGCCCACGGTGATGGCCATGAAGCTGTGGGTCTTGCTGCACGACCTGGCGCTGGTGGCGCTGCTCGCGTGGTGGTGCCAGAAGCGCACGGGTTCGGCGCTGCCCGCGATCGCGTACGCGTGGAACCCGCTGCTGATCGCCGAGTACGCGGGCAGCGGTCACCACGATCCGACGGCGATCCTGTGGCTCGTCGCCGCGCTCGCGCTGGCCGAGGAGCGGCCGAAGCTGTCGGCGGCGGCGCTGGCCGTGGGCGCGCTCGTGAAGCTGTTTCCCCTGCTCGCGCTGCCGTTCCTGTGGTCGCGCTGGACGCGCACGGCGCGTGCGCTGGCGGTGGCGATCCTGGCGCCGGGGCTCGCCGTGTTCGCCTGGCTCGCGTCGGGGCCCGACTCGGGGCTGCGTGCGTACGCGGCGACATGGCGGCACAACGAGGTGTTCTTCCGGGCGCTCGAGCTGGCGCTCGGCAGCGATCGGCTGGCGCGCGGCGTGGCGGCGGTGGTCGTGCTGGCCGTGGTCGCCGCGCTCGTGCTCAAGCGTTTCGCCCCGGAAGCCGGCACGCGCTGGAGCCTGCGCGCGGCGCTGCTCGCCGGGCCGGTGCTGCACCCGTGGTACCTGGGCTGGGCCGTGGCGCTGGAGCCGCTCGCGCCGTCGGCGCCGTGGCTGCTGCTGTCGTTCCTGAGCCTGCTCTCGTACGGCGTGCTCGTGCCGCCGCCCGAGGGCGGTGCGTTCCATCCGCCGATGGCGCTGCGCGCGGTCGAATACGGCGTGCCGATGGCGCTGGCGGCTGCGCTGTGGCTGGTGCGCCGCCGGCCGCCCCGGATCCGTCGTGTTTGACCGCTGGATGGATGCCGCCCGCGCCACGGTGAGCGGGCCCCGCGCGCTGGCGGCCGTGACCGAGGTCGCCCGCTTCCATCGCATCCAGGCGAGTCCCGGCTACGACGCCGCGGCCGCGTGGCTGGAAGCGCGCCTACGCGAGGTGCCCGGCCTGCACGTGGAGCGGCACGAGCTGCCCGCGGACGGGCGCACGCGTTTCCGCGGCGCGGTGATGCCGGAGGGCTGGTGGTGCGACGAAGCGTGGGCGGAACTGCTGGCCGACTCGGGCGAAGCCGTCCGCGTGGCCGACTGGAGCGCCGCGAAGCTGTCGCTCGTGCAGCGCAGCGCGCCGGTGGACGGGACCTTCGAGGTGGTGTCGGCCGGCGACGGGACGAGCGCCGGCGATTACGAGGGCCTGGACGTGCGCGGGCGCGTGGTGCTGGTGTCGGGCAACGCCGATCGCGCGCACCGCGAGGCGGTGGTGGGGCGAGGCGCGGCCGGGCTGCTGTGCGACGGCCGCCGGCTCGCGCCGCCCGTGCGCACGGCCGAGCACGACCGCGACTCGCTCGCGTACACGTCGTTCTGGTGGCAGGCCGACGAGCCGCGCGGCTGGGGCTTCGTGCTCTCGCCGAACGCGGGCGCGGCACTGCGCGCCCGGCTCGCCGCCGGTGAGCGCGTGCGACTGCGCGCGCGCGTCGCGACGCGGCGTTTCGCCACCACGATGCCGATCCTCACCGCCACGCTGCCGGGCGGCACGCCCGGCGAGATCCTGGTGACCGCGCACCTCTGCCACCCGGAACCGGGCGCGAACGACAACGGCTCGGGCGTGTGCGCCACGCTGGAGTGCGCTCGCGCGCTCGCCGCGCTGCGTGCCTCGGGCGAGTTGCCGGCGGACGCGCGCACGATCCGCTTCCTGTGGATGCCCGAGCTCACGGGGACGTTCGCGTGGCTCGGCTCCGGTCTCGCGCGACCGGCCGAGACCGTGGCGGCGCTGAACCTCGACATGGTGGGCGAGGACCAGTCGGCGTGCGGCAGCACGCTGCTGCTGGAGCATCCGCCGCACTTCCTGGGCAGCTTCGCCGAGGAGCTGGTGGCGCGCCTGCGGCACCTCGCGCAGGACTGGGTGAAGTCCTACTCGGGCGAGGGGCACTACTCGCTCGCGCGGCTCGCGGAGGTGCCGTACTCGGGCGGCAGCGATCACGCGGTGTGGATCGACCCGGCGTTCGGCGTGCCGTGTCCGATGCTGATCCAGTGGCCCGACCGCTTCTACCACTCGTCGCTCGACACGCCCGAACGCTGCGATCCGGCGTCGCTGTCGCTCGCCGCGCGCGTGGGGGTGGCATATGCGGGCTGGCTCGCGTGCGCCGGTGCGGAGGAGATGCGCGCGCTGCTCGGGATCACCGCGCGGGCCGCGCGCCGACGGTTGCTGCAGGCGCTCGAGGCGGACGACGCGCGCTCGCGCGCCGGTGCGGAACGGCTGCGCGGGCAGATGGCGCTCGCGAGCGTGGCGCGCCTGCTCGTGGGGCTCGCGCCCGGGCACGAGGCCGTGCGCGCGATGGAGCGCTGGCTACCGCTGGCGGTGGAAGAGCTCGAGGGCTTCTTCGAAGCGGAGATCCTGCCGGCGCTGCCGCCCGAGCGCGCGCGTGAGCGCGCGTCGGCCCGCGTGCCCGTGCGCACGGAAGCCGCCCCGCTCGAGATGCTGCGCCACCTGATGCCGGGCTGGCCCACGGCGCCCGACACCGTGCGCGCGCGCTGGCGGGACCTGGAAGCGCGCGTGCCGGGGGGTGCGACGACGCTGGACGTGGCGTGGTACGCCGCCGACGGGCGGCGCACGGTGGACGACGTGGCGCGGCTGGTGGCCGCCGAGGCGGGCGACGTGCCGGCTTCGGACGTGGAGGAGTTCTTCGACCTGGCGGCCGCCATCGGGGCGAGTCGCTGGCGCGAGGGGGGCTGAGCATGCAGGCGAAGCGCATGTCGTGGGGCTGGGTGTTGCGGCTGGACGCGGGCGAGGAAGTCGTGTCGACGCTGGCCGGGTGGGCGGAGCGCGAGCACGTGCAGTCCGGGCAGGTCACGGGGCTCGGCGCGGTGGGCGAGACCGAACTGGGCTTCTTCGTGCGCGAGACCAAGAGCTACGTGCACCACGTGTTCCGCGGCGAACACGAGCTGGGCTCGCTCACGGGCAACATCAGCGTGCTCGACGGCAGGCCTTTCCCGCACCTGCACGCGTTGATCGCGGGCGAGGACTTCGTGGGCTACACGGGCCACCTGTTCCGCGGCGTCGTCACGGTGACGTGCGAGATCCACGTGGTGACCGACGGTTCGCTCGTGAAGCGCGACCTGCGCCCGGACCTGGGCTACAACCCGCTCGCGCTCGACTGACCCGGCCCGGCCGGAAAGGCGAAGGCGCGCGTCCCGTGCGGGGCGCGCGCCTTCGTGTCGAACCGGGCTCAGTGCTTCGTCGTGTCGGAGGCTGCGGGAGCGGCGGGCTTCTGCCACTTGGCGAGCGGCTGCAGCGTCGCCTTCGTGATCAGCGCCCGCTTCTGCGGGTTGGCGCCCATCGCCGTCTGCAACGTCTTCGGGTCCTTCGCCAGCTTCGCGATCTTGTCGACCGCGTCCATGCCGCTCAGCACCTTGCCGAACACCGTGTAGCCGCCGCGGTCGAGCGAGGGTTGCGGCGCGAGGTCGATGAAGAACTGCGACCCGCTCGATTCCCGCTTCGGGTTCTGCTGGTCGCCGAGCCGCGCCGTGGCCAGCGAGCCCCGCAGATGTGGCAGCTTGATCTCGGCGGGCACCGTGTAGCCCGGGTTGCCCTGCCCGTCGTTGCTCGCGACCGCGTCCTTCGAGTTGGGGTCGCCACCCTGGATCATGAAACCGGGGATGACCCGGTGGAAGTACGTGCCGTCGTAGAAGCCCTTCGCCACCAGCTTGCGGAAGTTGGCGCAGGTCTTCGGGGCGTCCTTGTCGAAGAGCTGCAGGACGATCGTGCCCTGCGCGGTTTCCATCACCACCACGTCGTCGGCGGCGGCGAGGGCCCGGGATGCGGGCAGTGTGAGCAGCGCGGCGAGGGCGGCGGCCGCGAGGTACTTCGACATGGGTTGTCCTCCTGATGGGCTCGGGGAGCGATCGGGGAACCGTCGCGGGTGCGGCGCCGGGCGCCGCGGCGCCGGGACCATAGTGGCCGTCCGGCGGGCGATCAAGGATGCGCGGCGCCGCACATGCCCTGCTATACTCGCGCGCCGCTCGAACGAGTGGGTGGCTTCACAAAGGCTTCAATCGGCGCTCGTCCTCACGGCGACGCCCCACAGGCGCCCGGTGCGACCTTCGTCGCGACGGTGCGAGAAGTACCAGTGGGGCTCGCAGGCGGTGCAGGCGCCGGTGTCGTGGATGTGCGACGGGTCCATGCCGGCCGCTTCCAGCGCGAGGCGCGCCGCCGTGGGCAGGTCGAGGTGGACGCGGCCTCCGTCGCGCCGAAGCGCGGGCGCGGGGAAGCGGGAAGCGACCTCCTCGCCGACCTCGTAGCAGCATCCGCGGATGCACGGGCCGAAGTGGACGTCCACCTCACCGGTCGAGCAGGCGGAGGCGCTTCGTACGGCGTCGAGCGTCGCCTGGGGCATGCCGTCACAGGTGCCGCGCCAGCCGCTGTGGGCGGCCGCCACCGCGCGGGGCGCTTCGAAGAGCAGGGCCATGCAGTCCGCGGTCGTCACCGCGAGCGCCAGTCCGGGCACGCGCGTGACGAGCGCATCGCAGTCGGAGTGATGTCCCGCGGCGGTGACGTCCACCACGCGGGCGCCGTGCACCTGGCCGGCCGTGGCCAGCGCGGTGGCGGGCAGTCCGATCGACTCGAGCAGGCGGCGGCGGTTCTCCGCGACGGCTTCGGGGAGGTCGGCGGTGGATCGGCCGAGGTTCAGGGTGTCGAACGGCGCGAGGCTGGTGCCACCGCGCCGGGTGGAGAACGCGAGCAGGGCGCCGGGGCGGGGCGACGTGGTCCGCCAGAGCGGCAGCGCAGTGTCTTTCGTCAGGGTCCACATGAAGTCGCGCACCGTAGGCAGCCCCGAGGGGGCGGTCAAGCGCGACGGCGATCGGGAAGGAGTGGTTCCGGTGATGCGACGCAGTCGTCCGGTGTTGCTGATGCTCGGCGCTTCGAGCGTGATCGCGCTGATGGCCTGGGCGCAGGCGCCTCCCGCGGGTGCTCCCGGCGGGGCGGCGTCTCCGCCCCGGCGTCTCCGCCCGTGGCCACGGTGGGTCCCCGGCGCATCGAGCGCGCGGAGTTCGAGCAGCGCGCGGCGAGCGCGCTCGCGGACTTCTCGGCCCGCACGCCGGGCAAGATCGACGACGAGGTCAAGGACCTGCTCCGCCGGCAGGTGCTCGAGAGCCTGATCCGCCTGAACCTGCTGGTGCTCGAAGCGCAGCGCACCGGCATCACGGCGAGTCCGCTCGAGGCGGAAGCGCAGCTCAAGCGCGCACCGTTCTTCAACCCGGGCGGCCAGTTCGACGAGTCGCGCTACCAGGCCATCAAGCAGCAGCAGCCGGCGCAGTTCGCCACCGAGGTCAACCGCATCCGCGAGCAGCTCGCCGCGCGCAAGCTGAACGATCGGATCGAGAACGATCGTCGTCCCGACGAGTCCGAGCTGCGCGTGCGCGCGCGGCGTGGGCTGGTCCGTGCGCACCTGGAGCAGTGGCCGCTGCAGCGCGTGGACTTCCCGGGCAGCTACCCCGAGCCGCGCGAAAGCGCGGTGCTCGAGTACTACCGGTCGCACGCGGCGGAGTTCCAGCGCCCCGATCGCGTCTCGCTGAGCGTGGCGTTCGTGAACGTGCCGTCGCCGTCCGATTCGGATCGCGTGCGCCCCGGGTTCATGGCGGACTGGGACCGGCGGATGCGGCACACCGCGGACAGCCTGCTCGCGCTCGTGAAGGGGGGCGCGTCGTTCGAGAAGGCGACGGAGTCGGTGGGCGGTCCGCGACCGAACGTGCAGGTGTTCCCGGACAACTTCCCGGGCTACTGGAACGGCAGTGCGGCGGTGAACGCGTCGCTGTTCAAGGCGCGGCCGGGCACCGTCCTGGACCAGCCGGTGAGCGCGAAGGAAGGCTGGCTGCTGGTGCGCGTGGACGATCTGCGACCGGCCTCGATCGCGCCGCTCGCCGACGTGGCGCGGCAGATCCGCGGGCGGCTGCGCGCCGACGCGCGGCTGCACCGTGACGAGAACGCGGCCCGCGCGCTCTACGCGTCGCGCCGGGATTCGCTGCGCGGGCCGGCCTGGCGCGTGCGGCTGGCGTGGACCGACACGAGCCGCATCCGCGTGCCGGAGCCGACCGCGAACGACCTCGACCGCTACTACCGCAGCCGTGTCGCGGACTACTCGTCGTTCGACGCCAGGGCCGGGCGGATCGTGGCGCGCCCGTTCGAAGTCGTGAAGGACGAGATCCGCACGCGCTGGATGCGCGACCGGCGTTCGGAGCTGGCGCGCGGCCAGGCCGACCAGCTGCTGCGCGCGTGGCAGGCGGGCAAGCGCGATCCGGCGCTCGAATCCGCGCTCTCGGCGAGGGACCTGCCCCCGGCGCCCTACGGGGCGGCGCTCGACACCGTCGCGGCGGCGCGCGCGGTGGAGGGCGTGTTGTGGTCGGGGCCCGACCCCAGGCCCGTCGGCAGCGTGGCGTGGTCGGGCGGCACGGCGATCTGGAAGGTGATCGATCGCGTCGAGAACCACGTGCCGACGTTCGAGCAGGCTCAGCGACGCCTGCAGGACGACGTCCGGCGGGTGCGGGACGACGAGGACGAGCGCGGCGCCCGGCGGCTGTTCGACGAGAATCCCACGCGCTTCTCCGCGGGCGACGTGATGTACTTCTCGCGGATGGTGATGGAGCCGCCCGACGTGCTGGACGTGCCGCTGACGCGGGCGGAGATCGAAGCCTACTGGCGCGAGCACCTGGACCGGTACTCCGCCCCGGAACTGCTGCGGGCGCGCCACCTGCTGGTGTCACCGAGCGACGCCACGCCGGAGGCCGACGCCGCGGCGCGCAAGCGCGCCGAGGGCCTGCTCGCACGCATCGAGGCGGGCGAGGACTTCGCGTCGCTCGTGAAGCAGTACTCGGACGACCCCGCCACCAAGGAGAACGGCGGCGACCTGGGCGTGTTCGGGCGCGGGGCGATGCTGGAGCCGTTCGAGCGGGCCGCGTTCGCGATGCGGCCGGGACAGCGCTCGGGGCTCGTGAAGACCGAGGTCGGCTACCACATCATCGAGGTGATCGAACACGAGCCGGCGGTGGTGCACCCGATCGAGCTCGCCTACGCGAACGTGGGCACCGATCTCGCGACCGAGAAGGCCGCGAAGCTCGGCGAGCTGCGGGCCGACAGCCTGCTGCGCACGCTGCGCACGGTGGCCGATGCGCGTGCACTCGGCGCGCGGCTCAAGCTGCCGATCGAACCGCTCACGCGCCGCATGGGCGAGTACCCGCCGGGCACCATGGGCGAGTTCTACCGCGGCGTGGAGAAGGTGAAGCCCGGGCAGCTCGACCGGCGCGTGTGGAAGCCGAAGGGCCTCGGGTTCTGGATCGTGTGGGTGGACAGCATCACGCCGCCCGCGGCCCCGTCGTGGGACGAAGCCCGGGCGAAGGCGCTCGACGTGTACCGGGCCGGAGCGGGCGCACGTGCACTGACGGCGAAGCGCGCGGAGCTCGACTCGATGCTCGCTTCCGGGTGGTCGGTCGACAGTCTCGCCCGCCTCTGGGGCGGCTGGATCGACGCGCCGAACATCGCGCCGGGACAGGGCCTGCCGCACATGGGCGGCGGCGACGTGGTCGACTCGCTGGTGTTCGGCGGCCGGAAGGCGGCGGTTCTCTCCGAGGGCGACGTGAGCGCGTGGATGGAGCTGCCGCTGGGCCTGGTGAAGGTGCGGTTGCTCCAGCGGCAGGAACCGGCGCGAGGCGACCTCGACCGCGATTTCCAGCGGATGCGGATGGAGGAGATGGAGCACAACCTGGTCGACTACTTCTCGGGCCTCCAGCAACGCTGGCCCGTGAAGATCCTGGACGCGCGCCTGCGCGGGACGATGGTGCCGGGGCCCGGGACGAGACGCTGATCGCTCCCACTCGAGGCATGCAGGTCGCGGCGGCGCGGTGCAATCTGCACGCGGACCCTGCAGAGATCCGGATCGACGGCCGATGAAGGCCCAGAGACCATGACACTCGCCCAGCCCGAAATCCGCAGCGGCCTGCGCCGCATCGTGCTCATCGACTTCGACTGGCACGACGCCGACCTGATTCCCGAGCTCCTCAAGCAGCCCGGCCTGTCCGTGCGGCTCGTGGCCGGGGAACGGACCGGGGACGCGGGCGTGCGCGTGGCCGAGCTCTGCGGCCTGCCGCGCACCTGCGACCTCGCGGACCTGACGCGCGAGATCTTCGACCTCGCGCTCGTGGGCGAACGCAGTTCGCGACGCACGCAGCTCGAGAGCCTGCTGCTCGCGCTCGGCACGCCCTGCCAGACGCCGCAGTCGCTGCTGCGCGGCCAGGGCGGGCCCGAACCGGCGCCCGGCATCGAAGCGCCGCTCGCGCTGCACGCCGCCGCGTTCGAACACGTGATGGGCGGCGGCGACCTCGACACGCTCGTGCGCGACGCGGTCGCGGACATCGGCGAGGGCGCTCCGACGGCGCCGAGCCCGGTGGTGGCGCCGGCGCATCCCCGGCTCGTGATCACGCTCGACGACTTCCCGTCGCCCGAGGACCGGTCGCGACTCGAGCAGGCGCTCAAGGACCTCGTGCATCACACCGGCGCCGGCACGGCCGAACTGCACGCCACGTCGGGCGACCGCAAGCTCCACCTCGTGGCGCAGGTCGGTCCCGAGGACCGGCTGCTGAAGGGCCTCGTCGACCTGGCGGTCGAACTCGGGACGCCGCAGGTGGTGACGCGGCTGTCGGAGCCCCAGAAGGGCAAGGCGTGGGGCGCGTGGCCGTTCCGCACGGCGCAGCGTCGCGGCGTGCTCGCGGCCTCGTCGATCGATCCGGGCGACGGCTGGACGCAGTGGCAGCGCATGGTCGAAGACCTGCGCACCACGTGGGACGCCGAGGACCTGCAGCGCGCGGGTGCTTCGTTCCCGCTGACGCCGGCGCGCGAGCACGGCTGGACGGACGCGCAGAACTTCCGCGCCCGCGTCGATCTCGCCGTCGAGCGCAATCGTCACGACCGGCTGCGCTTCGAGCTGCACCGGCTCGACTTCCCCGAAGCGGGCTCCGCGTTCCGCGAACTCTGCGATCGGCTTCCCGGGCAGGTGCGCGACACCGACTCGCTGTGCCGCGTGGGCGACCGCACCGTGCTGCTGCTGTCGGCGGCCGAGCCGGAGCACTACGCGCACCTGCGGCGCCGGCTCCTGTCGCTGTGGGACACCGTGTGGCGCGAGGCGCAGTTCGCGCCGCCGGCGCCCGCGCTGGTGGACCAGTTCGTGGACATGGCCGGGCCCGAGGACGCCGAGGCGTTCCTGAGCGTGGCCCAGGGCTGGCTCGGCGTCTGAGCCGCCGCGCGCCCCCGGCGGGCGCGCGAACGATCCGCGATCAACGCACGACGAACACGCGCGTCGTCGCCGTACGGTCGCCCTGCACGAGCCGGGCGAAGTAGAGACCCGGCGACACGTCGGGGAACCGGACGACGCGTGAGGCGGGTCCCTCGATCGCCGCATCGGCGACCGCGCGGCGGCCGAGCACGTCGAGCAGCTGGAGCCGCGCGGCGCCGGATCGCGCGAGCCGGATCG
>JBGAMH010000084.1:0-16471 GCA_044223135.1 Candidatus Eiseniibacteriota bacterium | reverse complement strand
TGCGTGCTCGGCGAAGATCTACCGCGCCGCGCGATCCAGGCCCAGGTCGCGGACGAGGCGCTTGCGGTACTCGGCGTCCCGATCGACGCGGGCGAGCAGGTCGGGATCGCGCGAGAGGAACGGCAGGTCGAACAGCTCGGGCTCGGCTTCCTGCTCCGCGAAGATGCGTTCCTGTTCGTGGCGCTGGTACTGCACCGCGCGCTCGATGTTCTCGAACGACTTGCCGGGCAGGAACGTCACGTTGAAGACGTCGAACACGTACACGTGCACCTGCTTCGTGTCCGCGGGCACGCCATCGGGGGGCGAGTAGACCTTCGCCTTCGACGCCTTGACCTTGTCCACCGACATCCGTGTGCCTCCCTGTTGCGGTTGATCGTGCGGGCCCGGCCGTCAGCCCCGGCCCGCGTTCGCGTTGAGATCGTCGACGATCGCCACCAGCTGCAGCACGTCGTCGACGTCGTAGTCCGCTCCGGATTCCTTCGTGTCGAACGTGTCGCCGTAGCGGGCGAACACGGTCTTCATGCCCAGGCTGCGACCGCCGACCACGTCGCGCTCGGCCCAGTCCCCCACCATCATCGACTCTTCCGGCTGCACGCCCAGGCGCTTCAGCACTTCGCGGAACGGCGCCGGGCTCGGCTTGCGCTCGCCCGTGTCGTCGAACGTGACGACCGCGTCGAACACGTGCTGCAGCGACAGCGACACCAGGCGCTGCCACACCTGCAGCCGCGGCGCGTCACTGACCACGCCCAGCCGGATGCCGCGCTTGGCCAGCTCGAGCAGCGTCATGTTGACGTGCGGGTACAGCACGAGCGCCGACTCGCGGGCCCGACGATACGCCACGATGCCCGAGGCGAGGATCTTGGGATCCACCTGGCCGAACTCGCGCACCAGCAGCTCGTCGAACACGCGCTGGAACTCGAGTCCCTGCTCCCGGTAGATCGCGTCCACGCGGCGGCGCAATTCCTCGCGCGGCAGCTGGAAGCCGGCGTCGATCATGCCGTCGATGGCGGCGACGATCGCGGCCTCCTTCATCTTCATGAAGTCGGTGAGTGTGTTGTCGAGGTCGAAGACGATCGCTCGGATCAAGCGGGGCTCTCCGGGCCGAGGAGATCAGCGCGTCGAGGGGCCGATCGTGCGCCCCAGGCTGATCTCGCCATTGTCGATGCGGACGTTGTATCCGCAGTTCGGACTGCTGCACACCCACGCCTTGTACTGAATCGGCGCGCCGTCGCGACCGTAGTCCGAGAGCGGAAGCAACACGCCCTTGCCACACTTCTGGCAGGTCGGAAAGCTCGTCACATCCATCCCAAACCCCTCCCCGTGCGCGCCTCGGAACCGGGCGGCTCACGACGATGGCGCGCTCGCGGATTCTAGAAGAGTGTGCAGTGCGCCGCGAGAGGATTGTCGGCCGGTCCGGCTGCGCGATGCAGCCGCGCGTGGTTCGGACACCGGAGGGGGAACGAAAGCGCAGAGGCGGACGCGTGCAGGCGGGCATGCGGATCCTCCCGACCTCCCGCCGTCGGCGCCGTTCGCGCGTCGCGAGGCCCGTCGGGCAGCGGTCGAGGGTCGGGCGAGCGCCGGTGCGTGCGGGTGCGCCCGGGGAGTGCGGCCGTTCCGCGCGGCGCGCCGCCCGTGCGGGCTCTCGCGCGTCCGCGTCAGAACCGCCAGCCCACGAAGAACATCGGCGTGGTGAAGATGGGCTCGTCGTCGACTTCGCGCCGGAAGCTCTCCGGCTTGTTGCCGCCGTGGAGCGCGAACCCGACCAGGTACTGCAGGTTCAGCAGGCACGGCTTTCCGGCCACGTCGAAATCGAACGTCCAGCCGGGTCGGAACTCGTTCCAGATCTCGCCGCCCTCGAACGTGCGGTGTTCGACCGTGGAGTCGAACCAGTTGTAGGACGGCCACAGCTGGTACTCGACGTGCGCCTTCTTCCACACGTACTGCCGGTAACCCAGGATGACGCCCGGCGCGTGCGAGCGACCGCTGTCGTACCCGATGTTCGCGTAGCTCGCTCCCAGCAGCAGTTCGCCCCGGTTGCCGACGCTCCGGGCGTACTGGAGCGCCCAGATGTCGATGACCGGGGACAACGGCGAGAACTCGACGGCGTTGCGAAGCGCCGGTCCCGGGCGGACGCCGGCGCGCGCGGGCCCGGCGGCGAGACCGGTCGCCCAGATCGCGATCGCCGCGATCAGCAGGCGGGTCGGGCGAGTCATGGAGGCTCCTCCACCGGGCGCGGGGCGTGCGCTCCGCCGGCGGGCCCGGCCGTCACGTGGCGAAGCGGCGCCCGGCCGGGAGCAGTGCACGTGCCGCGGAGCCCGCCGCGGGAGAACGGCGCCGGCAGCGGCGCTTGCGGCGCTGCGACGACCGCGCGTGGCGCGTCCCCGCTCGCCGCGGTGACAGTTCGGCGAGCCGATCTGCCGCCGTGACAGGACGGCCGCCCGGGATCGCCCGCGCCCCGCGCTACTTGAGCCCGATCGCGGCCGCCTGCGGGAACACCTCCACGTGCGGCATCGCCACGTGCGCCGGCGCGCACGCCACGTGCGCCACGAGCGCGGCGATGTCCGCGGGCTCCAGGTTCCTCTCGCGCTCGGCGCTGCCGGGGTCGATCGCGCGCCCGGCGGAGTTGATGTTGTGCGGGTAGACCACGCTCACGCGCACGTGGTGCGGCTTCAGCTCGAGCGCCGCCGATTCCAGCAGGCCGCGCAGCGCGAACTTGCTGGCGCTGTAGGCGCCCGAACCCGCCGAGCCCACGAGCGCGCCGATCGAGGCGATGCCGATCACGCTGCCGCGCTTCGCCGCGATCATCGCCGGCAGCGCGTGGCGCAGCGCCAGGAACGCGCCCTTGGCGTTCAGGTCCATCAACTGGTCCCAGGTCTCCTCGCTGGTCTCGGCGATCGGCGAGCCCTTCCACGTGCCGGCGTTCAGCACCAGCACGTCGATGCGCCCCCAGCGGTCGAGCACGCCGCGCACCGCGGCGGCCACGTCGGCGTCGCGCGTGACGTCGGCGGGCGCGGCGGCGGCATCCGCGCCGCCCGCGGCGAGCGACGCCACGGCATCGTCCAGCTCGCGCCCCGCGCGCGCCACGCACGCCAGCTTCGCGCCCTCGGCGGCGAGCGCGCGGGCGATGGCGAGTCCGAGCCCGCGGCTGGCCCCGGTGACGAGTGCGACCTGTCCGGCGAGCTTCATGCGTCCTCCTGCGCCGCGTCGGGCGCGACGAGATGGGTCCAGTCCTCGAAAGCCGTGGTGCACGGCGGCCCCGGCGCGTGCGCCCATGCGATGTCGTGCGCGGAGATCCACACGCGGGCGCTCGACACGGTCGGAGCCGCACCTGCGTGGATGCACACGGGGGGCGCGGAGGTTCCGCCGTGGTCGGCGACCAGCGCGTGCAGCCGCGACGTGGCGTCGGCGCGGGTGCGTGGTGCGAAACCGCGCAGGGCGTTCGCGAGGTGCGCCGTGCGCGCGTCGCCCGGGTCGTCCAGTTCGTGATGCGCCAGCGCGTGCCAGCCGGGCGCGATCGCGCCCAGCTCGGGCGGCTCGCCCGCGCGCACGGCCAGCAGCCACGAGCCGGCGGGCGAGAGCCACACCAGCGAACACGGCGCGTAGCGTCCCGTGGCGGCCTCCGACAGCGCCGCCACGCGCGGATCCGCCGCCGTGGCCACGTCCAGCGTGAGCCAGCCGCGGGAGCGTCGGCCGGCGCGTTCCGGCTCGGGATCGCGACGGTTCAGCAGCAGCGCCACGCCGGCGGGCCGGCCCGGGCCCGCGGCGCGCAGGGCCATCCACGTGCCGCCCGCGCGGGCGTCGCGGCCGCCGGCCACGCGCGGGGAGACGCTCAGCACCTGCGGCCCCTCGCTGGGGCGGCGCGGGTCCTCGTCGCGGTTCGTCGCCAGCACCACGGTGCCGGGGCCGAGCACGTCCAGTCCGAACACGAGTGTGCACATGCGCCGCACGGTACGCGCGCGGCTCGGCGGCGCGCCACGGCCGAGTGCGCGGGTCGGGCGTTCGCGGCACGCGGTGGGCGCCGGCTCGGGCGGTGGAAAGGTGCGCTCGTCGCCCGGTCGTTGAGCGCCGCCAGTCGCGACCCGTACAATCCCGCCCCACTTCGCTCTCCGGGAGGCCACCGTCCTCGCTCCGATGCATCGCCGAACCCTCGCGCGGCTCGCGTCCGTCACCGCCGTCCTGCTGGGCCTGTGGCCCCGGACGGCGGCGGCCGTCCTGGACGTGGAAGATCGCGGACCGCTGCTGCAGGCGGGGACGTTCGCCATGCGCATCACGAACATCGGCTCGATCGGCAACCCGTTCTTCGACGAGGGCCGCTCGTTCGATCCGTCGTTCGAGTTCCCGCGCGGTTCGGGCCAGTCGGGCATGAAGCACGCCGACCTGTGGGTGGGCGGCACGCGCTTCGACGGCCGCACGCGCGTGTCGGGCGGCCCGCTGCTGGAATGGCGCCCCACGCTCGATCCCGAAGACCGCGTGCGGACGGCGTTCGCCGGGCGGCTCGGCGGGCAGCGGTTCGTGGACGACGACGGCGACGGGCGCGTGGACGAGGAGCGCCTGGACGACCGCGACGACGACGGCGACGGCGAGGTGGACGAGGACCTCGGCCTGCCGGGCGCGCAGCTGGCGAGCTGCGTCTATGCCGACGACCACCGCGAATCGGTGGAGTACGGCTACCCGAACGGCGAGCAGCACGAGCCGCTCGGCCTGGAGGTGCGGCAGGAGACGTACGCGTGGTCGCTGCCCGGCTACGACCGCATCGCGGGGCTGCACTTCGAGATCACGAACCACAGCAGCGAACCGGTGCGCGACGCGTGGATCGGCCTGCTCGCCGACCTCGACTCGCAGGGTGCGCACGACGACGGCGGCTTCACCGACGACGTGCTGGACTCGGTCGCCTACTCGCAGAGCTTCAACGACGGCACGTCGCGCATCCCGTCGGTGCAGGTGGATGCGGGCACCTACTCCAAGCAGTGCCTGTCCACGGTGCGCGGCGTGGCCGCGGTGGTGCGCGACGGTCACGCGGGTTCGACGCTGCCGATGTTCGCCGTGGTGCCGCTGTCGCACTCGCTGGATCCGCTCGCGCAGCTGCCGTACGTGCCGGACGAGATCCGCGCGCTGTCCTCGGCGCCCGCGCGGCTGTCGTTCCACCGGACCGTGTTCGCGCGCGACCTGCCGCCGGGGCAGGGTGGCGTGCCGGTGCTCGACGTCGACCGGCTCGCGGCGCTGAAGGGGGACTTCCCCGGGGCCGCCGACGGCTCCCAGCAGCACGACTGGGCGGTACTGCTGTCGGCGGGGCCGTTCCCGTACATCGCGCCCGGGCGCACGGTGGAGTTCGACGTGGCGCTGGTGGCCGGGCAGAACGTCGACAGCCTGCGCGCCTCGATCGAAGCCGTGGTGCGACTGCACCACGGCACGTGGTTCAACTTCCTGCCCGACACGACCGCGTCCCTGTCGGGACAGTGGAACGTCGGCAAGAGCGGCTTCAGCGGTCACGAGGTGTGCCTGTCCGCGCCGGCCGGGACGCAGTTCATCGCCGATCCGAACTGTCCCAGCAAGTTCGTGGACGCCTCGGGCCCGTTCCCGCGCGCGTCGCTGTACACGCCCGAGACCTGCGTGTGGACCGACGCCGACTGCGACGCGTGCACGGGCTTCGACGGCAAGGAGACGCACGGGCTGTGGGCCGATCCGGGCGCGGCGCCGCCGGCGCCGCCCTCCCCGAGGCGCTGCTCGCCGGCGGCGTGGCCGGCGCGCCCGGCGCTTCGTTCTCGGGCTACTACGTGTACCGACTGTCGGACTGGCGGCGGAACGGCCAGATCCCCGCGCCGCAGCGCTTCGAGACCGTCGGGTTCTTCGGCCGCGACACGCTCGACGGCGCGCGCTCGCTGGCGGACGTGTCGGACACGACGCTGGCGGTGGAGCGGATCCTGTACGGGCGCAGCGTCTACCCGATCGGCCGCTACCGGTTCGTGGACCGCACCGCGCAGAACGGCTTCGACTACCTGTACGTGGTCACCACGCTGAGCACGCGGCCCATCTCGATCGCCGGCGGCGTGCGCGCGCTGGAGCGCATCGAGAGCCCGCTCGTGAGCACGCTGGACTCCATCGTCACGCCGAGCGCCGCCGCGCGGTCCGACGTGCAGGGCGTGCACGTGGTGCCGAACCCGTATCGCGCGCGTGCGCCGTGGGACCGCCCGCCGGTGCCGGGCGACGTGTTCACGCGCCACCTGGACTTCGTCGGGCTGCCGAAGGCGCGCGCCACGATCCGGGTGTACACGCTGGCCGGTGACTTCGTGGTGCAGATCGACCACGACGGCTCGAACGGCGACGGCGAAGCGTCGTGGGACCTGATCTCGCGCAACGGCCAGGACATCGAGTCGGGGATCTACCTGTTCACGGTGGAGTCGCCGCTGGGCAAGACGCGCGGCCGCTTCGTGGTGATCCGATGAGGCGCCTCGCCGCCCGGCTCGCGGTGCTGGCCGTCCTCGCGCTGGCGGCCGGCTGCTCGAAGGACCCGGCCGCCCCCATGGCGCCCCCGCCCGCCCCGCCGCCGGGACTCGTGGCGAGCGAGCCGCCCGCGTTCGCGGCGCACGTGCTGGACGACACGCCGGTGTGGGGGCAGTTCAGCCGGCTGCTCGATCCGCGCACGGTGGACACCACGACGGTGTTCCTGAAGGTCGACACCCGGCGCGTGCCCGTGTCGGTGGAGTACGAGTCGTTCACGCGCCGCGTGATCGTGCGCCCGCGCTCCACGCTGTCGCTGTCGACCACGTACACGGTGGAGTTCTCGCCGGAGGTGCGCGACACGGGCGGCGTGCGGCTGGGGCGCACCGTGTTCTTCCAGTTCACCACCAGCAGCCTGCGCCGCCCGCGCGTCGACTACCCGGCTGCCGGCGAGGTGGAGAGCCCGTTCGCCACGCTCGCGTGGTCCACCACCGCGGCGCCGGGCACCGTGCCCACGTACGAGCTGTACACGGGGCTCGATTCCATGACGGTGGCGCTGCGCCAGGTGCCGGCGGTGCCGAACGGCGCGCTGACCAACTACTACCCGGCGCGGCCCTGGCCGCGGGGCGCGCGCGTGTACTGGGCGGTCACGGCGGTCAACGCGGCGAGGGGTGACCGCGTGGACGGCGCCACGCAGGCCTTCGTCACGTTCGGCTCCGACGCGGCGGTCGACTCGCTCGTGCTGGGTGTGCAGGACTGGAGCGGCACCGACCCGCAGCGCTTCCAGTACTGCACGCTGGACCGCGTGTGGAGCGGGCCGCTCGGCGTGTACTCGGGCGGCATGCGCTTCGCGCTCGCGAACCGCCGCACGCTGCGGCTGTCGGAGGTGCGGCTGGAACTGCACACCGCGCCCGAGTATGCCGACTCGGTGGCGCAGGCGCTGCCGGGCCTGGCGCTGTGGGCCGCGCAGGCGGACTGGACGCCGTGCGCCGCGCGTGTGCCCGGGCCGCCGACCGTCGACCCCCTGCGGATGCTGGCGCGCGCGCGCGCGGGCACCGATCCGCGGCAGGTCGTGTTCGCCGGCGACACGCTGGCGGCGTTCTTCGAATGGCAGGCCCGTCGCGGCGGGCAGTTCGGCCCCGCGTTCCAGTCGACGCCCGTGTTCCCGTACCTGTCGGGCGCCACGCTGAACTCCGCCGACCGTCCGCGCCTCGTGCTCACGTTCTTCGTGCCGACGTCGGTGGCGCTCGCCCGCGTGGCGAACGCCGGAAGTGACAAGCCCAAGTGAGGAATCGATTCGGCCGCGGATTCACGCTTGACCGCTGCCCGCGTGCGCGGCTGAACTCCACGACGCGATGACTCTCCCACTCTTCCGACCGCTCTCCCCGGCGCTCGCGATGCTGGCGCTGCTGTGCCTCGCCGCCGGCGCGCACGCCCAGACCGTGAAGCCCTGGCTCCCGTCCGGCACCGACTCGCTCACCGCGCTGTCGGCCGAGGCGCGGGCGCGCTTCCAGACGAACAAGGGCGACAGCGCCACGGGCACGAACTACGAGGCGTTCCGGATCACGAGCGACCTGGCGCGGCTGCTGATCGCGCGGCTCGGCCGGGAGCACACGCTGCAGGCGCCGGCGGTGGAGTCGGTGATGGACTCGCTCGGCCTCGACACCGACGTGCGCGTGGACCCGCTGCAGCCGAGCGTGCTGTTCGTGTGGGTGCGCAACCCCTACCAGCCGCTCGTGGACGGCGTGGGCTACCTGTACTGGTACCGGGGCAACGAGCTGCGGCTGCAGGGCGCCGTGTTCCCGCCGGGGCGCAATCCGCGCATGCGGTCGTGGTGGCTCGGCACGCGCGAGACCCCCTACGAGACCGCGGTGCTGTTCGACCGCAAGGCCCCGACGCTCGAGATCGGGCTGCGGCTGTTCCGCATGGGACCGAACGGCGCGTTCTGGAACCTGGCGCAGTACGAGCGCGAGACCAGCCTCGGCGAGCCGGGCGACGCCGTGTTCGCCGACCCGAACGGCGACGGGCGCCCGGAGGTCGTGGCGTGGACGCGCGCCGAGGCGGATTCGTTCGTGACGTTCGGCCCCGACGTGCCGCACCTGGTGAACGAGTCCGTGTGGACCGAACGCCCCGAGGGTTACCGGCTCCACGACGTGCGCGTGCTGCCGTCGCCGGTGTCGGCGCTGGCGCTGTTCCTGCGGCAACTCGCGATGGGCAACCGCGACGGGGCCGCGCGCCTGCTTGTTCAGACGGCGCGCGTGACCGAAGCGCTCGCGAACGGGTGGAACCTGCGCCGCCAGCGTGGTGCGTGGCTCGTGGAGTACGGCGAGTCGGGCGACGCGTGGCCGGAATGGCTCGCGGTCAAGGAGCGCGCGCCGCAGGGCGACCGCCGCTGGATCTTCCGCTTCGTGCTGAAGGACGGGCGCTGGATGATCCAGGAGTGGACCGCGGTGAAGCCCGCGACGCTTCCCGGGTCGGGCACGATCGCGCCCGTCACGCCGCGCAAGCCCGTGAAGCCCGGCGCGCCGGGAGCGGGGAAGCCGCGATGAACGTTCGCGTCGCTCGCCTGTTGCCGCGCCTGTCGTGGCCGATCGTGCTGCTGGTGCTGGCCGGCTGCTCGCGCGGCAAGCCGGCGCTGGTGCCGGCCTCGGCCGACTCGTCGGGTGGCGCGGCCGACTCGTTCGCCATGCACGTGCGGGATGCGCAGGAGCGTTGGGACGCGGGTGAGGCCGACGCCGCGGCGAACGCCACCGCGCAGGTGCTGTTCGAAGCGATCCGCCGCCGGCCCGAAGGCCCGTGGGCCGACCGCACCCGGGGGCTCGTGGACTCGCTCGGCTTCGGCGCCGAGGTCGCCGGGGACGACAAGATCGCGCTCGTGAACGTGTTCTCGCGCTCGAACCCGGAGGGCCCGTCGTGGCCGCACCTGTTCTGGCGCGACGAGCATGGACCGCGGGAGCAGCACGTGGAGGGCTCGGGCCTTCACCTGCACGCGCTGGCCACGTGGCGCTTCGACGCCGGCCTCGCGCGCGACTCCAGCCAGACCGCGGCGCTGTGGAGCCGGCGCGCCGGCGCGGGCCAGCAGCCGATCGTGATGGTGTGGAGCATGGCATCCGGTGGACGCTGGGACCTGCTGCAGACGCTCGGCCCGGACTCGCTCGGCGGCGTGGGCACGGGCGCGTTCGCCGTGGGCGACAGCGCCGTGGAGCTGACCACGCGCACGTTCAAACCGACGCCGTACTTCGAGGAGTGCGCCACCTGCCCGCACGTGATGCGCGAGCGCAGGTTCCGCTGGTCCGACACCGGGTTCAGCCGCCTCGACGAACGGCTCGTGCCGAGCGCTTACGCGACGTTCACCGGTTTCGTGCAGGCGCTCGTGAGCGGCGACCAGGAGCGCGCGGAACTCTTCGTCGTGGACCCGATGCTCGTGGAGTTCGCGAAGCGCTACGCGTGGGACCAGCCCACGCGCGGCCGCTGGCGCGTGGCGCCCGCGACGAACGAGAGCGCCGCCGAGATGGTGTTCTTCCGCGGACCGAGCGATGCGTTTCGGGTGACGTTCGAAGCGCGCGAAGGGACGTGGCGAGTGGCCGGGTTCGAGCAGACGAATCGCGCGGTCGAATAGCGGCGGGGGTGCACTGGCGGGACGCGCGTGCCCGGCTTTGGATGCGCGGCGGGACTCCCGCCGGCGCGGCGGGTGACCGCCCGCGTCGGACGCGAACGTGCTTGTCGCGAACGTCTCTTCGCGCGGAATAGTGCCTCGCGTTCCTCCGCCGAGAAGGTGGGGGCCGGACGGACGGGGTGGGGTGCCTCGCGAGGGCGCGCCTCGAACGAGGTCCTCCGGGGCTCGCGGCGCCCTTTGGGCGCCTCTCGTTGGTTGTCCCGCGGCCTGTGACGCACGTCCGGAGTCCTTTGTGGCTCGCGGCGCCCTTGGGCGCGGCTTCGTTGTTGGCCTGGGGTTCCTTTTTGCTGGCTGTTCCTGGGCTCGTGGATATACTGCCCATCCGTGCAGCAGATGCACCTTCCTTCTCTCGTCCCTGGGTTCCTCTCGATGCGGGCTCGGCCTACTTCCTTTCTTCCTCGCTCGGGGCCGGTGGGTGAACTGGCTCGGTGGCTCGATGACTTCTCCTCGCACCCGGACAACACGGGGGCGGTGGCGCACTGGCATACGTTGCCGGGACGGGAGGCTCGGTTCGGTGAACTGTTGCCGGGGCTGCCGTTGCCGATCACTTCGGCCCTCGGGGCTCGGGGGATCTCGCGGCTCTATACGCACCAGGTGCGGGCGGTGGAATCGCTGCGGGCGGGGCACGACACGGTGGTCGTGACGGGGACGGCCAGCGGCAAGAGCCTGTGCTTCCACCTGCCGGCCCTCGAAACACTGCTCGAAGAGCCGGGGGCGACGGCGCTCTACCTGTTTCCGACCAAGGCACTCGCCCAGGACCAGCTCAAGAGCCTCTCGCGACTCGCGGCCGCGCATCCGGAGTTGTCGCGGGCGGTGCACGCGGGGGTCTACGACGGCGACACGCAGGCGACCACGCGCCGCAAGCTGCGCGACGGGGCCAACGTGATCCTGTCGAACCCCGACATGCTGCACGCGGGCATCCTGCCGCAACACGCGAAATGGGCGCGGTTCCTGCGCCACCTGCGCTACGTGGTCATCGACGAGATGCACGCGTACCGCGGCATCTTCGGCAGCCACGTGGCGAACGTGCTGCGGCGGCTCGAACGGCTGGTGCGGCACTACGGCGGCGAGTTCCGCTACGTGCTCTGCAGCGCCACCATCCGCAACCCGGGCGAACTGGCGGCGGCGTTGGTGGGCCGCGAGATCGTGGTGGTCGACGACGACGGGGCGCCGCGCGGCGCCAAGCACTTCGTGTTCTGGAATCCGCCCTACCGCGACGAAACGCGCGTGGAACGCCGCTCGTCGAACGTGGAGGGCTGTCACCTGGTGGCGGGGCTGCTCGAACGCGGGGCGCAGGTGATCGCGTTCACCAAGTCGCGCGTGTCGGCGGAACTCGTCTACCGCTACGTGCGCGAACAGCTCGAGCGCTCGCGCGCACGCATCCCCGGCGACGAGGCGCGCGCGCAGTCGGGCGGGCTCTTCGGCCAGTCGCTACCACCGCTGCACGAACGCGTGCGCCCGTACCGCGGCGGCTACCTGCCGGAAGAGCGCCGCGCCATCGAACAGGCGCTGTTCTCGGGTGAACTGCGCGGCGTGGTCAGCACGAACGCGCTCGAACTGGGCATCGACGTGGGCGGGCTCGACGCGGCCGTGCTGATCGGCGCGGCGCCCACGTTCGCGAGCATCTGGCAGCAGGCCGGGCGCGCCGGGCGCACGGGCGCCGAATCGGTCGTGGTGCTGGTCGCCTACAACGACACCGTGGATCAATACCTGATGCGGCGGCCCGAGTGGTTCTTCGGCCGGCCGGCCGAGGCCGCGTGCGTCGACCCGCACAACCCGTACATCCTCGCGCAGCAGCTGGCGTGCGCGGCGTTCGAGCTGCCGATCTCGGCCGAGGACGAGGCGGCGTTCGGGCCGCAGATCCACGACGTGCTCGCGGCGCTCGAGGAAGCGGGCGAGACGCGCACGATCGACCAGCGCGCGTACTGGGCGAAGACGGACTTCCCCGGCGCCAGGGTGAGCCTGCGCACGATGAGCGACGACACGTACGCGATCCAGGATGCCTCGCGCGGCAACGCCATGCTGGGCACGGTGGACGCGATCAGTGCGCTCGAGCTGGTGTACCCGGACGCGATCTACCTGCACGAGGGCGACACGTGGTGGGTGCGCTCGCTCGACCTGGAGCAGAAGGTGGCCCTGGTCGAACCGCGCACGGTGGACTACTACACGCAGCCCGTGCTCGACACGAACGTGCGCGTGCGCGGCGAACTGCAGCAGCGCGCCTGGCGCGGCGAAACGCTGAGCTTCGGCGAACTCACGTACTCGTGGCAGACGATCGCGTTCAAGAAGATCCGCTACCGCTCGCTCGACTCGATCGGCTACCACCCGCTCGAACTGCCGCGGCTCACGCTGGACACGGCGGGACTGTGGCTCGCGCCCACCGACGAGACGTGGCGCGGCCTCGCGCGCAACGGGCACAACCCGTGGGAGGCGCTGTCGGGCGTGCGCAACCTGTTCGTGCAGCTGCTGCCGGTGCTCACCATGTGCGACGCCACCGACGTGCAGGGGAACCTCGACTCGTCGAACCTCGGCCGTCCCACGCTGTTCCTGTTCGACCGCTACCCGGGCGGCCTCGGCTTCGCGGAGCAGGGCTGGGCGCGCATGGACGAACTCACCGAGGCGGCCCTCGCGCACCTGGAAGGCTGCCCGTGCGGCAGCGGCTGCCCGTCGTGCGTGGGGCTGCCGATCCTGCACCCCGCGCAGCAGCAGGACCCCGACATCGGGCACGCGCGCGACATCCCCACCAAGGACGGCGCGCGTGCGCTGCTCCAGTGGTGGCTGTCGCGCCCCGCCGGCGGCTGACGGTCGTGCGTTCGCAGCCGCCGGCGCTCGAGCAGGGCGCGGGCGCCGCGCGTCCGAGATCTGGGCCATGCGCGTGCGCGGCGACGCTGGCGATGTCGGACGCCTGTCAGCGCCGGTCGCGCGGGAAGTCGTCGGCGACGCCGGCGTGGACGACGCAAGGGCGCGACTCCGACGGGAGCCGCGCCCTTCGATGCGCGTTCGACTAGCGCGTGACGATCACGCGCGTGGTCAGCACCCGGCCGCCGTGCGCGAGCCGCACGAGGTACACGCCCGGCGCCAGCTCGCCGTCGCGCGCGAGCGGCCGCGTGTGCTCGCCCGCGGCAAGTGCGGGCCAGCGGCGCTCGAGCACGCGGCGGCCGGCGATGTCGATCACGTCGGCGCGCACGTCGCCCGNNNNCACGAGCGTGCTCGCGCCCACGGTCGGGTTCGGGCGCACGCCGCGCAGCGCGAACGGCGTCCCGAACGGCACGTCGAACCACGCGGTCGGCGTGGTGCGGCGCGTGTCCGCTTCGTTCCACGCGAGCCGCCAGCCGTAGCGCGTGCCGGGCTCGATGCCGGCGTCGTCCCACGCGTAGTAGCCCTGCCCGTCGGCGTCCACTTCTCCGAGCGTCGTCCATGCACCGGCGACGTCGCAGCGCTCCACGGTGACGCGCGGCCGTTCGTCGGCGGCGAACCACCGCAGGTGCGCGAGGCCCGGCTCCACCTGCGCCTCCGCGAGCGCGATCTCCACCGCCACCGGCGGGCCCGACTCGAAGCCGTAGCACGAGGTCACGCGATCGCCCGCGGGCAGCGCAGGGAACTCCACCATCGCGCGCACGAACGCGCTGGAGTCGGACGTCACGCCGTTGCGGGCGCCGTGCACGAGCACGCGCGCCGTGAGCTGGAACGGTGCACCCGCGACGACCGAGATCAGCTGGTCGAAAGCCTGAGTTCCGGGCGCGAGGTCGAGCTCCTGGTTCTGGATCGTGCCGAAGCGATCCCGGTAGCCCAGCGTCACGTGCGCCGCGCCGCGCAGGGTCGGCGTCGGCGCGAGGGAGAAGCCGGCCGACAGGTTCCAGCGCACACGCACCAGCGCCGTCGCCCCGGCCGGCGGGCCCTCGAGCGTGAAGTCGTCGCCGAAGAAACCCTCGGCGGTCGCTCGCCCCTTCGCGGTCACGTGCATGATGCTGGCGATCTGGTCGATATGGCCCGTGCCGATCGCCCCGAGGTCGTCACGCACGGGATCCAGCCGCCACTCCGGCAGCGGGTAGGTGTTCAAGCCGAGGTAGTTCGGCTGGCACTCGCCGAGGCAGGTGGAGTAGGCCGGTGACACCGGCAGGAACGGATACCGCGTCGGCGTGGGCAGCGCGGCCGCGGTCCAGGATCCGTCGTCCGCGTGCACGAGGCTCGTGCCGGCTGCCGGTGCGGGGCGCGCGGCCGTGCCCCACGTCACCTCGTCCGCCACGCGCAGCACGCCGTCGGCGTATCCATCCACCAGCAGCTGCAGGCGTCCACCTTCGGGGTCGAGCGGATACGCGAGCGGAACGTCGACGCCACCGAGTTCTCCGATCGCGGCCGGTGTCGCCAGCAGGATGCGACCGTTCGCGGGCAGCGTGAGCGCGGTGAATCCGGCGAGCAGGTGGAGCTGGTTCCAGGCCAGCGCCCCCGCGTGGTCCCAGTGGCGGAGCCGGAAGCGATCGCCGAGCACGGCCGTCTGCAGGATGCGCAGCTCGACGAACGACGTGCCCGGGAGCGAACGGCACCGCGTCATCAGCTCGCCGATCTGGAGCGCGCGGTCGGTGTGATCGGGCAGGCACGGCGAGCCGTTCGAGCTGGTGCCGTCGAGTCGCGTGGGCGTGGGGAAGTCGGTGACGGCCCACCCGGTGCTGCCGAGCGTCAGGCTCTGTCCCGGCGCGGGCAGGGGGCAGGGGCCGCCGTAGCACATGCTGGAGATCGCGCCGAGCGTTCCGGTGAACGCGTCCTCGAACGCGATGCTCAACCGGCCGCCCTGGGCGTCGAGCGTGAACGGCAGCGTGCGGTCGGGCGCGAGGCCGGTCGCCGACTGGAATCCGCTCGCACCGAACAGCAGGTGCTGGCCGGTCAGAGCCGCGGGGCCACCCAGCTGGTCGAACAGCCGCACGACACCCAGCCGCTGGCCGGCGTGGTCCTCGGCCACCAGCTGGATGCGGGGATCCGGCGTCATCGACGAGCGGACGATCGTCTCCACGAATCCGCCCGCGGTGCCGCCGTCCTCGCAGCGGGTCGCCAGCTCCGAAACCTCGGCGCCTCCGAACGGCGACCAGGCGTAGTAGCACTGCCACGTGGCCGGGCTCTGGCCGTCGAATCGCCTGGGTGACGGGTAGGTCGCTTCGAAGAGCCCCGTGGTCGCCGACAGGCTGAGCGAGGTGCCCGGTCGCGGCATCGCGGGGGAGCCGCCCCACGACACGGTGGAGAGCACGTTGCCCGGCGAGCCGGCCGGGCTCACGAGCTCCGCGCGACCGCCGGCGGGATCGAGCGTCACCGGAAGCGTCGCATCCGGGTCCAGCGAAGCGCTGCCGAGCAGGAACGTGCGGGGGTCCGTGATCGGCGTGCCCGCCAGCGCCCCGAACGGATTGGCGATGTCGGCCTGCAGCACGTCGAGGTGGTCGTACAGGCGGAGGTGGTAGCCCGCGTCCAGCAGCCCGGACGGCCCCGGGTGCCGCAGCTCGATGAACTGCGTCGGGCCACCGTCCCAGCAGGCCACGGCGACTTCGCTCAGCGTCCAGTGCGGCAGCCGATAGCAGGTGCCCGCGATGACGTCGATCAGGTAGCCCTGCGGCGTACCGTCGGGTGTGACCGCGAACGTGTTCGCGCTCACGCGCACGATCGTGGCTCCGTTCGGCGGCGCGGCGACTTCGCCCGGCCCGCCGTACGGAAGCTGGTGCAGGATGCTGCGCGTGTTGTTCGCGAGCAGCCGGTAGAGGATCACGCGGCCCCGCACCGGGTCGGGCTCGACGGCGAGCGGAACGTTGCCGGTGCCGGGGTTGTAGTCGCGGAAGTTCGGCCCCGTGAGCAGGAACTTGTTCGAGTAGTAGAAGTTCGTTCCGGTGTAGCGCCCGAACAACGGGCGAAGGTCGGCGAGCGTGTCGCCGTTCGACCCCAGGAAGACGAGGCCGATCGAGTTCTCGAAGTAGTCCTCGAACGTGCCCGAGAGTTCCACGAACGCGGTGCCCGCCGCACCGTTGCTGCAGCGGATGCCGAACTCGTCGATGCGGATGTTCGCGCGCGCTCGCGGCGCGAGGGCGAGGAGCGATCCGAGCACGAGGACGAGGCCGGCCAGTCGGCCGAGCCGGGCGGCGGGTGACGAGTGCTGGGGAGCGCGGGCGGACGTCACGGCGACACCTCCGGGTGGGTGGCGGGAGCAGGAGAGGTGGGGGCGCCTCGTCGACACGAGTATGACGCCCGGCGCAGGACCCCACCGCAGGGAATTGGACGGCGCGGAGCGGACGGGTCCCGCCGGGGGAACGCGCGCACCCGTCCTCTCAGGCGCGGGAGCGCCCGGCTCCGGGGCTTCGAGGGGGACGATCTTCGGCTGGT
>JBGAMH010000083.1:1722-16475 GCA_044223135.1 Candidatus Eiseniibacteriota bacterium | reverse complement strand
GTGCACGGTGCGCTGGCGCACCGCGGCGCCGGGCATCATGCGCAGGCCGTCGACGTTCGGATACGCGGGCGTGCCCGCGGGAATCGCCACCAGGCCGCCGGTCGCGGACGCGGGCGCGGTGCGTCGCACGCTGCCCCCGCTCGTGAGCGTGTCGGGCGTGAGCGCCCACTGGCGCGACCAGGCGTTGTCGGTCTCGCTGCTCTCGGCGACCTGGTTGCCGGGGTCAGCGCGCACGGTGAACGTGTGCAGCCCGCCGCGCGCGAAGAACGACCGCTCGCCGAGCACGGTGTAGACGCCCGGGCCCAGCGGGCCGCGCGGTGCGTCCACCTGCTGCACGCCGTCCAGTTCGAGCGCGACGTGGTCGGGAACGCACGGCCAGGCCGTGCCGAAGTTGGCGTAGCCCGCGTCCACGTACACGGGTGCTTCACCCGTCAGCGAGGCGGGCGCGGGTCGGGCCCCGAAGCCCAGCGGCGTCGACGAGGGCACGACGCGGTCGGCCCAGCCGCCGGGCTGCAACGTCGTGAAGTTGGGCAGGCCCGAGGACGTCACCTGGAAGACCTGCGAGGTGGTCCAGATCGTCGGGTCGTCGTGCCGCCGCATGCGCAGCCGGATCGAGCCGGTGGGGCAGATCTGCAGCGGTTCGGATCCGTCGTCGGCGACCGAGGTGGCGAGCGGCTGCCACGTGACGCCGTTGTCGGACGAGATGTCGAAGTCGACCGGGCCGGGATTGGGGATCAGGTCCACCCAGGTCACGAGGGACGGCTGCCCCGCGGTGAGCACGGCGCCCGCGGCCGGCGACTGGATCGCGAAGGACGATGCGTGCGCCACCGGCACGCACGCCAGCATCACGAGCAGGGCGGCGGACGTTCGGGTGAGCGCGCCGCGAAGCGACGCAGCGGTGGATCGAGCGATCGGGCAGTGGAGCATCTGGGGCCTCGCGGAGCGGGAATCGGGACCGGCAGCCCGGTCACTGTCGGGGGGTTCGGTGTGGATCGACCGTGCGGTCAGCCGGTCCCATGGGATCAGCCGCAAAGCGGTGGCGGAACCCTTCACGAAAATCCGGCCGCCGCGCCGTCGGGGCGCCGACGGGCGTGCGAGCGCGAACACAGCCTCGTTTCCGCTTCGCGGGACCGAGGCCGCCCGCTACATTGCCGCCGTGTCCCAACCCCCATCCGAGTTGACGCGCCTGCTCGACCGCGCGGCACAGGGCGACGCCGTGGCCGCCCGCAAGGTGTTGCCGCTGGTCTACGACGACCTGCGCCGGCTGGCACACGCCCGCATGGCGAAGCTGGCGCCGGGGCAGACGCTGCAGGCCACGGCGCTCGTGCACGAGGCCTACCTGCGCATCCACGACCGGCCGTCGGACGGCTGGGGCGGGCGCGCACACTTCTTCTTCGCGGCGGCGCGGGCGATGCACGACATCGTGGTGGAGCAGGCCCGCCGCAAGAGCGCGCGCAAGCGCGGCGGCGGCCAGGCGCACCTCGACGCGGACGAGGTGGACATCCCGGTGGAGGCACCCCCCGAGGACGTGCTCGCGCTGGACGACGCGCTGGCGAAGCTGCGCGTGGAGGATCCCGACGGTCACCAGCTCGTGGAGCTGCGCTACTTCGCCGGGCTCACGGTGCCCGAGATCGCCGAGCTCACGGGCACGTCCGTGAGCACGATCGAGCGCCGCTGGCGCTTCGTGAAGGCGTGGCTCGGGCGCGAGCTGGGACCGGGCGAGCCCGCATGAGCGTGGACCGCCGCCGGCTCGAGGAGCTGTTCCACCGCGCCGCGGAACTGCACGGCGACGCGCGGCGCGCGTTCCTCGCCGAGGCGTGCGCGGGCGACGACGCCCTGCGGCGCGAGCTCGAATCGCTGCTCGCGAGCGACGCCCGCACGGGCGAGCTGCGCGTGCAGCCGTTCGTGGCGCGACCGGCGCCGGTGGCCGAGGCGGACCCGGAGCAGGTCGGGCCGTATCGCATCGTGCGCCGGCTCGGCGAGGGCGGGTTCGGCATCGTGTACGAGGCCGAGCAGGTGGTGCCGCTCAAACGCCGCGTGGCGCTGAAGCTGGTCAAGGCCGGCATGGACACGCACGCGCTGCTCGCGCGCTTCGAGGCCGAGCGGCAGACGCTCGCGCTCATGGATCACCCCGGCATCGCGCGCGTGCTGGACGCGGGCGCCACCGATCGCGGCCGGCCGTACTTCGTGATGGAGCTGGTGGACGGCGTGCCGATCACGCAGTACTGCGACGATCGCCGGCTGCCCGTGCCCGAGCGCCTCGCGCTGTTCGCCGCCGTGGGCCACGCGGTGCAGCACGCGCACCAGAAGGGCGTGATCCACCGCGACCTCAAGCCGTCGAACATCCTGGTGGGCGAAGCCGACGGGCGCGCGCTGCCCAAGGTGATCGACTTCGGCATCGCCAAGGCCACCGGCGACGCGCACGTGGCCGGCTCCACGCTCACGCAGCACGGCATGCTCGTGGGCACGCCCGAGTACATGAGCCCCGAACAGCTGCTGGAGGGCAGTTCCGCGGCCGACACGCGTTCCGACGTGTACGCGCTGGGCGTGGTGCTGCACCAGCTGCTCACGGGCCAGCTGCCGCGCACGGCCGGGGACGCGCCCACGCCGCGCCCGGTCTCGCGCGTCACCGGCGTGACGGCCGACGTGCCGCGCCCGAGCGCGCGCGTGGCCACGGCGAGCGCCGAGATGCGCGCGGCGGCCGAACGCCGCGGCACCGACACGCGCTCGCTCGCGCGCACGCTGCGCGGCGACCTCGACTGGATCGTGCTGCGCGCGCTCGAAGCGGAGCGCGAGCGGCGCTACGCCACGGTCAACGCGCTGGTCGCCGACCTGCAGCGCTACCTGGCGGACGAGCCGGTGTCGGCGGGGCCGCCGAGCGCGGCGTACCGCCTGGGCAAGTTCGCGCGCCGGAACAAGGTGGCGCTCGCGGTGGCGGGCGCGGTGCTGTTCGGCCTGCTCGGCGGGCTCGGCGGCATCACGTGGTCGCTCGTGCAGTCGAACCGCGCGCGCGTGCGCACCGAGACGGCGCTGCACGAGGCCGAGACCGCGCGCGACCAGGCGCAGGCGGTGACGGACTTCCTGCAGGAGATGCTGTCCGCGGCGGGCGAGAACGGCGAGAGCCACGACGTGCTGGTGAGCCAGGTGCTCGAGAAGGCCGCGCCCGCGCTGGGCGCCGGTTTCCAGAAGAACCCGGCCGTGCTCGTGACGCTGCAGAGCGCGATCGCACGCGCGTGGCGCGGGCTGGGTCAGTACGCACGCGCCGACTCGCTGTTCCGCGCCGCCGAGTCGCTGGGCGTGGCGCGGCTGGGGCCCGACGCGCGCGAGACGATCTCCGCCCGCGGCGGCCGCGTGGTGGCGCTGCGCGACGCCATGCAGAACGCGGCGGCCGAGTCGATCAACGTGGTCAACCTGGAGTCGGCGAGGCGTCGCTGGGGCCCCGACGACCCGCTCACGCTGCAGTCCCAGAGCATGCAGGCGGTGTTCCTGCAGTACCGCGGCGAGTATGCGAAGGCCGAGTCGCTGATGCGCCGCGTGCTCGCGACGCGCGAACGGACGCTGGGCGCGCACGACGCGAACGTGGTGGACCTGCAGTCCACGTTCTCCAACTTCCTCGCAGAACGCGGCCGGCTGCGTGAGGCCGAGTCGCTGCTGGTGGTGGCGCTGCCGGTGAGCCGCGACGTGTCGGGATCGCAGCACAGCTCCACGCTGTCGATCCTGAACAACCTGGGGCTCGTGTACCTGGAGCAGGGCCGCGACAGCCTGGCGGAGCCCCTCATGCGCGAGTGCCTCGGCGTGCGCGAGGCCGTGCTCGGCCCCGAGCATCCCGACACGCAGGCGTCGCGCTTCAACCTGGCCGTGATCCTGTCGAACATCGGCCGCTACGCGGAAGCCGAGGTGCTGTTCCGCCGCTGCGTGGACTCGTGGGCGCGCGAGTTCGGGCCCGAGAGCCCGCGCACGCTCGTGGGCAAGAACCAGCTCGCGCGCGCCTACTGGCGCTGGGGCCGGCTGCGCGAGGCCGAGGCGCTGCAGCGCGAGGTGGCCACCGTGCGCACGCGCGTGCTGGGGCCCGACCACCCGTCCACGCTGGGCTCGCTGCACCACCTCGCGAACATGCTGCGCGACCTGGGCCGCTTCGCCGACGCCGAAGCGCTGTACGCGCGCGTGTACGCGGCGCAGCGCGCGAAGCAGGGCGATGCGAGCGCGAACACGCAGGGCACGGCGTTCGAGTTCGGGCGGCTGTGGATGCGCGAGGGCCGCCCCGAGCGGGCGCGCCCGCTGCTGGCGGTGGCGGCGCGCGGTGCGGCGGCGAGCGTGGACGAGGATCCGCGCGCGGCCGTTCGCTACGGCACCACGTACGGCGAGTGCCTGCTCACGCTGCACGAGCCGGCTCGCGCCGAGTCGGTGCTGGCCGCCGCGCGCGACATGGCGCTGAAGGCGTTCGCGCCCGGCGACTCGCTCACGGTGCAGGCGACGGCCGCGCTCGCGCGCGTGCGCACCACCGCCGCACGCTGACGGCGGCGTGAAACCGGCGGGCCGCGCCGACACGCGTCGACGCGGCCCGGGGCGAGTACGAACGGCGGGGTGGGTGCCCAACACCCATGGTCCCGCCGTCGCTGCGCGGGGGGCCCCGCGCACCATCGGGATCAGTGCACCAGCGTCACCTTGCGGCTCGCGTGGACCGTGCCCGCGTCGAAGCGGGCGAAGTAGAGACCGGCGGCCAGCTCGCGGCCGTCGGTGCCGCGCCCGTCCCACGCCACCGCGTGCCGGCCCGCGGCCCACGGCCCGTCGGCGAGCGTGGCCACGCGCTTTCCGGCCACGTCGTAGAGCGCCAGCGTCACGTGCTGCGCCGCGGGCAGGTCGAAGCGCATCGTGGTGGCGCCGCGCACGGGGTTCGGCGAGGCGCCCGCGAACGCCACGGCCGCCGGTGCGACGTCGTCCGCGCCGGTGGTGCCCGGGCCGCTCGTGGTGATCGTGAAGCGCGCCGGTCCCTGCGCGAGGGAGGCGGCGTTCGGGCGGAACACGACGAGCGCGTAGTAGTCCGTCGGCATGCTGGCGGTGAGGAACTCGTCCGCACCGTTGCCGTTCACGTCGACCACGTGGCCGGCGTCCCGCTCGTCCGACATCGAGTAGTTGCCCGAGGCGAGGTGGCGAGGCACGAGCGCCAGCGCGAGGTCGGTCGTGCCGTCGAGGTTGCGCAGCCGCCACGTCACGGTGCCCGCGGGGCCGGGAGGGGCTTCGATCACGCTCAGGATCCGGCCCTGCGGGATCGTGTACGTGCCGAAGTGGTTGCTCGAGCCCCCCGCGTCGTAGTGCGAGATCGTGGACTGCATCCGGAAGTTCGCGGTGCCGTCCCAGTCGACCACGCCCACGTCGAGCGAACGCGAGCCCGTGTCCTGGATGTCGAAGAGCAGGATGTCCGTCAGTCCGAACGGGCTGACCGACCGACTCACCGGCGTGACGTACCCGTCCCTCGGGCCCGTGGACGGAAGGAAGGCGTGGAGGTCGAGATCCACCGTCGTGCTCAGCGGCGTGATGCCGACGGCGCCCCAGAAGCCGTCCGATCGCCCGGCCCGGTAGAGCGGCGTGCGGTATCCGTCGGCGTTGAACGCACGCGCGGTGTCGGGCGGAATGGCCGCGTGCCCCGCTGTCCGCGGCGCCGGGCAGGGCCGCGTGTAGGCCGAGTCGTTCACGATCGCGAGCCCCGACCAGACCCACTGCCGTGCGTCCTGGTTGTCCGCTTCGTCGAACTCCGCGATCTGGTCGGCAGGATCGGCCCAGACGCCCAGCGTGTGACGCCCTCCGCGCAACGACAGGTTCGACGCGAACCAGGCCGCCGAGGTCAACGCCGGGATCGTGTCCAGGTAGCCGGCGCCGAACACGCCGCCGTCGAACGTGCCGGCGGCCGCCACCGGCGTGGCCGGAGTCGGGGAGTCGTTGGTCACCGCCAGGTTCATGTACGTGGTGGGCGTCCAGCCTTCGAGGGGCGTGACCGGGTTGTCGACCCCGTCGGGGCTGCCCATGCGCCGCGGCACGATGGAGGCCGCCCAGCCCTCGGGCGTGAACGGCCGCAGTTCGCCGGGCGCCGGCCGCACGCGGAAGCGGTAGCGCAGCGGCGCGAAGCCGTCGTTGCCGGTGCGGAAGATGACGAGCGCGTAGTCGCCGGGCTCCATGTTCCCGATCTGCGATCGCAGCGCCGGATCGGTGTGGCCGAGCCTGCGGAACGTCATCCCGCCGGCCCGTCCGGAGATCGGCTGGAGCGGTGAGAAGACCTCGTAGCCGAGGCCCGCCGTGCCGTCGCGCCCGACCTCGATCGAGATCGGCAGTGGCGAGGCGTCCACGTGGAACGCGTGGATCGCCACGGCCTGCGACGCGGCGAGCGAGTCTTCGATCCAGGCGTTGCCAAAGCCGACCACGGAACCCGTACCGCGACGCTCGATCAGGAAGTCCGTCGAGCCTCCCGAGTTCACGGCGGCCACGTCGAGCGGCGCGGACCCGAACGCCGCGCGGTTCACCACGATGTAGTCCGTCTCGTCGTCCGCGAACTGCGAGGTCTGGATCGGCATCGCGAACACGTCGAGCGCGCTCACGCCGGCTCCGAACACGTGCAGGTCGACGTCACTGTCCTGCGTCGGCACGTGCACGGCCACGACCTGCCAGGGTCCGTCGCCCGGGGCGCCGGTCGAGTTGGGCAGCCGGTACGAGTCGGTGTTGATCGTCCGGGTCACGGCCGAGGGCAGCCCGGCCCAGCCGCCGGTGCGTTCCGGTGGGGCGGGGTGGGACGCGATCGAGTGGGCCGGGAGCTCGGGCGGCGTCCAGTAGAACTGGCGCGAGTAGTCGTTGTTCACCTCGTTGAGTTCGGCCACGACACCCGCGGGATCGGCCATCTGCTCGAGCGTGTGGCGCCCGCCCCGCACCACCACGGGCACGTTGTTCGCCCACGCGTAGACACCCGGGTTGTACGCGCCGAGGCCGAAGCCCGCGAACTCGCCGCCGTCGAGCCGCCACGACCAGCCGGGGGCGGCGGGACTGGCGGTGGTGCCGCTCTGGATGACGGAACCGTTGACGAAGCTGGTCACGCCGCCGGTGAGCGCGACGGGCAGCGGCACGAAGGTGGCCGTGGCGCTGGCGGCGGGCAGGGCGACGATGGCATCCGCCCAGCCCCCGGGCACGAACGAGCGGAAGTCGGGCAGCGCGCGCGCGGGTCGCGGCGCGAATGCCGCGAGCGCCGCGAGCGCCGCGAGGAAGCAGGCGGCCCGGCGGTTCATCGCGCCGCTCCGTTCACGATCTCGCCGTCGCCGCGCGTGGCACGGTTCGCCGGCGCGACGCGAGCGACCGCCGGGGCGGTGAGCGCCTGCACGATGCCGCGAAGCTGTTCGGCCTGCGCCGTGCGCCCGGCGGACTCGGCGAAGCGCAGCTGCACGCGATAGAACTCCACCATCTCGTCCTGCTTGAGCCGGATCGCCCGGGCGTGCAGTGCGTCGCGCTGCGCGGGGTCGGAGGCCTTCGACAGCTGGTCGCGGAGCCCGGCGAGCGCCGTGCGCGTGCGCGTGAACACCGCCTCCAGCTCCGCGTTGAGCGCCGCGCGTTCGAGGCGCTCCTGCTTCTGCGACTCGGTGATCTGCGGTGCGGACGAGCCGAAGGGCTTGAGCACGCCCACCTGGAGCGTCGCGGGCGCCGCCGCGGGGGAAGCGGACTGGGCGGCGGCGGGTGTGGCGACGGCGAGTGCGAGCAGGAGCGGGACGAGCGAGCGCGACATGAAAGCCTCCGCGTGGGGTCTGGGCGGGCCCGATGGGCGAGTCCCCTCGTGACGACGGCGCCCCGGGCCCCCGGGTCGCCGGAAGGACGCGCGCGGCGGCCTCCGGGAGATCAGCCGCAGAACGCCGCCTGGACCCTTCACCCGGAAATGCCGCGAGCCGCCCCGAAGGTGGGGCGGCTCGCGCATGTCGGCGATCGGTCTCGGTTTCGAGCGGAGCGCGGGGTTTCCGCGGCGCTCCCTGCCGCGGTGCGGGGATCGCCTCCCGCCAGGCCGCGGGTGTTGCGATCAGCTGAGGACCGGTTCCCCGGTCACCTTGGAGCACAGTCCTTCGATCACGGCCAGCTTGGCGCGGAGGATCTGCTTGTACGAGAGCGAGTCGGTGCGGAAGAGCTCGTGCTTGCGATGGTCGAGCTCGTGCTGCAGGAGCTCCGCGAGGAGTTCCTGTTCGCGTTCGGTCAGTTGCAGCGTGGTCATGGTGTCGCCTCCTTGATGCGGCCCTGAGACCGCGGGACGCACCGAAAACTACGCCTCGCGTGTGTGTGCACCAAGCCGGGCCTTCTCCCTGCGGTGAGCGGGGAGCGCGTCGAACGGCTATCCTCGCGCGTGCCCGCGTTGCGCGCGTCGCGCTCGCCGCGCCCCCGACCATGGCCATCGTCACCACCGAAGGTGTCGTGCTGAAGATCCACGCGTTGGGCGACACGAGCCGCATCGTGAGCGCCTACACGCGCGATCATGGTTTGCAGAAGTTCGTGGCCAAGGGTGCGCGCAAGACGCCGAGCCGGTTCGGATTCGCACTCGAGCCGCTGTCGCGATCGCGGTTCACGTTCTACCTCAAGCCCGACCGCGACCTGCACCTGCTGTCGGCCGCCGAGGTGATCGACCCGCTCGGTGCGCGGCTCGCGCAGCTCGAGCGGCTGGCGCACGCGCAGGCCGCGATCGAGCTGGTGGACCGGCTCGTGTGGGGCGAGGAGCCGCACCCGGAGCTGTACACGCTGCTGCTGCAGGCGCTCGACGGCTGCGCGCGCGCCCCGCTGCCGGCGCTGCCCGCGGTGACGCTGGCGTTCCAGCTGCAGCTGGCGAGCGAGCTGGGCTACCGCCCGCGTCTCGATGCGTGCGCGGTGGACGGGCGGCCCGTGTCGCAGCGCCGCGCGTTCTCGCCGCTGCGCGGCGGGCTCGTGTGCGACGCGTGCGCCGCGCGCGAGGGCGGCGTGGTGCTGCTGTCGCCCGACGCGCTCGCGTCGCTCGCGCTGCTGCTGTCGCGCCCGCTGCTGGAGGTGGGCGACTACGTGGAACTGCCGCGATCGGGCGAGCTGCTACGCGTGATCGAGGACTTCTTCCGCATGCACTTCCAGCGCTTCCAGGGCCTGCGCTCGCTCGAAGTGCTGCGCAGCGTGGACCCGCTGCCGATGGTGGCGGAGGCGCCGCGGCCGGCCGGCGATCCGCCCGGGCCGCCCGCGCCGGAAGCCGACCCGCCGCCGCCCAGAGCGCCCGGCCCGCGACTGGCACGCGCGAAAGCCCCCGGTCTACACTCCCGCGCCCGTTCCGCAACCACTCCCGCACTTCCGGAGCCGTCGCCCCATGCCCGCGATCGAGTCCCGCCGCACGTTGCAGCAGATGGTCCTCGCGCTCGAGATGTTCTGGTCCGAGCGCGGCTGCGTGATCCAGCAGCCGTACCCCTCCGAAGTCGGCGCCGGCACGTTCAACCCGGCGACGTTCCTGCGCTCGCTCGGCCCCGAGCCGTGGCGCGTGGCGTACGTGGAGCCGTCGCGCCGCCCGAAGGACGGCCGCTACGGCGAGAACCCGAATCGCTTCCAGCAGTTCTTCCAGTACCAGGTGCTGCTCAAGCCGGCGCCCGAAGACGTGGTGGATGCGTACTTCCAGTCGCTCGCCGCGATGGGCGTGGACCCGCGCGAGCACGACCTGCGGCTGGTGGAGGACGACTGGGAGTCGCCCACGCTGGGCGCGGCGGGCCTCGGCTGGCAGGTGTGGATGGACGGCACCGAGATCTCGCAGTTCACCTACTTCCAGCAGTGCGGCGGGCTGGAGCTGCCGGTGGTGTCGGCGGAGCTCACGTACGGGCTCGACCGCATCGGCATGATGATCCAGGGCACCGACCGCGTGCAGGACCTGGAGTGGGGCGGCGGCGTCACGTGGGGCGACCTGTGGGTGCGCAACGAGTGGGAGTGGTCGCACTACAACTTCGAACAGGCGCCCGTGAAGGAGCTGTTCGACATGTTCGCGATCTGGGAGGGCGAGGCGAACCGCCTGCTCGACCTGAAGCTGGTGAGCCCGGGCTACGACGCGGTCATCAAGTGCTCGCACATGTTCAACCTGCTCGACGCGCGCGGCGCGATCTCGGTGAGCGAGCGCGTGGGCTACATCGGCCGCGTGCGCAAGATCGCGCGCAAGGCGTCGGTCGCCTACGCGAAGCTGCGCGAGGAACTGGGCTACCCGCTGATCAAGGATGCGGCCGAGCGCGCGAAGTGGGTGAAGCCGAAGGACGAGGGCGACGACGGCGGCAAGCCGGCGAAGGACGCGAAGAAGAAGGAGGCCGGCAAGTGACCCGCGACCTGTTGTTCGAGATCGGCGTCGAGGAGCTGCCCGCCGGTTACGTGCCGCCCGCCATGGAGCAGCTCGAGCGCGGCGTGCGCGCGGGGCTTCAGGAGCTGCGCCTGCCGTTCGGCGACGTGGCGGTGTTCGGCACGCCGCGGCGCATGGCGGTGTTCGTGGCCGACGTGGCCGACAAGCAGGCGGACTTCGACGAAGACGCGATGGGCCCGGCGGCCAAGGTGGCGTTCGACGCCGAGGGCAAGCCGACCAAGGCGCTCGTCGGCTTCTGCGCCGGCAAGGGCGTGGACGTGTCGGCCGTGCGGCGCGTGGAGACGCCGAAGGGCGAGTACGTGGCCGTGACCGTGCACCACGTGGGCAAGGGCGCGATGGCCGTGCTGCCCGCGATGCTCGGCACCGTCGCGACGAAGCTGCAGTTCCCCAAGACCATGCGCTGGGACGGCGGCGACTACCGCTTCGGCCGCCCGGTGCGCTGGCTGCTGGCGCTGCTCGGCAGCGACATCGTGCCGGTGAAGGCGTTCGGCCTGGAGGCCGGCCGCCGCACGTTCGGGCACCGCTTCCTGCACCCCGGCACGGTGGAAGTGGGCGAGCCGCGTCGCTATCTCGAAACGCTGAAGGGCGCGTTCGTGCTGGCGGACCAGCGCACGCGCCGGCTCGCGGTGGCCGAGCAGATCGCGAAGATCGCCGCCGGCGCGGGTGGCCAGGTGGTGGACGACGAGGAGCTGGTGGACATCAACAACTTCCTCGGCGAGTGGCCCACCGCGTTCGCGGGGCACTTCGAGGCCAAGTACCTCGACCTGCCGCGCGAGGTCATCGTGATGGCGCTGCGCGAACACCAGCGCTTCCACGCGGTGGAGAAGTCCGACGGCACGCTGCTGCCGGCGTTCGTGGCCGTGCGCAACGGCGACGATCGCGGACTCGCCACCGTGCGCAAGGGCAACGAGGGCGTGCTGGTGGCGCGGCTCGAGGACGCGAAGTTCTACTGGGAGACCGACCTCAAGCAGCCGCCCGCCGCGATCGTCGACAAGCTCGACAGCGTGGTGTGGATGGAAGGCCTCGGTTCGCTGAAGGCGAAGGCCGAGCGGCTGCAGGTGCTGGGCGGTTGGCTCGCCGAGCGGCTGTCGCCGGGCGCGAAGGCCACCGTCGAGCGCGCCGCGCTGCTGTGCAAGACCGACCTGCTGGGCGAGATGATCGGCAGCGGCAAGGAGTACGCGAGCCTGGAAGGCGTGATGGGCGGGCACTACGCGCGCAAGGCCGGTGAGCCCGCGGCCGTGGCCGACGCGATCACCGAGCACTACCAGCCGCGCGGCGCTGGCGACGGCCTGCCGCGCACCGACGCGGGCGCGCTGCTGTCGCTGGCCGACAAGCTCGACCACGTGGCGGGCGCGTTCGTGGCCGGCAAGTCGCCCACCGGCAGCGAGGACCCGTACGGCGTGCGCCGCGCGGGCAACGGTGTCGTCCGCGTGCTGCTGGACCAGGACCGCCACCTCGACCTGCGCGCCGCGACCATGGAGATGACGCGTTCGTTCTTCGCCGCCGATCCCGAGCTGTCGCAGGCCGAGATCATGAAGAAGCTGGGCGAGTTCTGGCGCGGCCGGGTGGACGTGGCGCTGGAGGATCGCGGCGCCACGTACGACACCCGCGAGGCCGCGCTCGAAGCGCGCATCGTGATGGGCGGCGCGGCGCGGCCCGGCTGGTGCGATCCGGCCGACGCGCTGGTGCGTGCGAAGACGCTCGGCGAGTTCCGCGGCGACGCGCACTTCGAGCCGCTGGTGATCCTGTTCAAGCGCGTGGCGAACATCCTGAAGGCCGCCACCGAGACGCTGCCGGCGCAGCTGGATCGCGCGAAGCTGTCCGAGCCCGCCGAGCAGGCGCTGCTCGCCGCTTACGAGAAGGCCGCGGCCGCCACGGCGCCGTTGTGGGAGAAGCGCGACTATGCCGCGATCCTGCCGGTGCTGCTGGGCATGGAGAGCGCGATCCACGGATTCTTCGACAAGGTGATGGTGAACGTGGACGATCTGGGTGTGCGCACGAACCGCCTGAAGCTGCTGGCCGACGTGCGCGACCTGTTCCTGCGCGGCTGGGACCTGTCGAAGGTGGTGGTGGAGGGCGACCGCGGGTAGGTCACCAAGATCGCGGCCATGGCGGTCGCGAGCATCGTCACCGAAGAAGTGTCGTGGATTCCGACAGTATGAAAACTCACCAGCGGCCCGCGAGTTTCGACTCGTGGGCCGCTGGTGCGTTCGGTAGCTTCGTGGCGCGGGCCCCCCGACTCGCGGCACCGTCTCCCCGACATCGAGGCCGAGTCATGCGATCCCCACACTCCTCGCATGCGAAGCCAGGCCGTCGCCTTTGCTTCGCGGCGTTCGTGCTCGCAACCGTGGCCGCGTGCGCGCTGGCCACCACCGCTCGTGCGCTGACACTCGTAGTGGCACCCGACGGCAGCGGGCAGTTCACGTCGGTGCAGGCCGGGTTGGATTCGCTCGTCCACCATCGCACGTCGATCGCGGGCAGCGACACGCTGATCGTGCAGCCGGGCATCTACGACGAGGCCGTTGCGATTCCCAGCCATGCCTTGCCCTACCTGTACGAATTCTCGTTCGTCGTGGTGTGCCCCGCGGGCCCGGCATCCACGCGCGTGCGGTCGCTCGACTACTCGGGACTGCACGATCTCGCGAAGCACGCGTGGCAGATCCGCGGCCTCGCGGTGGCGGAGCGCGTGTCCGCGGGCTGGCCCTACCTCGGCCGGCTGGACTGGGTCGCGTGCTGGTTCCTCGGCGGCTTCACCACGCTGCCGAGCGGCTGCGTGACGAACGCGGAGCCGTCGTGCTTCCGGGACTGCTCGTTCTTCGCTGCGACCGATCTGAGCGGGTTCGAGGGGACGAGTGACGACTACACGTTCGAGGGGCTGCACTTCCATGGTGCTCCGGCACGCATCCGAACGGGCTGCAGCTCCGACATCCGGCTTCATCGCTGCAGGTTCGAAGGACCGGCCGACACGTTGCTCGTGGCCGGTGCGCAGGCCTCGCTCGCGCTTCGGATCGAATCGTGTGCGTTCTCCGATGCCGGCTGTGCCATCAAGGTGGAGAACGGGTACAACACGGACATCGTGCGCGCGGACTCGTGCACGTTCGAACGCATCGACGGCGCCGCCATCGCGCTGGTCCCGCCCGAGGCCCCGCAGCCCAACGACCCGGGCAACATCGTGGTCGTGCGATCGAGCGCGTTCCTGGCCGTCGGCGGTGCCGTGCGCGTGGTGAACGGGGCCAGGGTCAGCGTCGACGTGCGCGGATCCGAGGTCATCGGCACGACGGGACGGGCCCTGGACATCGAAGCCGGCGCCATCACCGTGGACAGCGTGCACGTGTCCGGCGCAGCGGGCGGAGTGTTGTCGGCGCGACTCGTGTCCACGTCCGGCGCCGCGGGCGTCCGGCTCACCGCGATCCGGGCGGAGCATTGTGGTGCGGGCGGCATCGACGTCGTAGACACTTCGTCGGTCGTCCCTGCCCTCGTACAGCGGTGCTTGCTGCGGGACGCGGGCGGCATCGCCGTGTTCGCCCGGCGAGCCAGCATCCTCTGCAACGTCGTATCGGAGGCATCCGGAGACGGAATCCTGATGCTGCCCGTGAGCGGGGCCGTCGGGGCAACCCTCGTGGCCAACACGGTCGTCGGCAACGCCGGTGACGGCATCCGCATTGTCGGTCCGTGGACCAACGCGCCGCGCGTGATCCAACGGAACCTCGCCGCGCGCAACGACGGCGCGGGGATTCGCGTGGGCACGCCGCTCATCGGCAGCGTGGCGTACAACGACGCGTGGCAGAACTACCTGGGTGACTACGCGCAGGTGGGCTCGCCGCTCGACAGCAACCTCGTGGTCGATCCGCGGTTCTGCGACCTGGCCGCGGGCGACTTGCAGTTGCAGGTGGGCTCGCCGTGTGGCGCGGGCGGTGTGTACGGCCTGATCGGCGCGCTGCCCGAGGCGTGTGCCTCGACGGTGGGTGCGCCGGCCGCCGGGCCGCTCGCGTTCTCGCTGCACCCCAACCCGGCCCACGGCGCGGTGGTGTTCACGCCGCCCGCTACTGGGGCGGACGGCACGATCGAGGTGCTCGACGTGGCGGGCCGGCGCGTGTGGTCTGCACCGTTCCGCGCGGGCGCGCCGCCCATCGTGTGGCGCGGCGAATCGTCGCGCGGCGCGCTGGACGCGGGGCTCTACTGGGCTCGCATCGTGCGCCCGGGTGAGACGGCCACGCGCCGGCTGGTGTGGCTCCGGTAGGAAGCGCACGCGACCTCGTACACCTGATGTCGGCGCTCACCGGCGAGAGTCGGAAGTGCGACTCGTGATGATTTCCACGTTCCGGTGTCCATGGGAGGGCCATATCATTCGGGTGCGAGGCCGAGGACCCCCTGGGCCGTCGCGGACCTTCCA
>JBGAMH010000083.1:0-1717 GCA_044223135.1 Candidatus Eiseniibacteriota bacterium | reverse complement strand
TCCAGAAGAAGGGACCACCATGCGAACCTACCTATGCTCGCATGCGTTCACGGGCGCCATCCTGCTGCTCCTCGTCGGCGCCGCACCCGTCCACGCTCACACCGCAGTCGTCGCGCCCGATGGATCCGGGGATTTCACCTCGATCCAGGCGGCCATCGACGACCTGTTCGCGCACCGCACCCTCGGCGACCCGCTCGTTCCGCCCGACACGGCCCTCGTCATGGCCGGGTTCTACGACGAGACCATCCAGACACACGTGGATGGCGCCAACACGGTGCTCCAGCTGCTCTGCGCTTCGGGTCCCGTGGACACGCGTGTGCGGCAGATCACGCATCCACCGGTCGCGCTCAGCTCGGGGCACGTCGCGAACATCGACGGCCTCGGCGTGATCCAGACCGTGCAGGCCGGCACCACGACCGGGGCGTACTGGTTCACGGGCTGCCGATTCGAAGGCGGCTTCCAGATGGATCCGCCCGACTTCCGCGGCGAGGCGCCGCAGTTCCTGCGCGACTGCACGTTCCTCGCGCCGTCGCGGCTGCAGGTGCCCGGCGGCGTGCTGGGCCTGCGGTTCGTCGGCGCTCGCGCGGAGATCGCCGGCCAGCCCGGCGGGCCGGCGCTGCTCGCGCAGTGCCGGTTCGAAGGCCCCGGCGACACGCTGGTGGTGGCGAGGCCGCGCGGCGGGCAGACGCTCACGTTCTACCGCTGCACGTTCCAGTCGGCGGGCGTGGGCATCACCAAGGCACTCGACAGCGACGACACGGTGTTCGCCGATATCTGGGCGGAACTGTGCGCGTTCCAGGACCTGACGCACGCGGCCGTGGCCGCCGACTGGACCGGGGCCGGCACGCGCCGCCTGCGCGGGATCGTCGTCCAGCACTCGCGCATCACGAACTGCGGCCGGGCGCTCGAATGGAAGGGCGGCGCGGGCCTGGTGAACATGCTCGAGGACACGCTGCAGACCACGGCAGCGCCCGGGATCCGCGTGGCCAGCGGGCAGATCGACCTGGTGCGGATGATCGGCGCTCCGGGAACGGGCGGCATCCAGGCCGACCTCGAATACCAGTTCTGGTCGGGCATCGGCGAACAGCCCGGTACGTTGCAGATCAGCGAATGCCGCATGTCCGGAACGCCGGGACCTGCGATTGAGGTGATCGACGAAGTCGTGGGCTCGCACTCGGTCGCCACGCTCACCCAGAACACGCTCACCGGCAGCCACGGCGACGGCATCCGACTGTCTACGCGGGGCCTCGCCAGCATCACGAAGAACGTGATCACCTGCGCGCGAGGCGCCGGCGTGCGCGTGGCGGTGGCCGGCGGCACGGCGAACTGCGACGTGCAGTCCAACACGGTGGTGCGAAACCGGGGGGACGGCGTGAGCTTCGTCGGAGACCCGGACGCCATTCCGCTGCCGAGGCGCGTGATCCGCAAGAACATGTCGGCGGAGAACGACGGCGTCGGGCTGCGCGTGGGCGCGGGATTCCCCGGCAGTGTGGGAGCGAACAACGCGTGGTGGAACTCGTCCGGGAATTACGCCGACTTCGCGGCCCCGCTCGACAGCAACCTCAGCGTGTATCCCGAGTTCTGCAACCTGCCGGCCGGCGATCTGCACCTGAAGAACCGCTCGGCCTGCGGAACGCGCGGGAACTACGGACTGATCGGCGCGCTGAGCGAGGCGTGCGCCGCGACAGCCGACGCACCCGGCGCGGCGCCGCTCGCG
>JBGAMH010000082.1:12491-16770 GCA_044223135.1 Candidatus Eiseniibacteriota bacterium | reverse complement strand
GTGCTCACGCTGGAGTTCTCGAGCGTGGTCGTGGAGCGGCTCAAGATCGAGTGGCTCCGCAAGCTCCTGCACGCCATCCACACGCCGCTCGTGATCGCCGGCGTGCTGCTGTCGACGCTGCACCAGTCGTCGCTCGGCACGATGTACCTGATCGTGCCCGAGAAGCTGCACCCGCTGTGGTACTCGCCGCTGCTCCCGGTGCAGTTCTACGTGTCGGCGATCGGCGCCGGCCTCGCCATGATCATCGTGGAGTCGAACCTGTCGGGCCGGGCGTTCGGACGCGAACTCGAGATGGACCTGCTGGAGCCGCTCGCGCGCACGATGGTGGTGGTGCTGGCGATCTTCGGCGTCCTGCGACTGGACCTGCTCGCGCACAGCGGGGCGCTGCAGATGATCTTCCAGAACACCTACGAGAGCCACATGTTCCAGGCCGAGTTCGGCCTCGGCGTGGTGGCGCCCGTGCTGATGCTGTCGTTCTCGCGCCTGCGGCGTTCGCCGCGCTGGCTCGTGACCGGCGCCACGCTGGCGGTGCTGGGCTTCGTGCTGCACCGGCTGAACGTGAGCATCACCGGCATCGAGCGCGCGAGCGGCGTGCACTACGTGCCGTCGTGGATGGAGATGGTGGTGTCGGTGGGCTTCGTGGGCATCGCGATGGCGGCGTTCGCGTGGGCGGCCAGCGTGCTGCCCATCTTCCCGCCGGCGCACGGCCACTCGGCCTCGGAGGGAGGACACGGGCACTGAGCCCGGACCGACCATGAAGCTTCGCATCAGCGTGCTGGCGATCCTCGGGGTCGCGCTCGTGACGGCGGCGGTGGTGACCGCGATGTCCGCGGTCATCATCCGCACGCACCGCATGGCGCTGCTCTCGCAGCTCACCGCGGACGCCGACCTGCTGAGCGAGACCATCGTGCGCAGCACGCTGCAGGACATGCTGCTGAACCAGCGCGAAGCGCTGCACCGCGAGATCAACACGATCGGCGTGCAGCCGGGCATCGTGAAGGTCCGGCTCATCAATGCGCGCGGCAAGATCAAGTTCTCGTCGGACAGCACGGAAGTGGGCCGCGCGCTCGACAAGCGCGCGGAGGCCTGCTACGCGTGCCACGCGGCCGACAAGCCGCTGGCCAAGCTCTCCACGAAGCAGCGGGCGCGCGTGTACACCGATCCCGACGGTCACCGCGTGCTCGGCATGATCCGGCCGATCCACAACGAGACGTCGTGCCTGAACGCCGCGTGCCACGCGCACCGCCGGCCCGACGCGGTGCTCGGCGTGCTCGACGTGAACCTGTCGCTGGCCGGCGTCGACCACCAGCTGGCGCGCGACCAGCGGCAGCTCGCGCTGCTCGCGCTGGTGGCGATCATCGCCAGCAGCCTGGCGCTGTGGGGACTGAACACGCTGCTCGTGGGCCGGCCGGTGGCGCAGCTGATCGCCGGCACGCGCAAGGTGGCGAACGGCGACCTCACGACCACGATCCCCGCCACCGCGACGCACGAGCTGGGCGACCTGGCGCGCGCGTTCAACGACATGGTGCGCCAGCTCGGCGAGGCGCAGCGCCAGCTCACCCAGGCCGACAAGCTGGCGTCGGTGGGCCGGCTCGCGGCGGGCGTGGCGCACGAGATCAACAACCCGCTCACGGGCGTGCTCACGTACGCCTCGTTCCTGCAGAAGCGGCTCCAGGACCGGCCCGAGATGGCGCAGGACCTGGACGTGATCGTGCGTGAGACCAAGCGCTGCCGCGAGATCGTGCGCGGCCTGCTCGACTTCTCGCGCCAGACGCCGCCCCGGCGCCAGCCCACCGACCTGAACGACGTCGTGCGCAAGGGCCTGGCGGTGATCATGAACCAGCTCACGCTCCGGCACGTGGCGCTGGACTTCAAGCTCACCGAGCCGCTGCGGCCGATCCCCGCCGACGCGAACCAGATCCAGCAGGTGATCGTGAACCTGGTGATGAACGCCGCCGACGCGATCGGCGAGCAGGGCGGCACGATCCACCTGACCACGCGCGACGTGGACCTGCCCGCGCGCGGCCACGTGGTGCTGCGCACCGCGACGTGTCCCAAGGGCTGCGACCTCGTCGACCCGGGCGTGCGCGTGGGGCGCTACCCCGCGATCCGGGTGCTGCGCCGCGTGGGCGACAAGGACACGATCGTGCACATGGACCCGATCTACGGCCACGTGGGCCACCGGGCGGCCGAGCCGTGCGAGGCGGGCGTGCAGGCGAGCTACGCGTGCCCGCGCTGCCGCACCAAGCTGGACCTGCCCGAGCGGCGCTGCGGCGACTGCGGCGCGCCGGTGTTCGCCGTGATGGCCGGCGACAAGGGCCGCGTCGAGTGGTGCACCTCCAAGGGCTGCCACTGGACGCGCTGCGAGATCGCCGACGCGCGCGGCACGCAGCCGTTCGTGGAACTGGTCGTCAAGGACACCGGGCACGGCATCGCCGCCGAGGACCTGGCCCACCTGTTCGAACCGTTCTTCACCACGAAGGGCAATCGCGGGCTGGGACTCGGGCTCGCGGTCACCTGGGGCATCGTCGAGGGACACGGCGGCACCATCGACGTGCAGAGCGAGCCGGGAGACGGAGCGAGCTTCACCGTGCAGCTGCCGTGCGGTGGAACATCGCCCGAGCCGGCGGCCGCCACGACGACGACGACCCCCACGCCGCCGCCGGCGCCCACACCCGGGCCCGCAGGGGCCGGAACGGGAGGTCGATCATGAACTCGCGTTGGGACGTGCTCGTGGTGGACGACGAGCCGGTGATCCGGGATGCCGTGCGGCTGGTGCTCGGCCCGGAGGGATTCGAAGTCGCCGAGGCCGGGGACGGCCCGAGTGCGCTCGCGCATCCGGCGCTCGCCGAATGCCGGCTGGTGCTGTGCGACATGATGATGCCCGGATGCGACGGCGTGGAGCTCGTGCGCGAGATGCGCCGGCGCCGGCCGGAGCTGGCGATCGTGCTGATCACGGGCTACGCCACGGCGGAACACGCCGCGCGCGCCATCGAGGCGGGTGCCTCGGCTTTTCTCGCGAAACCGTTCGACGAAGACGAACTGCTGGACCTCGTGCGTCAGGTACTGCCTCCGACGGACGTGGCCCGAAAGGAAGGACGTCCATGACTGCGCTGCTCGTCGTACTCCTGTGTGTGCTGTTCATCGGCATCGACGTGGCCGTGCGAGCGATTTCGCGTCGCATGGCGGCGACGAAGGCACGCCACGAGCGGGAAGCCGTCCTGAAGACGGCTCTGCAGCTGGACGTGGCGACCGAAGCGAAGAGCCTCAAGCGCGCCGAGGTGCCGGGCGCGAAGGCGCGGATCCTGGCCGTGGACGACGAGTCCGTGATCCTGGACAGCTTCCGCAAGATCCTGGTGCTGGCCGGCTTCAGCGTGGACACCGTGGAGACCGGCCAGGAGGCGCTCAAGCTGGTGCGCGAGCGCGAGTACGACTTCGTGTTCACGGACCTGAAGATGCCCGCGATGGACGGGCTCGACGTGGTGAAGTCCGTGAAGCACCTGCGCCCGGACGTCGACGTGGCCGTGATCACCGGCTTCGCCACGATCGAGACGGCGGTGGAGACCATGCAGTTCGGCGCGGTGGACTACGTGCAGAAGCCGTTCACCGAGGACGAGCTGGTGGCGTTCGCGAACCGCATGCTGATCAAGCGCCAGTCGCGCCTCGAATCGCAGCGCCGCCCGACCGTGCGCATCGTGGCGCCGGAGCTGGCCGAGACCGTGGCGTCGCGCGAGTACTGCGTGCCCGGAGGCGCGTTCGTGTCGCCGTCGCACACGTGGGCGCAGCTCGAGCCGAACGGCCCGGTGTCGGTGGGACTCGACGACTTCGCGCGCAAGGCGCTGCGCAAGGTGGAGCGCATCGAGGCGCCGGCGCCCGGCACGCGCGTGAAGCGCGGCGACGTGCTGTTCGTGGCGCGCCGGGGCGAGGAGATGGTGCGCTTCCGCTCGCCGGTCAGCGGCGAGGTGCTGCAGTCGAACGGCGCGCTGCAGAAGGAGCCGGGGCTCGTGATCGAGAGCCCGTACGACCGCGGCTGGGTGTGCGCGCTGAAGCCCGCCGACCTGCCGACCGACCTGGCGACGCTGCGCATCGGCCAGCCGGTGGTGGCGTGGTACCAGGAGGAGATCGCGCGCCTGCGTCGCGAGGCCGACGCCGAGGGTGGCGCGCTCAAGTGGCCGGTGTTCGAGGCCAAGTTCCTGATGCCGGGCGACGCGCCGGCGGTCACCAGCACGGAGACCGTCGCGGCGAGCTGAGCCGGGCGATCGCGAGAGAAGCGGAAGGG
>JBGAMH010000082.1:0-12451 GCA_044223135.1 Candidatus Eiseniibacteriota bacterium | reverse complement strand
CCCACCGCGCCCTTCGCGTGCCCGGCACCCGCGCCGGGCCGGCCTAGATGTCCGCGGCCTCGAAGCGCTTCGCCCACTGCGCGTAGAAGAAGATCGCGATCGCCGACGCCACGCCGATGCCGGCGAACGGCAGCCACAGCTTCCACGGCTGGTACGTGGTCCACAGCAGCTGCGTGGCCGCGTTCGCGTCCAGGTTCAGCGTCTTCTGCAGCGCGTCCATCGCGCCGGTGCGTTCCACGCCGGCCGCGCCGCCGTGCGACTGCAGGTAGCGCAGCGCCAGGTTCGCCTTGTCACCCATCTGGTCGTAGATCTGGCCGCCCATGAACGAGCCGTACGCCCAGCCGATCGCCGTGGGCATGTTCGCGTAGCCCATGTACAGCGCCTTCTGACCCTCGGGCGCGATCACGCCGAGGTAGTCGTTCATCTTGGGGCTCGACAGCATCTCGCCGACCGAGAAGCACAGGATGCCGAGGATGCACAGCCATCCCGACATCGTGAAGCCCGCCGCCATCAGGCCGACCGACGCGATCGTGATGCCGATGAAGATGGAGTGCACGCGCCGCATCTTCGCGACCAGGTGGGAGACACCCACGACGCAGAAGATGATGAGGAACGAGTTCGCGTTGATCATCCACTCCTGCGTGATCATGGTGCCGCGCGGAGTCTGCGTGGTGACCCACGACGGCAGGTGCAGCGCGCTCACGATGGCGGAGGAGTCCACCCAGTCCACGATGAAGTTCGGCAGCATGTCGAACAGCTGCATGAACATCAGCCAGAAGCCGGACATGATCAGGATGAACACCGCCAGCCGCGGCTGGGCCAGGTTGCGGAACGTGCGGGCCGCCACCTGCAGGATGCCGCCCGGTTGCGCCGTGCCGGCCGAGACGTCGGGGTAGGTGAACAGCATCAGGGAAGTTCAGCGACACGATCGCCGCGCAGCCGTAGATCACCGCCGGCTATGAGATGCCGTACAGGAAGTGGGCGAGCGGGGGCCCGAGGAATCCGCCGATGTTCACGAGCATGTAGAACGCGCCCCAGCCGATGGACGAGTTCTTCTTGTCCAGCGACTGCAGCAGCGAGCCCTGGATGCCCGGCTTGAAGATGGCCGTTCCGAACGCGAGCACGAGGCAGCCGATCGTGAACGGCCAGAACTCCTGCTGCGTCGCCATGAGCAGGTAGTCGATCGCCTTGATCGCGATCGAGGCGGCGATGGTCTTCTTGTAGCCGTAGCGGTCGGCGAAGCCGCCCGAGAAGATGGGCACACCGCTCTGCACGAGGGCCCACATCATGAAGATGTTGCCCTTCTGGATCTGCGTGAAGTGCAGGCCGTGGATCTCGTCGGCCTGCGCGATGTAGATGGGGATCACCACGCGCACGCCGTAGTACGCCAGGCGCTCGAACATCTCCATGATGTTGAGCATCCAGTAGGAGCGCGGCAGCTTCGCGAGCTGCTCCCACATGTTCTCGGGACGATCGCCGATCGCGGCGGTGGACGTGCTCATCGAGGCTCCCCGTTGACCCGGGCCGGTGGCCCGGGCGCCGCACGGCCGGCGGCAGGTGCACGAAGGGGCGGCCCCCAAGCGAGGGCCGCCCCGGGTTCGTGACGCCGGTGGCGGAAGGGCGCGAGCCCGATCGTCAGCCGGCCAGTGTCACCATCAGCGCCTTCTGGGCGTGCAGCCGGTTCTCGGCCTGGTCGAAGATCGCCGAGTTCGGCTTCCGCGACGTGGCGTAGTCCAGCTCCTCACCGTAGTGCGCCGGCAGGCAGTGAAGCAGAATCGCCTCCGGCTTGGCCAGCGCCATCACGCTGTCGTTGACCTGGTAGGGACGGAACACCGTGCGCCGGCGCTCGGCTTCGGCCTCCTGGCCCATGCTCGTCCACACGTCGGTGTAGATCACGTCGGCGTCGCGGCAGGCCTCGAACAGGTCGGTCGTCGCGCCCAGCACCGCGCCCGTCGCTTTGGCCATCTCGCGGGCCTCGGCCAGCAGCGCCGGGTCGGGGGCGAACTCCGCCGGGCCGGCCACGGTCACGTGCATGCCGAGCAGCGCGCCGGCATACAGCATGGAGTTGGCCACGTTGTTGCCGTCGCCCACGAACACCAGCTTGAGCCCGCGGACCTGGTGGCGGCGCTCCAGGATCGTGAGCAGGTCGCCCAGGATCTGGCAGGGGTGCTCGCGATCGGACAGGCCGTTGATCACCGGCACGGTGGCGTGGCGGGCGAGTTCCTCCACGATGTCGTGCCCGAACACGCGGGCCATGATCAGGTCCGACATGCGCGACAGCACGATCGAGATGTCCTCGGTGGTCTCGCGGGCGCCCAGCTTGATGTCGTCGGGGCCCAGGTAGATCGCGTGCCCGCCGAGCTGCGTCATGCCGGTTTCGAACGACACGCGCGTCCGCAGCGACGGCTTCTGGAAGATCATCGCCAGCGTGCGGCCCGCCAGGATGGGCTTCGCGTGCCCGTGCTGCATCTCGCGCTTGATGGACAGCGCCAGGTTCAGGACGTCCATCGTCTCTTCGGCGTTGAAGTCCTTCGTGGACACGTAGTGCCGCAGCCGGGTCGCCATGCGCGTGGGCGACACGGGCGGGGAAGTGCGAACGGCGGTGCTCATGGAATGCTCCTCGGGCGGGGCACGGCGTGCTCCGCAAAGGCGCCGCCGCGCGGACCGCGGCGACGCCGGGTGCGTGTCAGCGGAGGACCTTGGCGAGTCGCTCGTACGCCCAGTCCAGGTCGGAGGGCTCGATCACCAGCGGCGGCGCGATGCGCAGCACGCTCTCGACCGTGTCCTTGCAGAGCAGGCCCTCGTCCTTGAGCTTCTTGGCGTACGCCTTGGCCGGTCCCGCTTCCTTGTGCAGCTCGATGCCGATCAGCAGGCCCTTGCCGCGGACCTCCTTCACGATCGGCGAGTTCATCGCGCGCAGCCGGGCCATGAACTGCTCGCCCAGCGCATGCGCGCGTTCGGCCAGCCGGTCGCGCACCAGCACGTGCATCGCGCGCCGCGCCACCGCGCAGGCCAGGGGGTTGCCGCCGAAGGTGCTGCCGTGGTCGCCCGGCTCGAACACGCCGAGCACCTCGCGCGAGGCGAGCACCGCCGACACCGGCATCATGCCGCCGCCGAGCGCCTTGCCGAGGATGAGCACGTCGGGCTTGACGCCCTCGTGGTCGCACGCGAACAGCTTGCCCGTGCGCGCGAGGCCGGTCTGGATCTCGTCCGCCATGAACAGCACGCGCTGCTCGCGGCACAGCTCGCTCGCGGCCTTCAGGAATCCGGCCGGCGGCACCACGATGCCGCCCTCGCCCTGGATGGGCTCCACGAGGAAGCCCACCGTGTTCGGCCCGATCGCGGCCTTCAGCGCGGCGAGGTCGCCGTAGGGGATCAGCTTGAAGCCGGGCGTGAACGGCCCGAAGCCGTCGCGGTACTGCGCGTCGTCGGAGAAGCTGACGATCGTGATCGTGCGGCCGTGGAAGTTGCCCTCGCAGACGATGATCTCCGCCTGGTTCGCGGGCACGCCCTTGACCTTCTCGCCCCACTTGCGCGCCGTCTTGAGCGCGGTCTCCACCGCCTCGGCGCCCGTGTTCATGGGCAGCACCAGCTCCTGCCCGGTGAGCGCGGTGATCTCCTCGCAGAACGGCCCGAACTGGTCGTTGTGGAACGCGCGCGAGGTGAGCGTGAGCGTCTCGGCCTGCTGCACGAACACCTCGACGATCTCGGGATGCCCGTGGCCGAAGTTCAGCGCCGAGTAGGCCGACAGCATGTCGAGGTACTTGTGCCCTTCGACGTCCTCGACCCACGCGCCGCGCCCGTGGGAAATCACCACGGGCAGCGGGGCATAGTTGCGCGCGCTGTGCGCATCGACCATCGCGATGTGGCGCTGCGTCTCGCCGACCGTGGCGGTGCCGCGCGGATCAGTGGATGGCATGCGACACCTCCTCGCGGCGCGCGGCCTCGTCGGCCACCGGCTTGACCGCCGCCGCGATCGCGCGCGGCAGCAGCGTCTTGTCGTGCTCGTCGAGCTCGTACACGGCGCGCGTGGCCGGCTTGTCCATCGGCACCACGTGCGCCAGGTCGATCGGCGTGGCGATCAGCACCGCGTCGCACGGCGTGGCCGCGATCGTCTCGGCCAGCTCCTGCACCTGCTTGTCGCCGTAGCCCATGGCGGGCAGCACCTGCGTGACGTGCGTGTACTTCTCGAACGTGGCGCGGATCGAGCCACGCGCGTAGGGGCGCGGGTCCACGATCTGCGATGCGCCCAGCTTCCTGGCCGCCACCCAGCCGGCGCCGTACTTCATCTCGCCGTGCGTGAGCGTGGGGCCGTCCTCCACCACCAGCACGCGCTTGCCCGCGATCAACTCGGGGTTGCGCACCGTGACGGGGGAGTTCGCGCGCAGCACCACCGCGCGCGGGTTCGCGTGACGGATGTTCGACTCCACCAGCGCCACGGCGTCCGGCTCGGCCGTGTCGACCTTGTTGATGACCACGATGTCGGCCATGCGCAGGTTCGTCTCGCCGGGGAAGTAGCGCAGCTCGTGCCCGGCGCGGTGCGGGTCGGCCACCACGATGTTCAGGTCGGGGCGGAAGAACGGCAGGTCGTTGTTGCCGCCGTCCCACAGCACCACGTCGGCCTCGGCCTCGGCGGCGCGCAGGATCTTCTCGTAGTCCACGCCCGCGAACACCACGTTGCCCATCGCCACGTGCGGCTCGTATTCCTCGCGCTCCTCGATCGTGCACTGGTGCGCGTCCATGTCGGCCACCGACGCGAAGCGCTGGCAGATCTGCCTGGTGAGGTCGCCGTACGGCATCGGGTGGCGCACCACCGCCGTCTTGAGGCCCATGCCCGCCAGGATCTGCGTGACCCGGCGCGACGTCTGGCTCTTGCCGCAGCCCGTGCGCACGGCGCCGACCGCGATCACCGGCTTCGTGCTCCGGAGCATGGTCTGCCGGCAGCCGAGCAGCCGGAACTCCGCGCCCGCCGCGTTCACGCGCGCCGCCGCGTGCATGACCGTCTCGTGCTGCACGTCGGAGTAGGCGAACGTGACCAGCTCGACCTCGAACTCGCGGATCAGGTCGTCGAGGCCACACGGCCGGCGATGTCGGGAATCTGGTTCGCGGTGAAGCAGACCACTTCGATGTCCGGCTGCTGCTTCCACCACACGTTGAAATCGTGGAAGTCACGACCGGCAGCGCCCATGATCAGGGTGCGGATCTTCCTGGGCTCGGGCATGGCGAGTTGCCTCCGGCGTCGGGCTGTTCACGCCGGCCGTTCGGACGGTTCCGCCCCCCGGGATGCCATGCCCCCCGGGCGGGCGCCGGAACGTACGCCAGCGAGTCGCGACGCTGTGGGAAAGAGGCATGGCAGCGGTCGGGCCAACCGGCGTTCTCCGGAGAACATGCGGCCGTGACCGTGCAAACGGCTGGAAGTGCGGCCCGGCGCCGCCCGGGGGAGAACGGCGCCGAAAGCACGGCCTGCCAGCGTGGCACCGGGACCGCCCCGGACGGCAGTTTCCCGGGGGGCGCGGGGCTGGCAGGCGAGCGGACAGGCCGGCGGAATGGCACCCTGCGCCCGCGCCGGCCGGCCGCCCGCGCGGGGCCCGCGTCGGGCCGCCTGACCGACTGCTGACGAATCGCCCGACCATTCCCGCGCTCCAAGGGGGGCGCTGCACGCGACCCACCCGACCCTCGGAGCATTCATGAGACTCGACGGCATCCATCACGTGACGTGCATCACCGGCGACGCCCGCCGGAACCTCGACTTCTACACGCGCGTGCTCGGTCTGCGCCTGCTCACCAAGGCCACGAACCAGGACGACGTGTTCGTGTACCACCTGTTCTACGGCGACGAACACGCGAGCCCGGGCGCCGACATCACGTTCTTCGAGTACCGGGGCGCCGTGCGCGGCCACGCCGGAGCCGGCATGGTGCATCGCGTGCTGTGGCGCGTGGCCGGCGAGGAGGCGCTCGCGTTCTGGGAGCAGCGGCTCGCGGCCGAGGGCGTGACCGCCACGCGCCACGCGGACGCGCTGCGGTTCGCCGACCCCGAGGGGCTCGACCACGAGCTGGTGATCCAGCAGGTGCCCGACGCGCCGCTGGTGGCGCGCCATCCCGAGATCCCGGCCGACGTCGCGCTGCAGGGGTTCGCCGGCGTGCGGGCGTACGCGCGCCGCGCCGAGCGCAGCCGCGCGCTGCTCGAGAACGTGATGGGGGCGAAGGCGCTGGGCGACGACACGTGGGACGTGCGCGGCGACTCGCGCGGCGGCACGATCGCGTGGGACCCGGCCCCCGAGGCTCCCGGCCGGCAGGGCGCGGGCACGGTGCACCACGTGGCGTGGGCCGCGCCCGCGGCCGAGCACCCCGCGTGGGTGCAGCGTCTGCACGCCGCCGGGCACGCGAGCACCGACGTGGTGGACCGGCACTGGTTCCACTCGATCTACTTCCGCGAGCCCAACGGCGTGCTGTTCGAGATCGCCGACGACGCGCCGGGCTTCACCGTGGACACGCCGCTCGCCGATCTCGGCAAGCAGCTGCAGCTGCCGCCGTGGCTGGAGCCGCGCCGCGCCGAGATCGAAGCGCGCCTGACGCCGCTGCCCGATCCGCGCGCGGGCTGGTAGGCGCGTCTACGGCGTCGACTTCGGCGCCGAAGAAGTGCTTGCGGGCTCGCCCCGGGTCTCCGAGCATCCCGCATCGGGGACGACGCGGTGGCGGTGGGCCGCCGGCCCGCCGGCAGCGGAGGGCGCGTCGACCCGCGCCGGTCGCGCGAGACGTCCACCCGGAGACACCGCCATGTCCACGGCATCCCACGACGTCCACGAACTGCGCGTCCCTGCACGCCGGGTCGCCGGCGTGCGCGTGGAGGTTCAGCGCGGCCACGTCGCGCGGGAGTTCGGCCGCCACCTGGAACGGGTGTACGCGGCCGCGCGGACGGGAGCCGTTTCGCTCGACGGGCAGAACATCTTCATCTATCGCGCGGCCCACGCGGATCGACTCACCGTCGACTTCTGCGTGGGAGCATCCGCGCCGTTCGAGCCCGTCGGCGACGTGGTGCCGCTCGAGACGCCGGAGGGGAACGCGGTGACGACGACGCACGCCGGCGACTACGCCCGCCTGGGTGACGCACACGAGGCGATCCTCGCGTGGTGCCGACGGCACGGGCGATCACCGGCCGGTCCCTCGTGGGAGATCTACGGGCACTGGAGGCCCGATCCCGCGCAGCTGCGCACCGAGATCTACTACCTGCTGTAGCCGGCGCCTCGAGGGGCGGCGCGGTTGGCCTCGTTCTCTCGCCCGTGGCCGGAGCGCGCCGCGGTCCCGGATCCCTCGTGCCGCGCCGTACGGTCGGAATCGCCCGCGCCGGGTCGATGCGCCGCGCCGGCCGCGCGCCGCGGGAACGGCGTCTGCGCTAGAGTGGCGGAAAGCGCCGGCCGCCCGTCCCGAACCATGCGCCGGCTCGCCAACGCGAATGACCCGAGGGAGATTCGAGATGAGCGACACAGCGAAGTGCCCGGTCGCGCACGGCGCCGGCAGCACGGCCGGACGCGGCACGTCGAATCGTGACTGGTGGCCGAACCAGCTGAACCTGGGCGTGCTCCACCAGCACGCGCCGTCCTCGAACCCGCTGGGCCCCGACTTCGACTACGCGTCGGAGTTCGCCAGGCTCGACCTGGCCGCTGTGAAGAAGGACCTGGTCGCGCTCATGACGCAGTCGCAGGACTGGTGGCCGGCCGACTGGGGCCACTACGGCGGCCTGTTCATCCGCATGGCGTGGCACAGCGCGGGCACCTACCGCACCGCGGACGGTCGCGGTGGTGGCGGCACGGGCAACCAGCGCTTCGCGCCGGTCAACAGCTGGCCCGACAACTGCAATCTCGACAAGGCGCGCCGCCTGCTGTGGCCGATCAAGCAGAAGTACGGCAATCGGCTGTCGTGGGCGGACCTGATGATCCTCGCGGGCAACTGCGCGCTGGAATCGATGGGCTTCGAGACGTTCGGCTTCGGCGGCGGCCGCGCGGACATCTGGCAGCCCGAAGAGGACATCTACTGGGGCCGTGAAACCACCTGGCTGGGCGACAAGCGCTACAGCGGTGAGCGCGATCTCGAGAACCCGCTCGCCGCCGTGCAGATGGGGCTGATCTACGTGAACCCCGAAGGCCCCGGCGGCAATCCCGATCCGGTGGCCTCGGGCCGCGACGTGCGCGAGACGTTCGCGCGCATGGCGATGAACGACGAAGAGACGGTGGCGCTGGTCGCGGGCGGCCACACGTTCGGCAAGGCGCACGGCGCGGGGGACCCCGCGCTGGTCGGGGCGGAACCCGAGGCGGCCGCGCTCGAGGCGCAGGGACTGGGCTGGTGGAACCGGCTCGGCACCGGCGTGGGCGCGGACACCACCACGAGCGGCATCGAGGGCGCGTGGAAGCCGAACCCTACGAGATGGGACGGCGGCTACTTCGACACGCTGTTCGGGCACGAGTGGGAACTGGTGAAGAGCCCGTCCGGTGCGTGGCAGTGGCTGGCGAAGGACGTGAAGCCCGAGCACATGATTCCCGACGCGCACGACCCGTCGAAGAAGCACCGGCCCATGATGACCACGGCCGACCTGTCGCTGCGCTTCGATCCGATCTACGAGCCGATCTCGCGCCGCTTCCAGAAGGACCCGCAGGCGTTCGCCGACGCGTTCGCACGCGCGTGGTTCAAGCTCACGCACCGCGACATGGGCCCGCGCGCGCGCTACCTCGGCCCCGAGGTGCCCGCCGAGGAGCTGATCTGGCAGGACCCGATCCCGGCCGTCGACCATCCGCTGGTCGACGCCGCCGACGTGGCGGCGCTGAAGGCGAAGGTGATGGCCTCGGGCCTGTCGGTGTCGGAACTGGTCGCCACCGCGTGGGGCTCGGCGTCCACGTTCCGCGGCTCCGACAAGCGCGGCGGCGCGAACGGCGCACGCATCCGGCTGGCGCCGCAGAAGGACTGGGAAGTCAACGAGCCGGCGCGGCTGGCGAAGGTGCTGGGCGTGCTCGAAGGCATCCGCAAGGACTTCGACGCCGCGCAGAAGGGCGGCAAGAAGATCTCGCTCGCCGATCTCATCGTGCTCGCGGGTGGCGCGGCGGTGGAAGCGGCGGCGCGCGCGGCCGGGCACGCGGTGGAGGTGCCGTTCACACCGGGACGCATGGACGCCCGGCTCGAGCAGACCGACGTGGAGTCGTTCGCGGTGCTCGAACCCCAGGCCGACGGGTTCCGCAACTACCAGGAGAAGGCGTTCACCGTTCCGGCCGAGGAGATGCTCGTGGATCGCGCGCAGCTCCTGACGCTGAGCGCGCCCGAGATGACGGTGCTGGTGGGCGGTCTGCGCGTGCTGGGCGCGAACGCCGGCGGTTCGAAGCACGGCGTGTTCACGGCGCGCGCCGGCACGCTCACGAACGACTTCTTCGTGAACCTGCTCGACATGGGCACGGTGTGGAAGCCGGCGTCCGAAGCGGCCGACGCGTACGAGGGTCGCGATCGCCGGACGGGCGCTCCGAAGTGGACCGCCACGCGCGTGGACCTGGTCTTCGGGTCGAACTCGCAGCTGCGCGCGCTGGCCGAGGTGTACGCGCAGGCCGATGGGGGCGCGAAGTTCGTGCGCGACTTCGTCGCGGCATGGACCAAAGTGATGAACCTGGACCGCTTCGACGTGCGGAGCGCGTGAGCGGATCGGCGCGGCATTCGGCTCCCGGTGGCGGCGGCGGCTTCGCGGCCGCCGCCGAACCGGGCGTCGGTGCACCGCCGCGGCGTCACGTGCTCATGCGGGTCGAGGCGATACCACCCTTCCTCGAGGACGCATGGCGATCCGCGACATCCTGAAGCTGGGGCATCCGGGCCTGCTCGAGCGGTGCGCCGAGGTCGCCGAGCACGAGCGGGCCCACGCGCTCGAGGTGGGCCGCGACCTCCGCGACACGCGCGCCGACTTCCGCGCCCGTCACGGCTGGGGCCGCGCGATCGCGGCGCCGCAGATCGGCGTGGCGAAGCGCATCGTGTTCGTGCACGCGGACGAGCCGCTGCTGCTGCTGAATCCCGTGCTGTCGAACCCCAGCGCCGGGACGCTGGAGCTGTGGGACGACTGCATGAGCTTTCCCGAACTGCTCGTGCGCGTCCGGCGGCACGTCGCGTTCGACCTCACGTACCGCGACGCGGACTGGACGGAGCGCACGCTGCACGTGGAAGGCGCGCTGTCCGAACTGATGCAGCACGAACTCGACCACCTGGACGGCATTCTCGCGGTGTCGCGGGCGATCGACGGGCGGTCGTTCGCGCTGCAGAGCGAGCGGGCGAGGCTCGGCGAGTCGTCCTTCGCGAATGCGCCCACGGGCTCCCGGGTGCCCGGGAGCGAGGGAGTCCCGGGTTAGGGCGCCGCCGGGAGGCGGAGAAGCCGCAGCCCCGGGTGCGCCTGTTCGAGCGTGGCCGCTCGAACGTTGGGGATGGGGTGCCCGTGGCGCCCGGCCCTCTCGCTGCAAAGACGCGATGGGCCTCCGATGGGCCCCACAAACGATGGGAGGCGTCGATGATCGCAGGAGCGAAGTACGGCCACACGAACCTGATTGCCCGGGACTGGCGGAAGCTCGCCAGTTTCTACCAGGAGCTGTTCGGCTGCGTCCCCGTTCCGCCGGAGCGCGACTTCAAGGGCAAGGACCTCGAGCGGGGATCCGGGATACCGGGGGCCGAGTTGCAGGGGGTCCACCTGCGGCTGCCGGGACACGGCGCCGACGGGCCGACGCTGGAGATCTTCCACTACAACATCCTGGAGTCCCGACCGGGCGTGGCGGTGAACCGCCCGGGGTTCGGGCACATCGCGTTCGTGGTCGACGACGTGCCTTCCGCGCGCGAGGCCGTGCTGGCCGCCGGTGGCGGACCCGTGGGGGAAACCGTCACCCTGACGACGGCCACCGGAGCGAAGGTGACGTGGGTCTACGTGACGGACCCGGAAGACAACGTGATCGAGCTCCAGTCGTGGTCGAAGTAGGCATGGCGTCGGGCCGGGCACGCGGCCGGGGACGGGGGCGTGATGGCGTCGAGCATCGGCCGCGCGCGCGAGGAGCGGTGGCGGCTGTGCCCGGGGGCGAGTGCACGGGAGGATGCGCGTGAGTCGTGAGGGTCGAGCTCTCGTGTTCGCGGTCGTCGCGGGCCTGCTGCACGTGGCGGCGGCGCCGAGCCCGGCGGCCACGGCGCCCGCTCCACGGGAGTCGGTCGCGCAGCAGTTGATCCGCCTCCAGGCCGAGGTCGTGCACGCCACCGAGGCGCGCGACAGCGCCGCGCTGGACCGGCTGATCGCCGACGACTTCGTGCTGGCGTTCCACGACGGCCAGCCCGGGTCGGACGTGCGCTACGTGAACAAGGCGCGCGTGATCGCGCGCTGGACCGCGCGCGACACCACGGTGGAGGCGCTGCCCACGCGCATCGAGGCGCCGCGTGCCGAAGTGGCGGGGGACGTCGGCGTGGTGTTCGCACGGATCGTCGACCGCTGGCGCGACGCGAGCGGCGAACACACCGCAACCACGGCGGTGGCCGACGTGTGGGTGAAGCGCGGCGGCCGCTGGCGGTGGTTCGCGGCGCAGGAGACGGTGATCCCCGGCGCGCCCTGACCGGAGGCGCCCGATCATCCAGCGGCCGCGACGGCCGTGCGGCTGCGCCCGAACTCCACTGCGAACGATCCCTTGATTCATCCGCGGCCGGGCGCGATCTTCCGCTCCCCGGCACGCCGCCGCCCCGTCGAGTCCCCGCGGGCGCGGGCGAGCGCACCACACCGCCCCCGCGGGAGCAGTGCATGCCTTCGTGGCACCTGGTGGATGCCCGCCTCCGGGCCGCGAAATACCCGGACACGTTTCACGTCCCGCCGCGCGAGGTCATCCGCAAGCTGAAGCCCGGCGACCTCGTCCACCTGATCTTCGAAATCGAGGTGGACGATCCCCACGAGCCCAGCGGCGAGCGCATGTGGGTGGAGATCGCGGAGGTTCTTCCGAACGAGGCGTACCTGGGCGAGCTCGCGAACGAACCGGTCCTCATCGAGGACCTCGAAATGGGTGACGAGATCGAGTTCGACGCGCGTCACGTCATCCATCTGCAGCGTGCCGGTCCGGTCCACCCGACCGATCCGCATGGACTCGACTGCCTCGTCTCGCACCGGGTGCTGTTCGACGGCCGGCGAGTCGGGTGGCTTCGTCGCTACGAACCCGTGGACGAGGAGGACAGTGGCTGGCGCATCACCGCGAACGAAGAACCCGATGACTACCTGTGGGATGAGCGGAATCACAGCCGCGTGACCCTGCGTGCCGTCCTTCGTCGCGACGAGTCGATTCGGGACCTTCTGGACGAGTTCATCGGGACGGGCTTCGTACGGAACATCGAGACGGGGCAGTTCGAGCACGACACGAGTCGTTGAGCCACCGGCCCGGTCGGGGCGGCAGGCCCCCCCCTCGGCGCGCGACCGGTC